>CALEUX010000010.1 GCA_937920475.1 uncultured Marinilabiliaceae bacterium
AGAACAATATATAGTGTAGTGAAAAATAAAGAACCATATAGGCAGGATTACATATGTCTTGACCCGAGAGAAGTAAAAAATAACAATAGCTCCACAAAAAAAGTGGCTTAAAAACTTGTAATTTATTAGAGTATATGAAAATAAAAATCAAAAGAATAAATGTAATTTTAAAAAGGGACTTGGTCTTAATTAAAACCCCCTTGCTTATTATGAGTATTAGTCCGGCAATTCTACCAAAACCGCCAATTATAGGAGATAGATTATTAAACCTTTCAATATTACAATAAAGAAGGAAATCTCCTAATATTCCAAGAATTAAAAGAACTCCAATAATTTGGGAAAACGCTCTTTCCGTCATGTTGTCTTTTTAGCTTGTTGCAGATGGCAGGCAACTGCTTCCGGGGTAGTTGAAGGATAATAAGACTATTAGGCTAATAAAATTTCAGCAGGTATTTTTAACTCTTTATATAGGGATTTTATCATACCTAAAGACAATCTTCTCTTTCTGTTAAGGACCTCACTTACCCGACTTTGACTGCCAAGATATTTAACCATATCAGCATTACTCATACCCATCTGCTCCATACGAAATTTAATGGCATCAATTGGGTCAGGCGGCGCTATGGGATAATGTTTCAATTCGTATGCTTCAACTAAGGTCACCAATAAGTCTAATTCATCTCCTTCAGGGCTATCTTTTTTTGCGCCCCACAATTGTTCAATCCTGCTTATAGCAGTAAAGTAATCTTGTTCAGTTTTTATTGGCCGAATATTCATAATCAAATCGTTTTAGCGTTAATTTTATCGTATTGTTTGTGTGTTCCAATGAACCGAATGAAAATCACTTGAAATTCATAATCAATGGCAACCACCAATCTGTAAGCATTGCCTTTTATATTGAAAACAACTCTTCCGTCTCCAACAATGCTTGCATGTTTAAATTGCTTTTTCAACTCATTTGAGTTTTTCCATTCAGATGTTTTTGCATCATGATACCAAGCTCTCAATGAAACTTCGGAATTAGCATATTCCGGGTTTTCAAAAAACTCTTTTAGAGTTCGAAATGCGATAATTCTCATATTACAAAGATATAAAAACAAACAACAAATCCCAAATCGGGATATGAATCTCGCATAATCAAAAATTAATCATTCATAATAACCTTTAATACAAATTTAACTTGGATATGCCATTTTCAACATCCTGTCAGCCATCTCAATCTCAATCTTTTTATAAAACTACAAACACGTAGCACATTATACATAATCATACATTAATACAATAAAAAACCCGGGATTTTTTACTGTCCCGGGTTCTTAAATATTTCTGCTTTTTTGTGTGGTTAATTGCTACAATCCATCTTAAAATCAGTTTAGCGCTTATCTCCTGCATGCGTTAAAATGGTACCGCTTAGCATGCCCTGATATTCATTTTTATTGCTTAATACAGTTAATGCTTTGGCTACGTCTTTATCGCTTCTTAAATTATGAAGTATGGCACCTTTTTGGTAATAGTATCGGCGCATTAACTCTAACGACAACAATTCGCTGATTTCGGGCTTAAACAGTTCCATATCACGGCTGATATCAGGTGCAATCTGCTTTTCAATTAATGCCAGCGATTCTCCGGCATATTCCATATAACCGTCTCTTCTTACAGCAGCTTTAAGCTTGTTGAGTAAATCCTGCGATTCGGTTTGATAACGGAACTCTTTTAATCCGGCCACATAGTTTTTAAAGCCTTCAAATTGTGAATCAGTTAAAACAAAAGTCTCCGGCTTTTCAACCGATGGGTTTTCCAACGTAAACTCGGTTGCATAATCAAACACTATTTGCTGCGATATTAAAGCGATGGAAATATTTGAGAATCGGTCTGAGTCAATAGTAATATCCGGAGAGATGCCACCACCGTCAAATACCGGACGACCACCTTTGGTTTTAAACTCTTTCATCAGCGAGTCGGGAATAAAACCAACACTGCCATCCTCGTTGCGGTGCGAATAGTCAACAGCCTGAATACAACGACCGCTGGGAATATAATATTTGGCGGTGGTTACTTTCAGCTTGGCATTATAGGCAAGGTTACGTGTGGTTTGCACCAATCCCTTCCCGAACGAACGCTGACCCACTACAACGGCCCGGTCGTGGTCCTGCAATGCCCCTGCAACAATCTCGGACGCCGATGCGGAGCCTCGGTTAATCAAAACAGCAATAGGCATTTCAGTATCGATTGGCTCACGCGGCGCTCTGAAGGTTTTTTCCCATTGCGATACTTTTCCACGGGTACTTACAACTTCACTACCACGGGGTAAAAACAGGTTGGCAATTTTTACGGCTTCATCCATTAACCCTCCGGGGTTTCCACGAAGGTCTAAAACCAGAGTTCTCATGCCGCCTTTCTTGAGCTCTGTAAAGGCTTTCTCCACCTCGCGCGAACAATCCTGGGTAAAGTTGCTCAGAATAATAATGCCTGTTTCTTTGTCGAGCATACCATAATAAGGAACCGGGTTTATCTGGATAACACGTCGTGTAATGGGGATCTCCAAAGGATTTTTAATACCCGGACGTTGAACCTTTACTTTTAATTCAGTTCCGGCGGGACCTTTAAGGCGCTCACTCACCTGAGCTGTTTCGCGGTTGAGCATGCTTTCCCCGTTGATTTCAAGAATCCGGTCGCCGGCTCTCAGTCCCGACTGTTGTGCCGGAAACCCCTCGTAAGGTTCCGAAATAACCACGTATTGCCCGCGTTTGGTTATCAGTGCACCAATACCGGCGTACTCGCCTGTGGTCATAAACCTGAAATCTTCCATTTCCGATTCCGGAATAAAGGTGGTATATGGATCGAGCGACTCCAGCATGCCATCAATGGCCGTTTTAATAAGCTTCTCGGGCTGTGTTTCATCCACATAACTGCTGTTCAGTTCTCTGAAGAGCGTATAAAAAATATCGAGGTTTTTTACTATTTCAAAGTTTCTCTGGTCGGTGTTGGCGGCCACAAAACCAAAAGTAATCAACACGCTCAGCGAAATGATTATCCACCATCTGGCTTTGAAAAATCCCTTGCGTTTTTCCATGGGTAATGAATTGTTAAAAATGAATGCTTCTATGCGGTTATAACGTGCCAGTTCAAATATTGTTCCAAGCCGAATTCAATAACCGCAATTTCTGCAAATTTAGCATTTATTGTTAATTGGTTGCATTTTTCCGTGTTCTAATCCCTTAAAATCATTCATCCCCTGCACAAAACATCCTTCTGGTTACACGGTTCCCTTCTTCGTCAACTACTGTAATGGTATTGTTACCCCTTATGGGCAATACTTCAACATGATGTGGCGACTGGGTTATTCCAATATAATTTCCATTTAAGTGCCAGTAAAGTGTAGCTTGATGATTTCGATGAACAGCTTTTAAAATGATTCGTGAAAGCATACCATCCAGATTTTTTGGAACATAAACGGTGGTGTTTACTGCCGGATAGATAAAATCGATGGGGTTGAGCGCTTCATTATTTTCGCAACCCGGCTTAAAAGGAGGAAGTGAGGTATAGCCCGGATGACGCGATTTATAATACCATTCCATAACGGGCGGTAAAACAAAACGGTTAACGGGCCGTGTTTTTCCGGTAGGTTCGCAATCGATGCGGGTTTGGTATCGGCCATCTTCGGTTAAATGAATAAGATGGTGGTATGGGCAAACTTCTGTTTTTTTATGGGAGGCCGCAATGTAAACCGAATCAACAGGTTCGCAGTGCGGCCCGGCTCTGTAGCCCGACTGCCGACAAACAGGTACTTTTATTAAATCGTCATACGGCATTTGAAATCGGCTGGTAGGTGGCAGCAGATTGAAAAGCTCAAACATGATGGGGCCGGCCGTAGCGCCTCCAATTATTCCCGGACGTCCTTCGCCTGTGGCATTGCCAACCCAAACGGCCACAACATATTCGGGTGTTACGCCAATGCTCCAGGCATCTCTGTACCCATAGCTGGTGCCGGTTTTCCAAGCTATTTGCCGCGACGAAGAGAAGTGTTCCCAGCCGGTTTCTTCAGGTGGGCGCTGAACGCCGGTCATCGCCATGAAGGTTTGATATATGGCCGATGCCTGAAAAACGTGTG
This sequence comes from uncultured Marinilabiliaceae bacterium, assembly GCA_937920475.1. GTDB lineage: Bacteria > Bacteroidota > Bacteroidia > Bacteroidales > Marinilabiliaceae > CALEUX01. The sequence goes on from CALEUX010000010.1 coordinate 4,112, forward strand.
CAAATTCAGTTTTCCGGATAAGGTTTTCTTTTTCCGAATAGGTGGTGGTTAATGCTCTGAAATCGTCTTTTGAATAAACAGAGTTATTGGCCATGTAGTGATTGAGTGTTCGTGCCATGGAGGCATAGCAACCGGTTAAATCCCACAACGAGGTTTCGCTTCCTCCCAAAATCAGGGTTAGTCCATAATGTCCGTATGGTTTTTGCATAGTGCTAAAACCACACTGTTGCAAAAGCGCCAGAAATCGTTCTCCGCCATAGTCATTTAAAAGTCGTACAAAAGGAACGTTTAGCGATCGCGATAAGGCTTCGTTGGCTGCCACGGCACCATCGAATCGTTTTTGATAGTTTTGAGGGTTAAAGTTGCGGTAATACGTTGGAATATCGGGCAAAAGTGTCTTTCCCAGAATATAACCATCCTGAAGGGCGGCAGCAAAAAGAATGGGTTTCAGAATACTGCCGGAACTACGAGGGGCTTTGACAATATCAACCTGGTGACCCTTGCCGGCATCCACACCAACGGTATTGCCCACATAAGCCAAAACAGCACCGGTTTCTACCGACACAATTAATGCGGCAGCATTATGTATCTGGTTTTGTTTCAACTGAAAACCATGCCTATTTATGGCGTCGGCTGCTAATCGTTGTAAATAAGGGTCGATGGTGGTTTTTTCACGGGTTCCCCGTTTATTGGTTATCTGGGCATCGAGCAAATGCGGTATTAACTGTGGTATGGGGCGAGGCTCCCCTGGTAACGACTCGGCTATTGCCAGTTGAAGTGTTACATCATCAAAAACGCCCTTTTGGTGAAGCTTTGCCAATAGTCGGTTTCTTTTTTCAAACAGATGCTGGCGGTTACGGCCCGGATGCACCAACGCAGGGGCATTGGGCAATACGGCCAGCAACGCCGATTCGGCCCACGTAAGTTCATGCGCGGGATGGTTAAAATAGCGCCACGAGGCAGCCTCCAGACCAACGGTATTGCCTCCAAACGGAGCCTGCGATGCATATAACGCTAGGATACTGTCTTTGCTTATTGATAATTCTAACCTCACTGCCAGATACATCTCTTTAATTTTATGAAGGATGGTTCTGGGAGAGGGGCGTGCCAATCGAATCACCTGCATGGTTATTGTGCTGCCTCCGCTAACGGTTCTTCCGGCCAAAAGATTCTGTTTAACAGCTCGTACCAATGAGAATGGATTAACACCCGGATGATAGTAAAAAAGCTCATCTTCGAATGTTACGAGTGCTTTTGAGAATTTATAAGGAACCGAATCGCCCGGAGGGAATCGCCACTGCCCGTCGTCGGCAATATAACCGGCAAGCAGCGTTCCATGTTTATCAGTTAAAATGGTAGAGTAAGGCGTTTTAAAAAGTGGCCGGGGAAGAGAAAAATAAAACAGCAAAACCAGCGCCCCAATCAGGAGCGCCCAGAGAAATTTTTTATTTACAAATCCCGGATTTTTCAAATTTTTTTAAATATAACAATCTGCTAAACTTATTTAAAAATCAGAATATTGGCAAATTACAGGTTTGACACAATAAAACTTAAATCGCACATTATTAAGTGACTGTTTAAATTTAGTTTTCTAATTTTATAAAGACAATTAGAAGTTTAGACTACAGACAGATAGACTAAGTCTTTGTTTTTTAGCGCCTTTGCGTTTGTTTTTTACGAACCATTATAAATAGCAAAGTCACATATTATTTAACGTGGCAAAGAAACTCCTCTTAGAAGCTAACAACTTCTGCCTTCAGCCTATCCAATCTAACCCTCACATTACCCAAATGCCGCTAAAATCTGTACACAAACTATCAGCAATACCATCGCAACCGGATAAACGGTTGCATAAGCCACGGCAGGGGCATTGTTATCGGTCATGGGCGAAACCGCTGCAAGTCCTGGTGTACTGGTCATGGCCCCGGTCAGGGTTCCCATCATGGTTAAGAAATTCATTTTCTTAAGCAGAAGGGCAGCTATTAGCGCAAAAATCATTGGCAACAAGGTGATAACACCACCCATGGCAAATAGCTTAAAGCCATAGGCCTGGTAGGTTTCTTCGATGTTTGCCCCGGCTTTTGTGCCAACTTCAACAAGAAAAAACATAAGTCCAACCTGCCGTAAAAGCTGGGTGGCAGCACCCGACATGCTCCAGATTAATGGCCCGGTTCTTCCCATACGACTTAATATCATGCCAACAGTGAGCACGCCGCCTGTAAGGCCGAGGCTAAAGGTAAAGTCGTTACCGTACGATAAGGATAAGTTTCCAAGCAAAATTCCAAGCACAATACCCGCTGCAATAGGGAAAAAATCGGTATCCGACAATTTCTTGTCGTTATTTCCAAAAATGGTGATAACCTGTTTCATGCTTTCGCTACTGCAGGCAACCATAAGTTTGTCGCCCATTTGTAAACGCAAATTGGGCGAAGGCGTAATGTCAATGCCGCTCCGGCGTACACGGGTAACAGTAGCCTGGTAGGTTCTCCAAAGATTAAACGACCGAAGCGTTTTGTTAACAGCCTCCTTGTTTGTAACCAGTATGGATTGTACCTCGTAGCTTTTGGGGATGGGAATTTCTTCGTTGGTTTCGCTGCCAATTAACAATCCAATTTTTTGCAACGATTCTTCGGTGCCAACCGCTTTAATTAAATCGCCGCGAGTTAAAATAGCCTCAGGAGAAGGAATCACCAGTTCCCCATTATGAAGTATCCTTGAAATTACAGCATTGGTCATGGAACGAATGCGTAAATCGCGGATAGATTTATTGTGGATGGCATCATTCTCAACTCTGAAAATCCGTGTTTTTATTTCGGGAAAGCCCGATTCGGCTTCCTGCTCATATTCTTTTTCGGCGGCTTTAATATCTACTCTGAATATTTTCGGATAAAGACGCACAAATAAAATTACACCAATAACCCCAAACGGATAAGCAATACCATAGCCAATGGAAATGAGAGGTGAATTGGTGGCATCAATGGCAGCCGCCAACCCGGGTGTACTGGTTAATGCGCCAGTCAACAGTCCTATGGCAACCGGCATTTCAACGCCTCCCCAGTGGAAGGTGAAAAATGTAATAAGAGAAGCCGAGATAATAACAACCGAAGTAATCCAAACAAGTGTTCGTCCCTGTTTTCGGAAGGAATCAAAAAAACCTGGACCCGCTTGCATTCCAATAGTATAAATAAAAAGAATGAGACCAAGCTGACCAATAATGGGAGGAATTTCGTAGCCAAGATGGCCAAAGAGTATGGCCACAAAAATGATGGCAGAAATATCCAAAGAGACGCCTTTAACGTTAATATTGCCAATTATAAATCCAATGCAGATGATAATAAACAATACAAAATAGGGTTGTGTCAGTAAATCCATAACGGAGGTTTTTGGTTGCAACAAAGTTAGGGCAAATGATTTGGTTATTAATTCTGTTTTGGCTGTTAAATGTTGTTAAAGGTGGTGGTGGCGTGAAAATTGCCAATAAATCGTTCTTTTCTTTTGCAATCAATCCGCTATAATCACCTAATTTTACGATTTGTAAAAGCCCGGTCTGAATTCTGTTATGAGCAGGTTTCTATCCGACCAAATTAATTAAACTGTTTACGGATGAAAAGTTCTTATCCTCAATTGGAAAACCGAGGGTTTGTGCCATCAGGTAAAGAGCTTAAAGCGCTGCTTACAAGTCCAATTGCTGTTCAACGAACCATCGCAGCCCGCTTAATTAACGCGGGTAAACAAGTGGATATGATTGACGCTCTTTGCCAGGTTCTGTTAGTTGAAAAGAAGCTTTATACAAAAATTGAAATTTGCGAATCGCTCTCTTCGTTTGGTATTGATGCACTTCCGTATTTAATACCAATGCTGGGTTGTATAGGTAATAATCAGTATAAAGCCATTCATCCTGAAAAATTTAAAAAAAAGAGTTTCCCGTTGCCTCGCGACATTGTGGCACGCACTATCATCCGGATAGGGCCCCCAGCTGTTCCTTTTTTATTAAAGGCAATTAGAAATAATAACTTTAAACAAACCTGCGAATCAATTGATGCTTTGGGGTATATCTGTTTTTACAATGCTGTTCCCGGGTGTTATAATGAATTAATTTCGTGCTATCAAACCTGGAAAGACAATGATTTGATGGTTTGGAAAATTGTCAGGGCTATGCGGGCTTTTAACCAATCAGAGTCTTTTTTAAAGAAGCTATACGCAACTACTCAAAATCATGGCATTATAATGGAAGTTTCCGGCAGTCTGGAAATCATTCAAAACCGGAAATAATCTCTTAATGGGAATAAGGCATTGGATATAAGTGATAGTATTTGTGTGTGTTGGGTGTTTGTTTATTATTTATCATCTGGTTTTATTAAAGACTATTAGAATTTTAGACAATAGACAGATAGACAAGATTTGGCAGATAAAACAGACTTTTCTTGGCTCGCAGACAGGTAAAGATGATACTTTGAATAACAGTTCTAATTTGTTAACCACTACGTTTTTTCTTAAGTCTAATCCCGATTCTCGGGACTTCGTTACACTGCGAGTCTTGTGTCTATTGTCTAAAGATTTTAAGTAATCAATTTTAAACAGTTTCTAAATATTACTTTATATAAGTGATTTTAAATAATAGTTATACAATGCTTTATAATTAATAGTGTTCTTTTAATATCTGAACAAACTGGAAAATGAATCTCTTTAAACAATATTTCAAAGACTACCATAAAAAAGGAGGAACCAAAGAATTGCTTGTTTTGGCTTTTCCTATGATTATATCAACAGCCTGCGATGGCATTATGACTTTTACCGACAGGTTGTTTCTTGCAAAAATAGGGCCTGAACAGATGAATGCAGCCATGGGAGGTGCCGTAACTTTTCAGATGATGATTTTCTTTTTTATGGGATTAACCGGCTATTCAACAGCGTTGGTAGCGCAGTACTTTGGGGCTGGCGAGCGGTTTAATTCTACCAAAGCGGCATTTCAGGCTATTTTAATTACTATTTTGGCCTGGCCCATTATTCTCATTATTAAACCGTTTGTGGTTTCGTTTTATTATGTGGTCGATATTCCTGCCTCCCAAATTAATTACCAGATTGATTATTTGAATATTCTGGTCTGGGGTGGGCTTTTTGGTATGTTACGCTATACGCTAGGATGCTATTTTACCGGAATTGGTAAGACAAAAGTCGTGATGGTGGCCACCATTGCTGCCATGGTGGTGAATGTTCTGCTCGATTATATTTTGATTTTTGGCAAGTTCGGGTTTGAGCCCATGGGCGTGAAAGGTGCTGCTATTGGAACTGTTAGCGGTGCAGCTTTTGCTGTAGCCATTCTAACTGTTGCTTATTTTACCAGGGCAAACCGACAAATGTTTGGCGTTATGAGCTCCTTTCGTTTTAACTGGCGCATAATGAAAACGCTTATTAAGTTTGGATATCCTGCGGGACTTGAATTTTTTCTCAACTTTCTGGCGTTTTTTATCATGGTGGCATTGTTTCACAGTCAGGGCGATGTGGAAGCTACAGCAACAACCATCATGTTTAACTGGGATTTGGTTTCGTTTATACCTTTACTTGGCATTGAGGTGGCGGTAACAAGTCTGGTTGGCAGATATATGGGAGCTGGAAGGCCCCAGGTAGCGCATAGGGCTGCCCTTTCAGGAATACGCACTGGCATTTTCTATTCGGCCATCATTTTAATTCTTTTTGTTTTTATCCCCGAAACGCTTGTACGGGTTTTTCAACCACAGTCAAGTGATGCTGTTTTTGAAAAAACAGTTAAATTGGCCGTTTCAATGATTAGAATAGCAGCATTATATGTATTGGCCGAAGCTGTTATGGTTGCACTGATTGGCGCTTTGCGTGGAGCCGGAGATACTTTTTTTACAATGGCGGCATCCGTTTCTGCCCATTGGTTGTTTGTCCCTGTTCTTTGGATTTCCTTCAGAATATTTAATCTTTCAGTAGTAACGGCCTGGTTTTTATTGGTACTTGTAATCCTGATTTTCTGTATCGTGCTGATAATGCGGTTTCGTAGTGAGAAGTGGAAAACCATTAAAGTAATTGAAAAACAATAAAATATATAAACACATGAATATTAGCCTGCATCATGTTGCCGTTTGGACCAACAACCTGGAAAATTTAAAGAAGTATTATACCCATTATTTTAATGCGTCTTCGAATTCGCTGTATTACAACGAAAAAACAAATTTTAAAAGTTACTTTCTTACTTTTAAAGGCGGGGCTTTACTGGAAATTATGCAAAAGCCTGATATTCCCTTAAATGCCAATGATACAATTATTAAACAACATACTGGAATTATCCACCTGGCTTTTGGGGTTGACGTGCCCGATGAGGTTGATAAACTTGCTGAACAACTCCAAAACGACGGCTTCGCTATTTTGCGAGGGCCTCGCATAACCGGTGATGGCTTTTATGAGTTTGAAACAGCCGACCCCGACAACAATCGAATTGAAGTTACCTGCAAATTGAAGACGAACAAATAGGTTTCCAAACCATTTGAATACTTATCGGGTTATCAAAAAGTAGTTTTGATGCTTCTATAATATTGTATTAACTTGTGGTTCATTCTAATAATTCGTGCCAAAACTTACATTCAATCCTTTCTCATGGTATGAATTAGGTTCAGAAAATTGGTATTTTAAGTACGTAATATTGTGATGAAAATAAATCACTTTTCAAAAACAACTTATTGTCATGAATGAGCAAAGCTATAAGAGTATAGAAGAGTCGGTTGTAGCGGCAATGGATGGCGATACACCTGAATTATTCCAGTTCCTGCCATATATTCTCCAGGATTTTTGGGAAATTGGGGCCGACCCCGAGGCCATTATCAACATGGTGCAGAAGCATTCTTTGGCAGGGCCAGACCTACAGGTGCTCGATATGGGCTGCGGTAAGGGTGCGGTTTCAGTAAAATTGGCACAAAAAATTGGTTGTAATTGCTTTGGTATCGATGCTATTGAAGCATTTGTTAATGAAGCAGCCATTAAAGCTGCTGAATATCATGTAAGTTATTTGTGCCGATTTGAAGTGAATGACATTCGAACACGGGTTAAATCACTCTATGGTTTCGACGTTATTGTGCTTGGAGCCATTGGGCCCGTGTTCGGTAATTATTTTGAAACATTGTCGGTTCTCAAAAAATGCTTAAACCCCAATGGCATTATCCTTATCGACGATGGATATATTGATGACGATAAGGAATTTAAACATCCGGTTTGCATCACTAAAGGAGAGTTAAACAACCAGATTCATCAGGCAGGAATGGACATTATCGATGAAAAAATCTATGAGGCTGATGAAAATACTGTGAATTTGCATAAACTGCAATTTGACAACCTTCGGAATCGGTGCGAAGAGTTAATACAGAAATATCCATTAAAAGAAAAACTTTTCAAGGATTATATTGCCAATCAACAAAGGGAGTATAATGCCATTGAACAAGAAATTGTTAATTCTCTTATGGTATTTAAACCAATATAAACATAAACTGTTCCTTCAAAATAAAGATTTCCATTACATACAATTAACTTTTGTTAAGTGCCTTCATGCGATATTAAAAGCTGAATTCATAAAATTTTGCCTTATATTTGCACCTAATTTGAGATTTTATGTTCTTTTAACAACCTCATTTAATCAAGGTTTGTTATGAATACCAGTGCCAGGCGCAAACTTAGAAGTTCTTATGCTACAACCATTATCAGCATCTCGCTGGTTTTGTTTTTACTTGGAATTATTGGTTTTTTGTTTTTAAACGCCCAGCGGCTGTCGCACCATGTTAAAGAAAATCTGGGGTTTACCATTTTAATTAAGGACAATGCCCGCGAGGCAGAAGTCAGGCGTCTGCAAAAAATTTTAAGTGCGGCTCCATATGTTCGTGTGGTTGAATATGTTGACAAAGAGCAGGCCGCTCAAACATTAAAAGAAGAACTGGGAGAAGACTTTGTAGAATTTTTGGGTTACAACCCACTGCTTTCATCCATTGAAGTTAAACTGGCTGCAGCCTGGGCCAATCCTGACAGTATGGCCCGTATCGAAGCTGAAGTTATGAACTACCCTCAGGTGAAAGAGGTTTATTATCAAAAAAACCTTCTCCATGCCGTTAATGAAAATATCAGGAAAATAACCATGGTGTTGGCACTTTTTAGCGGATTGCTTTTGTTTATTTCGGTGGCACTTATTAACAACACCATTCGATTGTCGGTTTACGCCCGGCGTTTCCTCATTCGAACCATGCAGTTGGTTGGCGCAACAAGAGGGTTTATACGAAAACCATTTCTGCTTAAAAGTGTTTTGCATGGACTTGCCGGAGCAACATTGGCTATTATTTTGCTGTCGTTACTTATATACAGCCTTGGTAAAGAGCTTGAAGGCGTTATTGGCTTTTCAGATGTAATGCTGGTTGGCGTATTGTTTTTACTGGTAACCATCATTGGGATTTTAATTACGCTGGTATCAACCTTTTTTGCAGTTAACAAGTATCTGCGCCTTAAAACCGACCAACTTTACTATTAATGAATTTTTAAACAAATTAAAATAAACATCCACCTGAACAGATATACGCGATAGAACCGGAAACTGCCAAAGTGCAATAAAATAAATTACATTATATTAGCTCGTTGTATCTTCAGGCCGCCTAAACAAAACAAATATTTTACAGATGAAGCATCCATGTTGCCTCTCGGCGACACAAAGTAGCATAGCTTGTCCCGATTTATCGGGAATTATGTACATGGATGTTCCATCTGACCGAATAAAAACAAATTATAAACAGATGAAAAAAGAAAACCAAAAAAAGTTTGAACTGGCTCTTGATAAAGAGAATTATATTCTTTTAGCGATAGCTTTTGTTATTGTTGTAGTTGGATTTCTGCTGATGATGGGGGGTGGAAGCGATGACCCCGAGGTTTTTAATGAGGCCATTTATGGATTTCAACGCATTACTCTCGCACCTTTGGTGGTTTTGTTGGGGTTTTTGTTTGCCATTTACGCTATCATGAAAAAACCTTCTGTAGATAAAAAATAGTTCTCCCGCCCTAAATTTTCTTATAAATGAGTTGGATTGAAGCCCTTATTCTTGGTATAATACAAGGATTAACTGAGTTTTTGCCAGTTAGCAGCAGTGGTCACCTCGAAATTGGAAAGCATCTTTTAGGTGTTGAAGCCACCGATAATTTGAGTTTTACGGTAGCTGTACATGGCGCCACTGTTTTAAGTACTTTGGTTGTTTTCCGAAAGGACATAGCCTCTTTACTTGCCGGATTGTTCAGCTTTTCATGGAACGAACAAACACGTTACATTGCGGCTATTGCAGTTTCAATGATTCCTGTTTTAGTTGTCGGTTTGTTTTTTAAAGACCACGTAGAGGCAATTTTTGATTCGCCAGCCATATTGCTCATTGTTGGATGTATGTTATTTATTACGGCATCTCTGTTAGCTTTGGCTTATTACCGGAAATCGGGTGACCGTGATATTAGTTTTAAAGATGCATTTATTATCGGCATTGCCCAAACTGTGGCCATTATGCCGGGAATTTCCAGATCTGGAGCAACCATAGCTACCGGCTTGCTTTTGGGCAACCGAAAGCATGAAGTAGCCCGCTTTTCTTTTCTAATGGTTTTAATTCCCATTATCGGCGAAAACCTTTTAAGCATGTATAAAAGTATGTCGTCCCCTGTTATAGAATCATCACAAGGGATTGGTTTAATGCCTCTCTTGGCTGGTTTTGTAGCGGCCTTTGTTGCAGGATGGTTTGCCTGTAGATGGATGGTAGAATTGGTTAAAAAGGGGAAACTAATCTGGTTTGCCATTTATTGTGCCGTTGTTGGAGCACTGGCCGTTGTTGGTAGTTTTTGGGCTTAATAATACCGCTTGCCTGGTTTGATAGATAACAAATGGAAGATTTTTATAAAAGTTTTAGCCTGAAAGCGGAGTGCATTCCCAACGATTTTAGCGAGGGTCGGATATTGCTGTTTGACAAACCTTTTGGTTGGTCGTCGTTCGATTTGGTAAACAAAGTTCGGGTTTTAATCAGGCAGCAACTGGGTTTTAAAAAAATTAAAGTCGGGCATGCAGGCACCCTTGACCCATTGGCAACAGGACTAATGATTGTTTGTACCGGCAAGCTCACCAAGCAAATCGAAACCCTTATGGGAATGGAAAAGGAGTACATAGCATCGGTAACACTGGGCAGTACAACACCATCGTACGATTTGGAAACAGATATTAACCAGGAGTTTGACATAACGCATATAGACGAACAGGAAATACAAGATGTCCTAAAAGGTTTTTTGGGTATTCAGATGCAAATACCACCGCTTTTTTCGGCCATCCGTATAAATGGCAAAAGAGCTTACGAGCATGCCCGAAAGGGACACGACATGGAACTGGCAGGGCGGCAGGTTGAATTTCATCAACTGGAATTGCTCAGCTACAAAAAGCCGGTGGCCACCATTCGCGTAGTGTGTAGCAAAGGAACATATATACGTTCCTTTGCCCACGATTTAGGAAAATCGCTGCAAGCCGGCGGTCATTTATCAGGGTTAGTGCGCAGCGCCATTGGTTCGTTTAAAGTATCTGAAGCTCAAACAATTGAGCAGTTCGATAAAATTTTGCAACAAATTCGTACAAATTAAGGTATCATTCGTACAAATGGAGCTTATTTTTGTATTAAAATTTTGGATGTTTTTTCAATAATTAATTATTACTATGAAGTTATCAAAGTTTAAGTATAAACTGCCCGATGAGCTAATTGCCCTTCATCCGGCGCAAAATAGAGATGAGTCGCGATTAATGGTAGTTCATCGTTCAACAGGGAAAATAGAGCACAAAGTGTTCAAGGAAATTGTTGACTATTTTGGCCAGGATGACGTTTTGGTTTTCAACGACACAAAAGTTTTTCCTGCGCGGCTTTATGGTAATAAAGAGAAAACAGGCGCCGAAATTGAAGTTTTCCTGCTTCGCGAATTGAACAAGGAGCAGCGTTTATGGGATGTATTGGTTGACCCGGCCAGAAAAATCCGCATCGGTAACAAACTCTATTTTGGCGAAGACGATTTATTGGTAGCGGAAGTTATTGACAATACAACTTCGCGCGGTAGAACACTTCGCTTCCTTTACGATGGCTCGTACGAAGATTTTAAGAAAACCCTTTACAGCCTAGGAGAAACGCCACTTCCAAAGTTTATTAAACGTGAGGTGGAGCCCGAAGACAGCGAACGCTACCAAACCATTTTTGCCCTAAACGAAGGTGCTGTAGCGGCTCCAACTGCTGGTCTGCACTTTAGTCGCGAACTGTTAAAGCGTTTGGAAATTAAAGGCGCTCATTTTGCTTATGTTACACTACATGTTGGGTTAGGAAACTTCCGTACTGTGGATGTTGAGGATTTAACCAAGCATAAAATGGACTCAGAGCAAATTTTAATCACCGACAAAGCTGCCGACATCATCAACCATGGAAAAGACCAGAAGAAAAGGGTTTGTGCAGTGGGAACAACCGTTATGAGAACGCTCGAAAGTTCGGTGAGTACTTTCGGGCATGTTAAGCCTTACGAAGGATGGACTAATAAGTTTATTTGCCCATCATACGATTTTAGTGTGGCAAATTGCATGATTTCAAACTTCCACCTGCCTTTGTCCACTTTGCTGATGATGGTTTCAGCTTTTGGAGGTTACGATTTGGTAACGAAAGCCTATAAAACTGCCGTTAAAGAGAAGTACCGCTTTGGCACTTATGGCGATGCCATGTTAATTTTGTAAAACTTGGCATTAAAGCAAGCAATCAAATAAACCCGGTAAAACATTTCGCATGAAGAGCCGGGTTTCTTTTTGTTTTGCCAGTTCTCCTTTTTTTTCGTAACTTTTGTATTCGGTATTAACTTAAGCTTTGCAGAATATGATTAAATTATTGGTTCCGGTTAATTTCTCCGAATATTCATTAAACGCCCTGAAATTTGGTTTAACACTGGCCGAAAAATTCCCGGCCGAGATTACCATTTTGCATTGCTTTGGTTTATACGAATCGAAAAGTGAGCTGAACCTCACGGAGGTTGAGAAGGGAAAACTACGACAGGAGGTTGAAAAACATGAAGAAGAAGCCAGGGAAAAACTAAATAGGCTAACTCTCGATAAGGTAAGCGGCATGTCACCTTCTCAAAAGGAGAATATCACACTAAAAGTACGGTTTGAGTATGGCTATCCTGAGGACGTAATCCCTAAAATCAGCCAAAAAGAGAACTGCGACGTTATTATAATGGGTACCAAAACTAAAGGAGAAACCATTAAGGAGCTGCTGGGAAGTATTACCGGCGATGTAATACAAAAAGTTACTGCTCCTGTTTTGGCCGTACCGTCTCATTCGGTGGTCGATTTATCGCGTATTGGCAAAGTGTTGTTTTTAACCGAGTTCGAAGAACAGGATTATTTTTCAATTCATAGACTGATACGAATTATAACACCTTTTGATACTGAAATACATGCCGTACATTTTTGCTATAAGAAGGGAGAAGAAACGGAGATGTTGAAAATGGAGAAATTTAAAGCTTACTGCGACTCAACCTACCGTAACCATAAAATAATTTACCACATACTGAAAGGTAAAGATTTTGTAGATACCATTGAAAAATATGTACAGGAACACAACATTGACATATTGGCCATGACTCGCAAAAAAAGAAATTTCCTGCAACGTTTTTTTAATGCCAGTATCACTCGTAAGCTATTATTCCATACCGACATACCATTACTGGTGTTTCATGCTTAATTCTTTAAACCAAAATAGAGGTGAACTTCATTTAGTTTGTGATGTTTACTTTTTAAACGGGCTTATCACCAATCGAAAATAATTACTGATACCCTAATAAATACAGGTTATGGCAAATGCAAAAATGAGAATTGGAATTTTGTCGGCGGGCGGTGATTGCCCCGGTATCAATGCAGCCATTCGCGGAGTTGGAAAAACTGCCATTGTAGAATACGAAATGGATGTTTTAGGCATAGTAAACGGATTTAGCGGTTTGTTGGAAAAGGACACCATAGAACTGAATGAACAAATCCTGTCAGGAATTTTAACCCTGGGGGGAACCATTCTTGGCACATCCCGTCTTAAGCCCTATAAGGTGGTTGAAGGTGAAGACCCGGCTGCTAAGCCCGAATTGATAAAAAAGAACTATCGCGAAATGGGCTTGGATGCACTGGTTTGCATTGGTGGAAATGGCACACAAAAAACAGCTAACCTGTTGTCGAAAGAAGGACTCAATGTGATTGGTGTTCCTAAAACCATCGACAATGACGTGTGGGGAACCGATGTTACATTTGGATTTGATACTGCCGTTTATATTGCTACCGATGCCATTGACCGGTTGCATACTACCGCCAATTCGCACAAAAGGGTTATGGTAATTGAAGTGATGGGGCACCAGGCCGGTTGGATTGGCCTTTACTCGGGCATAGCCGGTGGTGGCGATGTTATCCTGATACCTGAGATTCCATACAGCCTCGATACGGTTGCCGAATGTTTGATGGAAAGAAGCCGTAAGAAAAAACCCTACTCCATTGTGGTGGTAGCCGAAGGAATTGAAAAAATGGCTAAAAAATCGGCCGGGGCATTTATAGCCAAACAAATACGGAAAATAACAGGTCTGGAAACCCGCGAAACCATCCTTGGGTACATTCAGCGAGGAGGCAGTCCAACACCTGCCGACCGGATATTGGCCACGCGTTTTGGAGCTTCGGCAGCCCGTTTAATTCATGAGCAGAATTTTGGAACCATGGTGGCCCTTAAGGGTGGCGTTATTACTTCGGTTCCGTTGGATGAGGTTGGTGGAAAAATCAGGTTGATTCAACCCGATAATCCGCTTGTTGAAAAAGGCCGTCATATGGGCGTATGTTTTGGCGATTGTTGTTTGTAATATTCCCATTAACCTACATAATTGCTATATTTGAAGCAGTTCATCATAAAAAACCATTAAATGCATCCCGACGAAATTAAAAAACTGAATAACGAGTTATACAATGCCTCTGCCGAGGAAATTTTAAAAAGAGTTTTAGCCTTGTTTGGCAATAAAATTGCACTTTCTTCCAGCCTTGGCGCCGAGGATCAGGTTTTAACTGATATGGTTCTTAAAATCAATCCCAATGCGCGTATTTTTACACTCGATACCGGACGGTTGTTTCCCGAAACTTACGACTTAATTGACCGTACTTCAAAAAAATATAAAACGTCCATCGAAGTGTTCTTCCCGAATAATGAGAAAGTTCAGGAAATGGTTAATGCCAAAGGTATTAATCTGTTTTACGAAAGCGTTGATAATCGGAAATTGTGCTGTCATATCCGAAAAATCGAACCGCTTCAAAGGGCCTTTGCCAGTTTGGATGCCTGGATTTGTGGTTTACGTGCATCGCAATCAGTAACCCGAATCGATATCGGCGTTGTAGAGTGGGATAGCAACAACAACCTTGTAAAAGTAAATCCACTGGCTAAATGGACCGAACAACAGGTTTGGGATTATATAAAAGAGCACAAGGTACCATATAATGTTTTGCACGATAAAGGATTTCCAAGTATTGGCTGCCAACCTTGTACAAGAGCTATTATGCATGGCGAAGATGTTCGTGCCGGACGATGGTGGTGGGAAAATCCCGAATCAAAAGAATGTGGTTTGCACAAAAAATAAAAAGAGGCTGTCTCATAAGTTTTTTTAAGGCTCTGAAAATTCAGTATTTGAAAAACTACTCGGGTAGGAGTACGAATAAAAAGAGGGTGTCTCTGACTTTTGAGACACCCTCTTTTTAACAGCAAAGTACGATGGTTGTTGAAACAACCATTTCAACGTTATTTTATCTCTTCAAAATCAATGTATTCGCCCTTCTCCAGGTTTTGGTTGTTCGAGGTGTTTGGCTTACCTTCAACTGTAACCTTGCCTTCTTCTTTCTTTTTCCGGTTGATATAATCGCGGTAAGCATTTTGTTTTTCCTCTTCCATTTTTTGAATACGATTTGTCATAAAAATGGGGAGAAATATCTGGCCAATGAGTTTGAACAGATAGTATATAATGATTAAAAATACGAGTATTTTAAGCAACATAACATTGATATTTTCGTTTTGTAGCCAGTTGTTTATCAAATTTTTACATTAAACCGATATGCGTCTTCTGGTTCAAATCATTGTTCGGCGGCTACCAGTAAATGTCTGGAGCCCGACTGAATCGATTGCACCGCAGCATTAACCGTTTCATCCACTTCATGTATGATTGGATAAAATCCATCATTGTCGATGATGTTTCTTGCAATGTAGGCTTTTAATTCCAAATCAATCAGTTTAAATGAATGCACGTATTGAGCCCGGTTTTGTTTTAGTCCCCGTTGCTCGGCAAACCTAACCAATTGCTCTGTAACAGGCTGTGTATCGAGATAAATTTTAATCGCCTTGGCTGTTTGGTAGGATTGAAGCTTCGAACGGTTTTCGTCGCTGTATTTAAGTGCGAACTGGTAAATAAAGCCATTCTCGCGTAAGGCAAAATAGTAATTGGTAAAGGCTGTGGTATCGCGCGGAACAAAAATGTCGGGCATAACACCGCCACCACCATAAACCGTTCGTCCGCCTTTGGTCGAATATCTCAACGAATCGTTCATCACAATACTATCGCGTTCAAAAAACTCGCCATGGGCAAATCTTGAGATTATATCACGATGGTAATCTTCAACACCATTTTCGTAGGGTTTTTGAATGCATCGTCCACTGGGGGTATAATAGCGTGCCACGGTTAAACGGATGGCGCTGCCATCGGGAAGCATGCGCTGTTGTTGCACCAAACCTTTGCCAAACGAACGGCGCCCGATTACCAGCCCTCTGTCGTTATCCTGAATGGCTCCGGCAAAGATTTCACTGGCCGAGGCACTCAACTCATCAATCAGAACAGTAACACCAATATCCTGACAAGTGCCAGATCCATTGGCATAAACATTTTGGCGTGGGTTTGAGTGCCCTTCGGTGTAAACAATAAGGTCGCCCTTTTTCAGAAACTCATTGCACATACTGATGGCTATATCCAGATAGCCGCCCGAATTATTTCGTAAATCAACAATTACGTTTTTGCAATTGTAGGCTTTTAGCTTGGCCATGGCGGTTAAAAACTCCTGAAACGTGTTACGGCCAAAACGGCTCACCTTTATATAACCAATCGAATCGGTTATCATATAGGAGGTTTCAACACTGAAAACCGGAATATTGCCGCGGGTTATTTCAAAGTCGAGCAGTGATTTTAGGTTGTGCCGCTTAATCCCCACTTTAACTTTGGTTCCCAGTTCGCCACGTAGCATCCCAACCACGTCGTCGTTGTTTACTTTAACACCTGCAATGAGGCTGTCATTTACAGTTACAATACGGTCGCCGGGCATAATTCCCACTTTTTCTGAAGGGCCGCCCTTAACAACACTGATTACCAAAACTGTATCGTTTTGCATACTAAACTGAACGCCGATGCCACCAAAATTTCCTTCAAGCTCCTGATTGGCTGCCAGTAATTCTTTAGCTGGAATATAAACAGTATGCGGGTCTAAGTGCTTAATTACATCGGGAATAATTTTTTCAATTAGTTCCGATTTGTCGATGCTGTCCACATAATCTTCCTCAATCATATTCAACAGCGCCTCAATTTTATTGGTTTGAGGATAAATAAGCAATCTGCTGCCCGGGGTTCCTTGCGTGATGCCCGGCCAAATACGACCGATATAAAAGCCAGCCAATAAAACCAGCGCAATTACGATGGGGAACAATATCTGTTTAAGCGTGTTTTTATATTCCATTTTTCCCATTATGTATATCAAAATTATAATCTATTGTATCTGCACAACCTCTATTCCTGCTCTTTTCAGAAGGTTTATACCGTCTTCCATACGGTAGTTTTCTGAAAACACCACCCGCACAATTCCTGCCTGAATAATCAATTTGGAACATTCAATACAGGGGGAGGAAGTCACATACAAAGTGGCACCATCGGAGCTGTTATTGCTTCGGGCAACCTTGGTTATGGCATTGGCCTCGGCGTGGAGCACATAGGCTTTGGTTACATTGTTTTCATCCTCACACTCGTTTTCAAAACCTGAAGGCGTTCCGTTGTAGCCGTCGCTGATTATCATCTTGTTTTTAACCAGCAAAGCTCCCACCTGCCTTCTTTTACAATAGCTGTTTTGCGCCCAAATGCCAGCCATGGCAAGATATCGCCGGTCTAAAAGGTTTTGTTTTTTTGAGTCGGGTTCTATAGATGTTGTTGTCACTAATTTTTGTTTTTAAACTTCTAAATTTGAAAAAGGTATGAAAACTGAAAGTGGTAATAGTGTTTAAAATACCAATAAACGCAAGGGAATAGATTTTACCAGCCAGTAATTAAACACTTCTGCCTATTTTCTTTATAAACTTTGCACAACTCATACCAATTTGGCGTAACATCCTACAAAAGTAACAAAGATTGTTCAATGTAGTTGATTAATTTATTTAAAAAAGGATGCCAATGCCAGGTATTATTGCTTTTATTTTTATTGAACATGGGCATCTGTTTTAATGTTTAAGGTTATGTTGATTAATTTGGGTAAATTTGTTGGTCAGTAATTAAAGACAGAAAAAATTGATTTTTCTATGGGTTACGAAAAAATTCTTCTCATTATATCGTTTTTGCTATTCATAAGCATTTTGGTTGGGAAAACCTCATATCGCCTTGGCATTCCTGTATTATTGTTTTCTATTTTGGTAGGCATCCTTGCCGGATCTGAAGGATTAGGAGGTATCCCTTTCGATGATGCCAATATTGCCCAGTTTATAGGCGTATTTGCATTGAATTATATACTGTTTTCAGGTGGCTTTGACACCAACTGGAAAAGTGTGAGACCGATATTTAAAAAAGGATTGATGCTTTCAACCTTTGGAGTGTTTTTTACTGCCGGATTGGTAGGATTTGCGGTTCATCTGTTCACCGACTTTACCCTTGCAGAAGGGTTGTTATTGGGTGCTGTAGTTTCATCAACCGACGCTGCAGCTGTTTTCTCTATTCTTCGGTCAAAAAGTGTTAGTCTAAAAGGAAATCTTCGCTCAACACTTGAATTCGAGAGTGGTAGCAACGACCCCATGGCTTACTTCTTAACCATTTCGATGATTACCATCGTTCAATCGCCCGAAAAATCTTTGCTTTCCTTTATTCCTTTGTTTTTTATGCAATTTGGCATAGGCTCCATAATGGGATTTGGCATAGGCAAGCTGGCTCAGATAGCTATCAACAGAATTAAGCTGGAGTATGAAGGCCTTTACCCGGTTTTGGTATTAGCGCTTGTTATCTTCACTTATTCAGCAACTTACTTTTTAATGGGCAACGGTTTTTTGGCGGTTTATATTTTAGGTATTTTTCTGGGTAATAAAGATTTAATGCATAAAAAGTCATTAATAAGATTTTTTGATGGTATAGCCTGGTTAATGCAAATTATTCTTTTCCTTACATTAGGGTTGTTGGTTTTCCCCTCCGAACTGATTCCTTCAATAATACCTGGCATTTTAATATCGCTGTTTATTATTTTTATAGCACGCCCCATTGCCGTTCATTTGTCGCTGGCAGTTTTCAGGATGAATTTGCGCGAAAAAGCGTTTATCTCGTGGGTTGGCTTACGCGGTGCAGTACCTATTGTATTTGCAACCTATCCCCTATTGGCCAATCTTGAAAAATCGCATTCAATTTTTAATATTGTTTTCTTTATTACCATTTTTTCAGTATTGATTCAGGGCACATCATTGCCAATCGTTTCTAAATGGTTGCATGTGGCTTTACCGGGTAAGTTAAAACGTCGCACACCTGTCGATATTGAATTGTCGGATAGCGTTAAGTCGGAACTGATTGAGGTAGAAATAGCTGACGACAGTCCCGTGGTCGGGAAGAAAATTATGTATATAGGCTTCCCCAAAACGGCGCTTATTGTTTTAATAAACCGCAACAGTAAATTTATTACGCCCAACGGAAGTACTATAATTGAACCGGCCGATAAACTGATGATTTTAGCCGAAACGGCTGATAGTTTAAATCAATCGCTTCAGTTGGTTTGTCCCGTTAGCTCGGGAAGCCAGTCCAACGATTAAAACTATATTTAATAATAGTTCGTTAATCTTTTTTATTTGATTGATTTACAGATATATATGGATATGCCCACTGAGTGCGTAATGTGTACAAAACCAACAACTTGCATTTATCTTATTCCGATAAAACGGAACTACGCAATGCTTCGCATCTAATATTCTAAAAGTCTAACGATCTATTGTGTAAGGAAGGCCGATTTCTTTAAACCAAAAATCGTCTCCCTTCAGGGCAGTTTCTGCACATGTCAATACGCGACTTCCCAGTAAGAATGGTTTGTCGAAGACGGCTCAAGGGATTTTCCTGCCAGATATTTTTCAAGGGTTTAACAGTCATGCTACCGGGCGTAAAATCCAGGTTTTTATCATAACAACAGGGTGCAATTTGTCCATCCCACGAAACCACCAGCGAACCCCATTGGCGAAAACAATGATTGTACGATTTGTTTTTCATTTCCAGCGAGCCATCGGGTAGGGTTTTATATCTCGAAAAACGGCTGATGGTGGATGGTTGTACAGTTCCGTTGCCAAAATCATTAATTTGTGCCGATTTTAAATCAAGCTTATCAACACCAACCAGCTTGCACCATTTAATGAGCGGTTTGATTTCGTGCTGGTTGTGGCTAAAAACTACAAATTGAACTGTAATAATGGGAAATGATTTTTTTAAATCTTTTCGAAGTTTTAAAATACGCTCAAGGCCTTCCTGCACTTTCTTTAAATCGCCACCTTTTCTGTAACGAGAATATGTTTCAGCAGTAATACCATCAAGCGAAACAATGAGGTTCGAAAGCCCGGCTTCAATGAGTTGTAAGCATTTTTTTTCAGATAAATAATGACCGTTGGTACTGATGTTGGTATAGATATTTTGTTTCGACGCCGCTGAAACCATTTCGGTTAAATGAGGGTTTATAAAAGGTTCGCCCTGAAAAAACAGATTCACCCACATCAACCGGGGGCCCGATTGTTCCAGTATCTGTTTAAAAAGCGATAAAGGCATTAAGTCGCCTTTGCGCGTTAAAACGCCGGCACCAACCGGGCACTCGGGACATTGAAGGTTACATATACCTGCCGGCTCAACCGATATGGCCCATGGCATTCCATACTGGCATGGTTTTTTGACAATAC
The DNA here is from genome assembly GCA_937920475.1 of uncultured Marinilabiliaceae bacterium. Taxonomy (GTDB): domain Bacteria; phylum Bacteroidota; class Bacteroidia; order Bacteroidales; family Marinilabiliaceae; genus CALEUX01. Next base: position 24,361 of record CALEUX010000010.1, read on the forward strand.
GCGACCAGAAAAAAGAGAATCCCAATTGCAGAAGATTCCATAACCGGATAAAATTAATAAGGCGGGCTAGTACCTGAAAGTACCTGAATTGCTGTTTTGCTGATATCCACATTATTCAATTTTTGACTTTGCAATAATAACAAAAACCACCCCTTCTAAATGTGAACAATATATTATATTTGCAGTTAATTGAAGAAATATAATACACCAGGATGGAAGAGGCCAAATCCTCATTGCTTAAACAGATTAATTCCCCGGCAGACCTTCGTCAGTTAAGTGAGGAGCAATTGCCGCAACTTTGCCAGGAGTTGCGCGAGTTTATCATTGATGCTGTTTCATGCAATCCTGCCCATTTTGGAGCCAGTCTTGGTGTGGTTGAGTTAACTGTGGCGCTGCATTATGTGTACAATACGCCCTACGATAAGTTAATTTGGGATGTGGGGCATCAGGCTTATGGACATAAAATATTAACCGGCAGGCGCGAACAATTTCATTCTAACCGTAAATATCACGGCATAAGTGGATTTCCCAATATTTTTGAAAGTGAATACGATGCCTTTAGTGTTGGTCACTCATCAACATCTATTTCTGCTGCTCTGGGAATGGCCATTGCCAACGAGAAACAAGGGAAATCAGATTGTCAGGTAGTTGCGGTTATTGGCGATGGTTCCATGACAGCCGGTTTGGCATTTGAAGGGTTGAACAATCTGGCAGCTTCGCAGGCCAATGTGCTGGTAATTCTGAATGATAATAATATGGCCATCGACCCCAATGTGGGCGGATTAAGTGATTATTTGGTTGATATTGCTACCAGTCATACGTACAATAAAGTTCGCAGGGAGTTATTTAAAACACTTGGCAAATTAAAGCTGGCCGGGCCCCGCTCCCGCGAGATGATTATTAAAATCAACAACAGCATTAAAACGCTGTTAACTAGGCAAACAAATATTTTTGAAGGGTTAAATATTCGCTACTTTGGCCCGGTTGATGGGCATGATATTTTACGGCTTCGCGAGGTGCTTGGTGATTTACGTGATATACCCGGTCCAAAAGTACTGCATGTAATCACCAAAAAGGGTAAAGGGTTTAAGCTGGCCGAAGAAAACCAAACAGCCTGGCATGCCCCGGGTGCCATGTTCGACAAGTTTACAGGCGAACTCATTGAGCAGCCCTCAGAAAAACCAAAGCCACCACGTTTTCAGGATGTTTTTGGTCATACCATTGTTGAGCTGGCCCGCATGAATGATAAAATTATGGGCATTACGCCGGCCATGCCAACGGGTTGTAGCTTAAACATTATGATGGAAGAGATGCCTCACCGGGCTTTTGATGTGGGTATTGCCGAGCAACATGCTGTAACCTTTTCTGCCGGATTGGCCATTAGTGGGTTGGTGCCATTTTGCAACATCTACTCATCCTTTATGCAAAGGGCTTTCGACCAGGTGATTCACGATGTGGCACTTCAAAATCTGAATGTGGTTTTTTGTCTCGACCGGGGAGGATTGGTTGGTGCCGATGGCGCAACCCATCATGGGGTTTACGATTTGGCCTTTATGAGAACTGTGCCCAATATGGTTGTGGCTTCGCCCATGGATGAAGCAGAGTTGCGAAACCTTATGTACACGGCTCAATTGCCAGACAAAGGACCGTTTTCAATTAGATATCCCCGTGGCATTGGCTCAAACGTTGAGTGGAGAACCCCTTTTGTTGAAATTCCGGTTGGAAAAGGTCGAAAGTTAAAAGATGGCGAACATCTGGCCATTCTTTCCATTGGGCCAATAGGCGTAAAAATACGCCGGATTTGCGACGACCTTCAGAAAGAAGGTTTATTGA
>CALEUX010000011.1 GCA_937920475.1 uncultured Marinilabiliaceae bacterium
CATCAGTTGTTTTCCGGAGTATCAAATCTGTTAATGAGGTGGTGGTAGCATTACTCAATTGCTTTAAAAACGAATGAGCCTTTTTTTGGCCTTCACGATTTTCCAAAGTAAAAAACAGTAATTGATGCCCCGAGTATTGAAAAGGGAGAATGCCAGAACAAACCCAATAAATAGAATCGGTTGAAAACTGATATTTCCATCCGGATGGAATTATTGCTTCGGCTTGAGACAAATCAGCTAATAGTAATTCCTCTTTTACCGATTCAATAAAGCTTATAATCTGGAAGTTTTTCTCATTATCATCAACACTCATTAAATTATTCCATTGCCGGGTAAAACCTGATGGTCCAATTTGCGCCCAACCAGAATTGCTGCCAACTAAAACCGAAACTAAAACAAATAAAAGATACTTTCTCATGCTTTTAACATTACCAGAAAAAACTACTTTTTAAACGCTTCAACTAATATAAGATACAAAATTTAGATACAACCAGTAAAAATCATAAAATTTTAAGATTAATCGCTAATGGATAAAACAATACTAATTTGTTGGAGTGTTATATATATCAATATTTTTCACTCTTAAAGTCATAAGTACAATTCAAAAACCACTTGAATTAAGTAGCTATTAACTTTATCAAACCAAAACTCATTCCAAAATAATCACAAACATTTACACTGTTGCATATATGTATATTTATATATACTTTTGATAAATCTTGAATATAAGTAAAATGTTATGATGAAAAAAGAAAAAATCAGCACAAAAAAACGAATCATCAGAGTAGCGTTGGGTTTGGCCGGTGGTGCCATACTTGGTTATGCTTATTATTATTTTATAGGTTGTAATTCAGGTTCGTGCCCCATTACCAGTAATCCCTTAAGCAGCATTGGATATGGTATGTTAATCGGTGGTGTTTTATTGTTTAAATAATCCGCAAAAAATACCTGTGTGCCATGATTTTTATCAACAAGCACATTAAAAAAGCTTTTGCACTTTTACAATTCTTTCTGATGTAGTAAATTTAGTTTAATTAAAAACATCTGCATATGGCAACCATGAGAGCGATTGTAAAAGCAAAACCTGAAAAAGGGATATGGATGCGTGAATTGCCCATACCTGTACCCGGGCATAATGATGTACTGATAAAAATATCGAAAACTGCAATTTGCGGTACCGACCTTCATATTTATAAGTGGGACGATTGGGCTCAGAGAACCATCAAAACCCCTATGACAATTGGACACGAATATGTTGGTTACGTTGCAGCAGTGGGCTCAGAAGTAACCAATGTTAAAGAGGGCGACCGCGTAACAGGTGAAGGGCACATAGCCTGCGGGCATTGCAGAAATTGCCGTCGCGGACGACAGCATATTTGCGAAAAAACCATTGGTATTGGCGTTAACATTGATGGTGCCTTTGCCGATTATGTGGTGGTCCCATCCAACAACGTCATGAAAATTAGTTCTAAAATACCCGACGAAGTGGTTGCCATAATGGACCCATTTGGAAATGCCACCCACACCGCCCTGAGCTTTCCGTTAATTGGTGAAGACGTTTTGGTTACCGGGGCCGGATTGATTGGAAGCATGTGTGTAGCGGTTGCTAAATTTGCCGGTGCACGTTATGTTGTGGCTACCGAAACCAACGATTACAGAGCCAGACTGGCTTTAAAAATGGGGGCTACACGTGTAGTCAATCCTCTCAGAGAAAGTTTAACCGATGTAGTTAAAGACCTTGGAATGATTGGTTTTGATATTGGTTTGGAATGCTCAGGTTCAACGGCAGCATTTAACCAAATGCTGGAACATATGTACAACTCAGGGAAAATATCGTTATTGGGAATACTGCCTTCCAATACCACTGTTGATTGGAATAAGGTTATTTTTAAAGGTTTAACCCTGAAAGGAATTTATGGCCGCGAAATGTTTGAAACCTGGTATCAAATGGAACAAATGTTAATGTCGGGGCTTGATATAACACCATTAATTACCCATCGCATGCCGGTTGATGATTTCCAGAAAGGTTTTGATATTATGGAAGAAGGCAACTGCGGAAAAGTAATTTTAAGCTGGGATTAATAGATACGAGTTCTTAGTTCATAGTTTCCAGGTCAGCTAGAAACTATGAACTATAGAACTTTGAATAGAAACCTTCTGCCTTCAGCCTTGCTCCTATCAACTAATTAATAATTTACTTCCGCTCTTCAATCCATTTTCTGGCATTTACAAATGCTTCTATCCAAGGCGACACCTCGTCATTTTTTCGTTGAGCCGGATAATGCGCCCATTGCCATGGAAAGATGGCTCTTTCGGGATGTGGCATCATGGCCAGGTGACGACCATTGAACGAGCAAATGGCAGCAGTATTGTAATCGCTACCATTTGGATTTGCCGGATACCCCTCGTAACCGTAAACACCGGCAATATGGTATTTTGAAGCCTCGTAAGGCATGCTGAACAATCCTTCGCCATGAGCCACCCAAACGCCCAGTCGACTACCTGCCAACGACTTAAGCATAATTGAATCATTCTCAGTAATAACCATATTTAAGAAGGACGATTCAAATTTATGCGATTGGTTATGGAGCATTTTCGGTTTTTCTTCATGTTCAGGATAAACAAGTCCCAGTTCAACCATCAACTGGCAGCCGTTACATATCCCAAGACTCATGGTATTGTCGCGCTTATAAAAATTATCGAGTGCCTTACGCGCTTTTTCGTTGTATAAAAACGCACCTGCCCATCCTTTTGCCGAACCCAAAACATCGGAATTGCTAAAGCCACCTACATAAACCACAAAATCAATCTCTTCAAGGGTTTCACGACCCGAAATAAGGTCGGTCATGTGAACATCTTTCACATCGAAACCGGCCAAAAACAAGGTGTAAGCCATTTCTCTGTCGCCATTAACACCTTTTTCACGTATAATGGCCGCTTTAGATTTGCGGTTTCCGGCTTGGGCAACAGCGTCAAGTCCAAACGAAGCCAATGTGCCATTAAATGAAACGGGAAACTGATAATGAAGCGGTTGCTTTTTATAACTGTTATATCTGGCAGCAGCCTGGTCTTTACCACTTTGGCGGCGGTCGAGTAAATACGATGTTTTAAACCATAAATCGCGCAAAGCATCAATGTCCAGTTTAATATCTTCCCCTTTACCTGAAATTATAAGTTGGCGCTCACTGCAAGGAGCTCCGAGGATTGAAAAAGCTAAATCGTAGCTGTCGAGTATATCAGTAGCAGCTTTTTCATCGGCCACCTGAATAATAACCCCGGTATTTTCGCTGAAAAGAATTTTTACAATGTCATTATCTTCAAACGACGACAAATCGGCCTTTATTCCAAAATCTTTATTGGCAAAACACATTTCGAGTAAAGTGGTAACCATACCACCGGCCGAAATATCGTGCCCTGCTATAATTAATCCTTTTTTAATGAGTTCCTGCAAAGCCTTAAACCCATCTATAAAGTAATCAACATCCTGAACAGTTGGCGCCTCATTCCCAAGCTGATTAATAACCTGAGCAAAGCTGCTGCCACCAAGTTTCAGCCGATCGAAAGATAAATCCAAATGGATAAGCGTTGATTTGGTATCTTTTACAAGTACTGGCTCTACAATTTTACGAATATCAGAAACTTCGGCAACAGAGCTAATAATCACAGTTCCCGGTGCAAAAACATGGGTTCCATCCTTATATTTCTGAGTCATCGAAAGCGAATCCTTCCCTGTAGGAACGTTGATTCCCAAATCAACCACAAAATCGCTCAATGCTTCAACTGCCTTGTAAAGCCGGGCATCTTCTCCTTTGTTTTTACATGGCCACATCCAGTTGGCACTCAAACTCACACCCTTTAAACCATGAGTTAAAGGAGCCCAAACAATATTGGTAAGCGATTCGGCCACTGCCAAAACAGAACCAGCTTCGGGACTAATTAGAGCTGCAGCCGGCGCATGACCAATAGACGTGGCAACACCTTCTTTCCCTCGATAATCGATAGATGTAACACCCAAATTATTAAGCGGCAATTGTATTTCACCGGCACATTGCTGTTTGGCCACCCTTCCGGTAACCGAACGGTCAACTTTGTTGGTTAGCCAGTCTTTACATGCAACGGCCTCCAATTGAAGAACCTGTTTTATATATTGCTGAACCTTATCAACATCATATTTAAGCGGCTCAAAATCCTCATTAATTGTAGTATCGGTCATGATGGTTTTAGGCGGATTCCCAAACATCTCGGCCAACTGCCAATCGATGGGCGCATTGCCTTTATCATCAACAAATTTAAGGTGCATATCGCCGGTAGTTTCACCAACCACATACATGGGAGCACGCTCACGTTCGGCCACACGTTTTAAGTCTTCTACGTCTTTTTCGTGTATCACCAAACCCATACGCTCCTGCGATTCGTTGCCCACAATTTCACGGGCCGAAAGTGTTGGGTCGCCAACGGGTAGTTTATCCAGATGAATGGTACCACCGGTTGATTCTACCAATTCGGACAAGCAATTCAAATGTCCGCCTGCACCATGGTCATGAATTGAAACAATGGGATTTTCATTGCGTTCGGCCATGGCCCTGATGGCATTCATAGCTCGTTTTTGCATTTCAGGATTTGAGCGCTGAACGGCATTCAATTCAATGGCATTATTGTATTCGCCGGTAGCAACCGATGAAACAGCGCCGCCACCCATTCCTATGCGATAATTATCGCCTCCAAGCACAACTACCTTGTCGCCTTTTTGAGGTTCACCCTTTAAACTATCGCGTTTACGTGCAAAACCAATACCCCCGGCCAACATAATAACTTTATCGAAAGCAAACTTTTTGTGCTGTTCAAAATGCTCGAAGGTTAATACAGAACCACAAATAAGTGGCTGTCCGAATTTATTACCAAAATCGCTGGCACCGTTTGATGCTTTAATTAAAATCTGCTCAGGAGTTTGATACAGCCATGGCCGTTCGGGAATATTTTTCTCCCAGGGTCGACCTCCTTCAGGACGCGGATATCCGGTCATGTAAACGGCAGTACCAGCCAAAGGCAAAGAACCTTTTCCTCCGGCCAAACGGTCGCGTATTTCGCCACCAGTACCGGTTGCAGCACCATTAAAAGGCTCTACAGTTGTTGGAAAATTATGCGTTTCAGCTTTAAGCGAAATAACTGTATCGATAGGTGTTTCCTGAAAAAAGTCGGGCTTGTCTTGTGTTTTAGGGGCAAACTGAATGGCATTGGGTCCCTTAACAAACGCCACGTTATCTTTATAGGCAGAAACCAGGAAATTATGGTTTTCGTTTGAGGTACGTTTTATCAATTGAAATAAAGTACTTTCGCGCTCTTCTCCATCAATTACAAAAATTCCATTGAAAATTTTATGACGACAATGCTCAGAGTTAACCTGAGAAAATCCAAATACTTCACTATCGGTTAACTTTCGTCCCAACTGATTACTCAATTCATTCAAATAATCAATTTCATCCTGACTAAGCGCCAAGCCTTCCTTTTGATTATAACTTGCAACATCCTCAATATATACGATGGGATCGGGTTGCTTATTAATAGTAAATACATTCTGATCTAACCCTTTATACAATTTCTGCAACATAGGGTCGTATCTTGCATCATCATTGGCCACTTTAAAAAACTCTTCAATACGAATAATCCCGTTAATACCCATATTTTGAGTAATTTCAACAGCATTTGTACTCCAGGGGGTAATCATTTCCCTGCGTGGTCCAACAAAAAAACCATCGAGCGATTCAGAATGAATTAATGTAGCTCCACTGAAAAGCCATTCCAACTTTTTAATATTCGTATCGGGCAATTGTTCTTTTACATGAACTGCCACAATCTGATTGGAGTTTCCTCCGAAAAGAAGTACCATGAAGTTTAATTTTGGGATTTAGAATTTGAATGCGATGCAAATTTAATCAATTACCAGCGGTTGCCAATATTAACGTGGTTAAAAAAGGTATAGACGGATTAATTTTACATTGTGTTGTTACTAACAGTCATTTAGATGCGCGTACAAGAAAAAAGCTGTTTCAGCAAGAATTGCATTAAACTAATTCTTACTGAAACAGCTGATTAAAAGTATTGAAAACTGAATAATTAGATGAGCTCCTTCTAAATTATTCTTTACAATTCCATTGAACCAAAGGTGATTTGTAGAAATTTATATTTCTTGCTTTTAATTTCTCTGCCTGTTTAGCCAATCGCTCTTGATATGTTTCCCAATTGCGTAAACCTTCGGGCGACCAGCCAATTTCAGCAACTCCAAGAATTCGTGGAAAAATTAAATACTGAATATCGTCAAGAGTTTCCACAGTTTCAGTCCAAAGAGGAGCTTCAACACCAAGAATATGTGTTTCATCAATACCCGGAATTAATTGAGCAGGATTCCAGTCATATGCTTTATCTACTTCAATATACCCGGCCCAGTTAAGTCCAAGCACTGTTGTAGAATCATATTTCATATCCAGATAAATCCTTGACGATGGAGACAAAATCAATTTAGCACCCTGATTAACCGCCAATTGAGCATTTTCAGTACTTGCCCAGAATTGTGCCACATTACCTGGTAGCATGTTCGCTGTGGCTATTTCATCCCAACCAATCGATTTTTTACGGTATGAAGCTACTATTTCCTGCACTCTGTTAATGAAATAGATGTAATCATCTTTCTTTGTTACATGCGATTCATCACCGCCAATATGGAAATACTCCCCCGGAATGAGCCGGGAAATTTCACGAACCACATCATCCACGAATTGATAGGTAATTTCTTTTCGGGTGGCTAATGTACTAAAGCCAACCTCCATACCAGTGTAGAGTTCGGGAGCAATTCCATTTTCGTTTAATTCCGGATAAGATGCTAACGCAGCATTGGTATGCCCGGGCATATCAATTTCTGGAACTATGGTAATAAACCGGTCTTTGGCATATTGAACAATTTCTGAGAATTGTTCCTGAGTATAAAAACCACCTTCGCCACCTCCTACCTGAGTTTTTCCACCATGAGCTGTAAGGTTTGGCCACGATTTTATTTCTATTCTCCAGCCCTGATCGTCACTCAAATGCAGATGCAAATAGTTCATTTTATATTCGGCCAGATAATCAATGAATTGCTTAACAACATCAACACCAAAAAAATGACGACTTACATCAAGCATGGCTCCACGGTATGCAAACCTTGGGTAATCCTTAATGGTACATGCTGGCAATCCAAACCGGGTTGCTTTTTCTTTTCTTTCAGCAGAACAGGGTAACATTTGACGAAAAGTTTGAGATGCTCTGAACAGCCCTTCGGCTGAAGTTGCTGTTATGGTTATATTAGCAGAACTCACTTTTAGTTCATAACCTTCGCGATGGATGCTTTCATCGTTAACTATGTTAACAACAATATTTCCTTTGCCAGATCGGTTGTCAACTGGTTTAACAACAACAGAAAATCCTGTAGCCTGATTGATATAATCTGCCAGAAAATTAGCCGTACTCACAACCTCATCGTTTCCATTGATAACCAACACAGAAGTTCCAGAACCTATTATAAAAAAACCTTCATCTGAAGTAATCTCTGCAGGTATCGGAATAAAACTCATATCCGACAGTTGAGGAATATCCGGTTTTGAGCATGAGCTTGTAATGAATGTTATCAACATAAAAGTGTAGCTCAACCATTGCATCAATTTATTTTTTATCATTGTTCAAGGTGTTTAAGAAAGAAATATTTGATTATAAAAAAGTATGAAACGAGCCATGTCGAACACTTCGACACACAGGAGCATAGCTTATCCCGATTTATCGGGAATTATTGGCGAGTTCCATCTGGTAAATTAAAAACAAAAATATAAACAGATGAAATGTTGCCATGTTATTTTACTCCATAACAACTTTCGTAATATTTCGATAAAGATATATAATCAATTCTGAAATTTCGTAACCTTTCAATATTTTTTATGTAATAAATACTAAAGCAAAACCCGAAAACATTTGACTATTTCTGGGTTTATTCTCTTTATAAAAAGCGAAGATGAATCTTAGCCTGCTTTATTCATAAACCTCAAAATTACCCAAGCTTCTGGTTCTCATAATATGTCGCTGTATCTTTTTTAGAAAAATTTGAAGCGTTTTGCGTGCGATATCTCCGCATTTTCGTGTCTAAGGCAGCGAAGAATAAGAATTCTCTCTTAATTATGTTTAACACCTTCTGTTTTGGGCGTTCTTTTACCGGCCATTGGTCTTGGCTGTTTGCAATGTTAACGATGTAAGTATTGTTTTTTTAGCGAGTTAGGTGCTGTCAGGTTACCAGCATACCCAACATTTGAAAGCTTTTGGTTTGGAGTTCTTTCGTCGGGCAATATTTAGGGAACTCAATCTTTATCTTGGTTTGCATTTCCTTTACCCGGACAGCTGTTTTAATAATCTTGTTCTGCAAGGTTTTGAAATTGGCATTGACCAATTCAGTCCCTTTAAAAAGCTCCTTTTGCATGGTATGCATCAAAACATAGGCTATAGAGTGCAGGAATAACCGGAACTGATTGGCCTTAAAATTGGTGCATGATGCTCTGTCGGACTTCAGATACAGTTTGTGCTCTTTAATCCTTAATTCTGCACCACCTCTGGCGCAATACCCTTTCTCGTATAATTCCTTAGCTTTATACTGAGAAAGACTTGTGACAATGTAACGGATATTGGTGCCAGAAGCAGATACTTCCACTTTAACAACCACCTTTTTGGATGATGCCCAACTTTCAGCCTTGTACATAAATGAATGATAGCGCTTAACTGGCTTGCCGTATTGCTTAAACTCACGTTCTGCACTCTTGATGGTAGTTTCAGCCAATGCCTTTAATTTTAGACCGGTTATGTAGCCCACTTTTTTAGCAGAAGTATCACACCAATCCATAAAATATTTTGATGCAAAATGACTATATCCTCTAACAATTATCATCGTTTCAGGCCATTGCTTTCTTATGTGCAGTACCAATCTCTTAAGAGTTGAGGCCACATCGTTTTGCTTGGAACGTCTGCCTGGTTTTAAAATGGTGGTAATCAATTTACCGGAAAGCCCTTCGTAAATAACGTGAGTTCGATTTAAGCGGCTTTTTCAATTGCCATATTTTCAACAACTTCTATGTTCAGCGATGGTTTCTTTGGTAGAAAACTATAGGCAACAAGTGCTGAAATCATATTAGACAGGAAAAGACTAAATAACTGTTTTTAATCTATTCTCCTTCTAAATCTTTGCACTTCTGCCTTTTCTTTTAAATCTTCTCTCCCGGCCCTAATACCAACTCACTCCATTTACCAAACCTTTGATTACAGATTTACGCGATTACTTATCGCCCGTCTTTACTAAAAAATCATATATGCTTAACCCCATATTATATGCTGATTCGAAAATCTGTTCGGTAGTGTAGGGGGTACCATCTGGTTTGACCTGCCAGCTTTGTTCGTAAGTTGTTGCTATCAAAAGTTGATTAAAACGATATGCACCTGTTTCACGGCAGCGCTCGTCAAGCATATAGGAGCGAATGGTGCGTTGTTCTTCCGTAACCCTGTTATTTCGAACCATTGGCAAATTGAATCCTTCTCTTTGGGAAAATTCATTAAAAAAAGCTTGAAGGCGCAAATATTGTTCACTTCCATCTGAATAATTGGAATAGTAATGAGAAGATAAATTGGTTACAGGAAATGGAGAATGTATATCAAGGAAGAATTTCAAGGGCAATGCCTTATTAACTGAATCAGCCAGGTTCATGATAGCTGAAATGGCTTTCCAATGGGGTTGCTGAATCCAATTGCGATTAAAATCCACAGGTAGCTGATCCTTCCCTGTCCCACCTGCTGCTACCTGATCCACATCCACCATAGGCACAATGAATATGTCATAATGGTCTCTTAAATAGTTTGCTTCTATTCCCCGGCTGCAGAAAAACCGCATTAACCCCTCCATAAAAAAACTGGATGGGGCTTCAAATGCATGCTGTCTGGCAGTAAAAAGCAATGAACCCTTTTTCTCAACAATGGCATCATTCCCAATCCGAACCACGGGAACAACACGTCCAAGCTCACTCATAACCAAAGGGCTAACTAAAAAGAAGGATTCTAAGCCTGATTGTTCCAGGTATGTTATCAACCGGTCATAAGTGTAAGGAACGCCTGATGCAACTTGCATTGTATCACCCAATGGTTGAATCCGGTATACATTATAAAACCCTTCATTAACGGCTGGGATCCTCTCCCATTTATCTTTGTTCATTATCACAATCGGATCTGGTGCAAAATAAGATCTCTCAAATGGAATGATTATCGTTAGCAAAGTATCCATCCTAAATCCGGACACCTTAAAATTAAACCATATATTTAAGCGATCTCCATTTTTGAGTTGAGGTCGCACGGCAATGACATTCAGACTTCTGTTTTGATAAACCAAAAGTCCATTACCATTTTCATAATTGGTTTCTATGTTTATTTTTTGTGCTATAGCACCTCCATTGAATAGGATAAATAAAGAAACTAAAGAAACAGCAACCCTCATTTCATTGTAAATTTTGATTCGAAAATCGACTTTCATTGATAACTTCCTCAATAACTGTGCGATCATCATTTTTATTAAACCCGCACACATTAACCATGATACTTTCAATATTGGATTGGAAGGACTTCTTAAATTCCACATCGGCGTCAAGCTCATGCCCCTGTTCATCGACGGCTGTAAAGCGGCAGGCCGCAACCAATACTTTAAGCAGAGCGTTATAGGGTACACCAGTTTCCCGTGCCAAACGAATAGCGCCACAAATACGGTCATTGGGACCCAATTTGCGGTGCAGGTCGCATCCTACGCGAAATATTGTATCGCCAAGGGCTTTGTTTTTAAATCGTAACAGCAGATCATCTATGTGTTGCAGCAAACTATCAGCAGAAAATTCCTGTGGGTATTTTCGTACCAGGGCAGCGGCCGACTGCAACATGGTTAAGCGCACAGTTTGTTCAATAAAGGATACTTCAAGTACCTCGTAGAGGAACTTAAACGAGGGATTGAACTGGTTTCCCAAATATGCTGTTGCTGCATGCCCAAGATTGTGTATAAAAAGCTTACGATCAACCCAGGCTTTCATAGGCTCTTTAGGTGCAAGCCCGGCTATGTCAGGAATGGGATTTTTAAATCCTTTTTTGTCAATTATCAGCGTGTTATACGGTTCGGCATAAACCAACAGGGGATCGTGTTCAATTGCCTCCATTGGCATAATGGGAACCATTTTGCCAATGGAGGTCTCAACTAATCCTACCAATTGGGTAAATGGGTATAAAGAAGGTAAATACCTCTTTAACTCTTGCTCGAAATAGTGGGCTCCATGCCGCATATTTTCTGCGATTATGATGTCCAACGATGACTCAGGATTATTATCAAAACGCAACATTAGTCCTTTGGCTATTAACGCAATAACAGATGGCAATCCCTGCTGCCCAACGGCTGTGGCTACAAGGTTTGCCTCAGAAACCTCTTTTATAACCGCTGATTCATCTGTCGCTAGAACGCCTCTTACATGTTGAACCTTTACAATTGTTTCTTTTTGACCTTTAACAATAATGGAATAGCTTTGACGCTGGTTTATTGCATCAATAACTGGCTTACTGACATCCACAAACACCACCTCAAACCCTCCTTTGCTAAACAGTTGTGCTATAAAGGAACGACCAATTTTACCCGCCCCAAAAAGAACCATCTTTTTATAACCCATGCCCATTGATTTGCTTTAAATATGCTGTTTTATAGCGCCTAATTTGTTCGGATTTTTCTCCAGTTTTTTGCTCATTATAAGTTCCACCCAAATAAAAGCAGGCAAAACCACCTGAAGCAACACCCCATGCCAACGCTTCCTTCAAATCAAAATCGCCTGGTTGATACCGCGCCAACTGACAAGCCATGGATGCAACAATGCCACCTGCAAAATTATCCCCACAACCTGTGGTGTCTCCAACTCCCGGGGCTCTGTTTCCCAGTTCGGCAACAATGGCGCTGGAAACAGGAAATTGTGATAACTTCATAGGCTTAAACACACTGCCATTGGAGTAAGCAAACAATGCCTTACTGCCATTTGTGATGATGAAGGCAGAATATGATTGCTCTGAGAAATACAGAGCAGCTTGTTCAATCGATTGTTGACCACTGATTTTTATAGCTTCTTCGCAATCCATAATCAACATGTCTGTCAGTTTCAAACTCTCAGAGGTAGTCCCTAAAGGCCATGGCTTGCCCGGATTCATGCGTTCATTCCTGAAGTCAAATACCGTATTGACTACTGTGAGGCTCCCACTGCTCTTTGCCCGTTGCAAAAGAGATGTTAAATGGTCATGTAGGTTTGGCACAAGTGCTGTTCCGCCAAAACAAACTATATCTGAATTAAAGAAGGAACCAGGCAGCATTTCTGGCAGATAATTCCATGCACACCCAATATTGCTAATAAAGGAACGCTCTCCCTGACCATTACCATAAGATAAATCAGAAAGTACATCTGTAAATGGAGTCTTTCGGTTATGAAGCGTTATATAATGGTCCAACCCAAGTCTGGTTCTCCTCAAAAAAGATCGGATGAGCCTGCCAGTATCATCATCGCCGGTGCAACCATAAAAGTTAACATCAAATCCTGACGCTGGTAATAACTGCGAAGCATGTATAAGCGACACCAATGCCGGCCCTCCTATATTAAAGGCATTGAAAGTCTCCCTGTTAGTAATCTCTGAAAGAATAAAGGGATATAGCTCGCCTGCAAAACGCTCCAGTTCTTCAACAAAAACCAACCTGCCGGGGCTTAACCCGCCATCGCCTGCTTTTTTGGAGGCATAATCCTGAAAAGCCTTGCTGGCAAAGCTTATCTTAGTATACAAAAAATCGGCTAAGGCACACCCTGTACCGGAAATTACAATTTTATTCTTTAACATAATTAAAGGTAATGAACATAATCAGAAGCCAATAAATGCAAGGGCAATTCGTCTTCTTCTATTTCGGGAAAACGGCCCACTGTTTCTAAAAAACAGTTGTCGGTGGTATCATCATTCACCGTGCTGACCTCTCCTACCAACACTTTCCCCTTCCCGGGTTCCCCATAAAACCTGTGGTATAAACCCTGATAAAGGCAGATACTCTCTCCTGGTGTTAGAATAATTTTTTCACCCGGAGTACATGTACGCTCCACACCGTCTACCCGAACCACAAAAGGCTTTTTGGACAGCTGGTCATCTTTTGTTGAACCATACAGTTCAATCACTAAATTGCCCCCGCCCCGGTTAATGATATCTTCCATTTTAATCCAGTGAAAATGCATGGGCGTTTCCTGTAACTCTTCCACAATCATAATCTTCTCGGCATAGGGTTTCTGATCTCTTCGAAGGTTTCCATTTCTCAATGTGAACAGAATCAGACCCTGTTCCAGAAAATCTCCGCTGCCAAAATCAGTCAGGTCCCATCCCAACATGTTGTCGATTACCTCACTACACGAACCCTTTCGTTCTCTCCACTCCTGAAGGTTCCAATAAGCCCATGGAGGCAATTGAAAATTCATCCGTCGAAAATACTCCTTGGAATTTTGAATCAATCTGTTTATTTCGCTTCTTGTCATATGAGTAATTTTTATTGCTTATTGTCCAAACCAGACCCCCATTTCATAAAATCGCTTTTAATTATTGGCACATTATTCGATAAAATATTGACTCATAGGAAGATTCTTATCACATTGTATCTTCAATAAATCATACGCTGTTTCCCATTTTTAGCCTGACACCATGTCACCCTATGGGATAGCAGCTTATTGCCAACTGCCAGACGCTAACCACCAATACCTTTAAGCTAGCAGCTGGGAACTAAGAACTAACAATCTCTCTCTTCTCAATTGAATCACAAACAGCCAACTCCT
>CALEUX010000012.1 GCA_937920475.1 uncultured Marinilabiliaceae bacterium
ATCATTATAATCTCTTATGGTATCAAAGAACTATCGTTTCTCTGAGGCGGAAAGTAAGCCGCAAGAAAATAAAACCTTCTGGATTCCTCATGAATTAGAGCATTTAATCATTTCCAAAATTTTTTACCGGACACCAATGATCAGTAATATGAAATATTTAATAACAGGAGGATGTGGATTTATTGGCAGCAATTTGGCTGCAGAAGTGTTAAGGCGTGGTGAGGAATTGTTTGTATTTGACAATTTGTGTAGACACGGGAGTTCCTTAAACTTAGAATGGTTGCGCACCAAAGGTCGATTTACATTTTATCCAAATGATATTAGGAACTTGAACGATATAGAAACTGTTATTAAAGATATCAAGCCAGATGTTGTATTTCATTTGGCAGGTCAGGTTGCAATGACTACCTCAATTGCAAATCCTCGATTAGATTTTGAGGTCAATGTTTTAGGCACCTTTAATTTGCTGGACTCTATAAAAAAGTATTCGCCTGAAAGCATTATCCTCTATTCCTCTACAAATAAAGTTTATGGAGATTTAATGCAGTTTTCATACGAAGAAACTGAATCCAGATATATTTGCCGTGAATATCCGCAGGGATTTGATGAAACAATTACATTAGACTTTCATTCGCCTTATGGTTGTTCAAAAGGAGCTGCTGATCAATATCTCTTGGATTATAACCGAATTTTTGGACTTAGGACTGTCGTTTTCAGACATTCCTCTATGTACGGAGGTAATCAACATTCAACATATGATCAAGGATGGGTAGGTTGGTTTATTCAAAAAGCATTGGAGAAAAAAATGGGTAAAGAAAAGGAGCCGTTTACTATTTCCGGGAATGGAAAACAGGTAAGGGATTTATTACATTGCAACGATGTGGTTGATTTGTATTTTAAAGGAATAGAGGTGATAGAACATGCTAAAGGTAAAGCATTTAATGTTGGTGGTGGAATAGAGAATAGCCTTTCCCTTTTAGAACTTTTTAATTTGTTAGAAGAGATACTTGATGTAAAATTACAATATAATCAGCTCAATTTTAGGGAGAGCGATCAATTGGTTTTTGTGGCTAATTGTTCAAAAGCGAATTCAGTTTTTAAGTGGTCGGCTGGCGTTAATAAAAACGAGGGAATTATTGACAGTATTAATTGGGCGAAATCTATCGTTTAAAGATGTATTTTTTTAACCTCGGTTTTCCATTTTTCAAAAAATGCGGCCTTACAGAAAGGAGTAATCAAGTTCGGAAGAACATTATTGTGTCCTTTGTTCTAAAAGGGTTAAGTATTATTATAGGATTATTGCTTGTGCCACTATCCCTTAATTGCTTAAATACAACAAATTTTGGAGTATGGATGACTTTAACTTCAGTTATCGCATGGATAAGTTTTTTTGATGTAGGCATAGCTAATGGACTACGTAATTTACTGAGTGAGTCATTAGCCTGTAAAAACTATAAGGTGGCCAGGACTTATGTAAGTACTACTTATGCTATTATGTTGTTGATAGTTGCCGCGTTAATAATTGTTTTTATTATTTTGAATGGCTTTGTAGATTGGACATTGGTTTTTAATGTTACTACTTCAGAAAATGACGATTTTAAAAAATTAGTGTCTATTGTTTTTATTTTTTTTGGAATTAGGTTTGTCCTAAGTATTATTTCAATTATATATATAGCAGACCAAAGGCCTATGTATGCAGGGCTATTTGAGGTAATAGGTAATGCGGCTGTTTTGTTTTTGGTTTGGCTGCTGGTTGTTTATAATGCTAGTTCTTTGCTGTTGTTCGGATTTATTTCAGTTGCACTTCCAGTACTAGTTTTTCTCATTGCAAGCATTATGGCCTTTAGAGGCAGGTATAAATTCCTTTCCCCGTCATTTTCGCAGATTGATTTTTCATGCTCAGGTTCTTTAGTTGGATTGGGAGTAAAATTCTTTGTGGTTCAAATTGCAGCACTTATAATTTTTCAAACAAGTAGCATTATAATTGCTCAATTATTCTCATCTGATGAGGTTGCTAAGTATAATGTTATCTTTAAGTACTTTAACATAGTCACAATGCTATGGGGCATTATGATGACTCCTTTTTGGTCTGCTTTTACTCAGGCTTATATATTAAAGGATTATGATTGGATAAAGAAGGTTGTAAGGAGGCTTAATATGCTGATGGTATTCTGTGTATTGTTTACAGTTTTGTTAGGATTATTATCCAAAAAAGCATTGGATTTGTGGACTTCAGGCAAAATCGCAACGTCAAATGCATTGATTGTTACATTTGTTATATATACGATTTTGAGTGTATGGAATAACATTTATGCCTATCTTCTTAATGGTATTAATAAAATCAAAGTTCAAATGGCGACTTCGATCTTCGCTTCTATTTTGCATATTCCTATGGCATTTTTTTTTGTGAGATATTTAAAAATGGGTAGTGAAGGAATCGTATTGTCAATGGCTATTTCATTATCGTTATTTGCTGTTGCAGGCCCAATTCAAACTTATTATATATTTAAGAAATGGAAGAGTTGAAGATCCCATTGGTTAGCATACTAATTCCTGTTTATAACCGGGAAAATTTAATAGAAAGGGCCGTTTTGTCGGCATTGAATCAAACGTATCGAAACATAGAAGTAATAGTATGCGATAATTGTAGTACGGATAGAACCTTTTCGAATGTAGCAAAATTAGTAAAGAAGGACGATAGGATAAAGCTTTTTAAAAATGAGAGGAATCTTGGTCCGGTATTGAATTGGGGTGAGTGCCTTGCAAAAGCATCTGGGGAATATGCCATGTTCTTGTGGTCAGATGATTATATTAGTGATAAATTTGTAGATAGCACATTAAGTGATTTTAGTTTTGACATTGCTTTTGTGATAGGAAAATCAGTTATTACAAATGGCATAGAAGTCTTGTATGAATCATATTACCAGCGAAGAAAGGTTTATAACGTAAATGAATACCTTAAATCCGTTTTAGTTAGTAATTGGCATGATTTTCCTGTTTCACCAGTATGTGCGCTTTTTAGAACAAGTGATTTAAGGCAATCCTTTTTAGTTGATATACCTAATAAAGCAGGTTTAAGTTTTAGTGGATTTGGGGCTGGTAATGATTTGTATTTCTTTTTGTTAACTGCGAGCAGGTATCGTTTTTTAAAGACCAACAGCAATGCAATTTCTTTTTTATACTCGCACTCTGGTTCTATCACTGTCAGTAATAATCTATACAAGTATTATGAGTTGACAAAGCTCTACTTTATTATGCAGCATATGCCTGGGATGGCGACACTGTTTGGCAATAAGCACTATTTAAGGCGGCTGCTAAAAATGCGTGAAAACATAGATTCCCACGAGTTTTTGGTGAAGGATGTTTCTATTATTTCCATTTTAAAAATTATATATTGGGGAATAGGGAGAAAAGTTAAATATTTATATATTAAACTATTGAATTCTATTTTCTCTTTTAAGCGTGATCAGAATTAAGAAAGTTATATGACATATGGGTGTTTTCTAAAGGTAATGCAGATTTGAAAAATGACTTATTAATGTCTTTTATGGTTTTACGAAAAAGATTTGGAGTACTGAGATTACTTTAATTTTAGAATCTTGATGCAAGGCAAGCATGTCAAATGAGTAATAATACTCTATGTTTAATGTGGAACTAAATGATTACTGATTGTGGTTTTGTTAGTAGAATAAAATTGGTGGATGTGTTATAAATCTATTGATAGGATTGTTAAATGAATGTTTCCATTATTACTGTTACTTTAAACTGTGAAGAAACAATACAAAGAACCATTGAATCAGTTCTTTGTCAAACATATAGATCGTTTGAGTATATAATACAAGATGGAGGATCATCGGATAGAACGATTGATATAATTGAGTCTTATGCAGATGTTTTTAAAGATAGAGGCCTAGCGTTCAGGTGTTATATTGAAAAGGATCAGGGTATTTATGATGCAATGAATAGAGCGGTTTTAAAAGCTTCAGGGGAATGGGTTAATTTTATGAATAGTGGCGATCAATTTTATAGCTCAGAAACATTAGCCTTAGTATTTAGTGCATCTATAACACCTAACAGCATGGTTTTATATGGAAACACTATTACTGTTTTGCCATGGGGTGAAAAGTTAATCAGAGCCAAGGTTCTAAATGAAATTCGAAATCGAATGATATTTTGTCATCAATCTTCATTTACTCAAACCTGTTTATTGAGAAAGTTTCCCTTTGATTTGAAGTATAAGATATGTTCAGATTTTCACTTTTTTCGAAAAGTGTATATTGAGGGAAAAGGATTTCATTATTATAATCAAGTAATATCAATATATGATGGAGATGCTGGATTCTCTGCGCAATCATCATTAGATTATTTAAAAGAGGTTGGTTCTATTAGGGAGTTTAGTCAATTGAGGATAAGCATACAAATTTGGATTAAGAAATTAGAGTTGGTCATTAAAAAGAATCTGAACGAAGGCATTGTTTTGTTTCTTAGAAGGTGTAAGCATGATGTTTTGAATTCCAGACTTTTAAGTTAGCATGATGCAAATGCATATCATATTTTTTATGACATATAATGTATGAAAAAAATATTGTTTTTTATAGCTGAGCGAGGGGCGGGTACAGGATCAATGTTTGTACAGCAAGCAATTGCCTTGAGCAGACTGAAGAAAGTTGAATTTTTGTTTATATCAGGAGGAACAGAGAAAGAACAAGGCCTTTTTAATGATTTAGAAAAGGCAAATGCAAGAAATGTAAAAATTTCAGGATTGGAGTACCACAACGACTTTCAGAGATTGGTTAAAGAATTTATAGGTATCGTCCGGAAATTCTCGCCAGAGATAGTACACGTGCAAACAAATTGGCAATTGGCAATTGCCATCGCAGGAAAATTTTTAGGAAATAACAAATTCAAGATATTTTATACCGTTCATGGGTTTAGGAACAATAGTGTTGTCAAATCCTTTTTGTTCAGGATGGTTTTGGGTTTTTTTCTTTGGTTGTTTGTTGAAAAACTAATTGTTTGCTCAAGTTATGTAAAGAAAAAGTTTTCATTCCTGTCGAAAAAAATAAAGATAATCTATCTTGGTGTGGATGATATTTATTTTGATATTGAAAGGGAAGATGACCAAAAAATCAACAAGGGAGTTTCTATTTTTTACCCTGCTGCTTTTAGGAAAGGTAAGAAACAAGAGTTGTTAATAAACACTGTGGCACGTTTAAGTAAGAAATACAACGATATAACACTCTATTTGCCTGGAGGCGGCGAGAATATTAACCGTTGCAAGGATTTGGCAGAATCATTAGATATTGCAGATAAGGTGAAATTTCCAGGCTTTTTATACAAACATGAATTGTTGGGGTTATTACAAAATTGTAATTTAGCAATCATACCTTCTGTTTCTGAAACATTTGGTCATTGTATTGCAGAGCCGTTTGTTACAGGTAAATGTATTGTGTCACGCTCAGTTGGTATTGCTAACGATGTTATTAAAAGCGGTATCAATGGTTATATTTTTGATGATGATGAAGAGTTGTATGCCTTAATTGACATGCTTTTGGCCAATAGAGAAAAGTTAACTCAAATGGGGGATAAAGCTTTCGAAAACAGGAATATATTTAAGTGGGATGTTATTGCAGCCGAGTATGAAAAATTCATCATTGGATAAGTTCTTATTTTTGTTACATATTCCCCCGCCTGTCCATGGTTCTTCAATGGTCGGTTTATCAATTGTAGAAAGCAAGTTGGTAAATGAAAGCTTTGATTGTCGCTTTATCAATGTTTTAGCGTCTAAAAACATCACGGAAACCGGGCGTTTTTCGCTTAGTAAACTTTGGGGGGCGGTTCGGATATTCATAAAAATATTAAGAGAGCTTGTCTTTGACAGGCCAAAATACGGTTACTTTGCGTTAACGACAACGGGATTTGCATTTTACCGCGATTTCATTGTTGTGATTTTCATGCGGGTATTCGGCGTTCGCTTAATTTTCCATTTGCACAATAAAGGCATTTCGCAACGCCATGGCCGTTTCAACAGACGGCTTTATTCCGTTGTATTTAAGAAAGCTAAGGTGATATTGCTCTCCCCTCAGTTATATACAGACATTAGCGCGTACGTGGATAAGAAGCAAGTACTCTATTGTGCTAATGGCATAAAGAGATCATTGACAAATGGCTTACCCGTGCCGACCAAAAAAAGTGAGGAAGCACCGGTTCAGTTTTTGTTTTTGTCAAACCTAATTGAATCGAAAGGTGTATTTGACTTGTTGGAAGCATGTTCGATTTTGAAAAAGCGAGATGTAAAGTTTTCGTGTGTGTTCATTGGGGGCGAGGGGGATATTGATAAGGCGAGCTTTATGGCTAAATGTAAAGAACTCTCACTGGATTGTAACGAAGTTAAGTATCTTGGTCGGAAATTTGGGCATGAGAAAGATTTGGCATTTTGCTATGCCGACATCTTTGTATTGCCCACATATTATCACAATGAGTGTTTACCATTGGTATTACTGGAGGCTATGCAGTATGGTTTGCCCACAATCAGTTGTCCCGAAGGAGGTATCGCAGATATTGTTCAAGATGGGGTAAACGGATATCTGGTTATGCAAAGGGATGTGAATTCATTGGCCGATAGAATGGAGGCCTTGATACAAAATAAGAAGTTGCGTGAAATGATGGGTGAGAAAGCGCGTGCGCAATTTGAGAAAAAATTCACCTTTGATGTTTTTGAGCGAACTCTTACCGATATACTTAAAGAATTTGTAACGGAGTGTAAGAAAGATGATGAACAATGAAGCGTTAAACACAGAGAGTTGTTTAGGATATAATATTTTTAGCGGCGCCTTTGATGAAATAGATATTGAACACAAGCATTGTGTTGTCAATACCATCAATGCATACTCTTACGTGGTGGCCAAAAAGGATCATCTTTTTCGATGTGCTTTACAAAATTCTACTGTTTTAGTCCCTGATGGTTTTCCAATTGTCACAGCAGTTAAAATGTTGAATAGAAGAAAAATAAATAAAATCGCAGGGGAGGAAGTATTTTATTCATTGATGGCTCGCTGCAATAAGGCAGGTAAAAGAGTATTCTTTTTAGGCGCAAGCGAAGATACGCTTCTGAAAATATCAGACAGGGCACACATCGACTTCTCAGATGTTACCATCGGGACTTTTTCGCCACCTTTCAAAAGTGAGTTTTCAGACTCGGATACTCAAGCCATGATAAACAGCATTAATCTGTTTAAGCCCCATGTTTTGTTCGTGGGCATGACCGCTCCCAAACAGGAAAAATGGGTATTTCAAAATTCACAATATATTGATGCCAACGTCATTTGTTCAATTGGGGCAGTTTTCGATTTTTATTCAGGACGCATCAAAAGGCCTCCACAAATATGGATAGCACTTAAGTTGGAGTGGCTTGTTCGCTTGCTTAAAGAGCCGGGCCGATTATGGAAGCGTTATTTGGTATATTCACCTCAAATATATATTGATATCCTGAAACATCTCGTTTTTAAGCCGAGGCGGGGGGCAAAGCTCTAAATGCATAATACAAAAACCAGTGATTTTAATATATCGGATACTCGCGGATATGTTATGGCAAGTAAAGGCTGTTAGCGTGCTTGTCAACATAATCCTCATAGTTTTTATCATCTCATCTATTCCAAAGGGAAAACTTCGGTTAGGGAAGCGATCCAAATCTATCGTGTTTTTAGTATTGATGATGATGATTTTGGTGTTTGTCAGCTTTTTGAGAAAAGCTGACATTTCGAGTTTCTCAGTATTTTTTAAGATTACAGGCTCTTTATTGATTTTCTATTATGGGTTACTTTATAGATCTGATATTTTTTTAGTCCTTAATCGGCTGAGTAGAATTAGTGTTTGGGGGATGTTGTTGTTTTTAGTCTTGTCATTCTTCGCGTTTTCTTACCAATACTGGGGCGATTCATTCACATTTAAAGGATTATATTATTTTAAAACAGACATGGCGTTAGCCATTGTTGTGTTTATCTCATTTATGTTGTTGAATGAAAAGCTGTCAATCTTTTTAAAAATCCTTTTGTTTTTAATTGGGTTGTATCTCATCTTTCTTACAAATGCGAGGGTACATATTTTAACTGGCATCTTGGTTTTTGTTATCTATTTTTTCCGCCGACAACTCTTTGTTAATCTTTCACGTAAGCTTATTGTCGCTATGCCGCTGTTTTTAGGTGTGACATTGTTGTCGCTTATCGCATACAATCAATTAGTGGATTCAAGAGAGGGCAATAATCTGAAGGTAGAATTGACTTCAGACGATTTCTTTTCAGAGTCCAATTCACAAGGCCGAAGTGTCATTTGGGCAACGTTACTGATGGATTATGCCGAATCAAATGTAGCTGAGAAGTTGTTAGGGAAAAACTTGACCGAGGATTATGTGATTGTAAACCGATGGACTGGTCGAGATTATGGGGCCCATAGTACATTTTTTTATCTTTTGATTGCAACCGGATTAGTTGGTGTTCTTTTGTTTGTCGGCATCATGGTAATGTTCTTCAGATGCATTATTTTTTTGACAAAGCTACAGGAGATAAATGGCGATCAATTATTGGCCAAGGAAAAAATACTTTTTGTGACTTTCTCTCACCTATTGATATTTCTCATCAGCAGTTTGACCAATACTTCAATAGTATTTCAACAACAAACTTGGTTTTTTATGTTTTTTGCCGGGTATTGCTACAATATTAGATTAAAAGAATTGATCAGGCATGGTTCTGATTAAAACCATCATATGGATTATGTAATAACTAAGGCCACCGAGTGTTTGGTTGGTTACAAACAATTGATATGTTAAAAGCAAACGGTTTTATTTGTTTGGAGAAAATGAATGGGTGGATTTTAAAGAATTTGACATTTTTGATGTCATCCATGATTGTTGTGTTCTTCTTGTTGGAGCTTATAAATCGGGTGTACTTTATTTTCTTTCCAGACTCCAAAGAGAGTTTATCTTTTTACCCTAAAATGTTTTTACAATTGCTTTTTGTCATTCCGGTTCTTTATAACTACAAGTCACAATCAAAGGAGGGCCGATATTTTATTATTACTTCAGCAGTAATAATGCTTATTGGGGTGATTCGTTTTTATGGCGACTTGGAATTGTATGTAAACGGTATAAAACATTTCAACAAATTAGTTCTATATTTTTTTGTCTATTTATTTTTTTTCATGTTCAACCCTAAATCAAAGGCTATATTTAAGGTTTTTGAGTGGATTTTAATTGTTAATGCAGTTTTAATATTTATTGGGTTATTAACAGGTTTTGAGTACTTAAAGTCCTATCCATTTACCCAAAGATTTGGTTATAGTGGTGTTTTTAGCCGTCATGCGATTAATGATGTTTCTTTGTTCTACCTCGTGGGTGTATTTTATATGTTTATCCGGTGGAAACGGAAAGAAGCAACAACTATACTTTTCTTTTTAGTTTTTATTTCTTCATTTTTTGTTGGTACCAAAGCTATTTATTTACAAAACATAATACTAACAGTATTCATAATTTTTAGTTATAAAGCACTCCGATTTAAAGTGTTAATATTCTTCCTGACAGCCTTGTTAGTATTGTTGCTTGTTTACAACTTTAGCTTTTGGGATAATCTATTAAAAACCAAAGGGATATTTGCGGTGTTGTCTTCCTTGCGTACTGACCTTTTGCTTCAAAAATTACCTCTGGCTATTGCAGAGGGAACTCCTTTAAATCTATTGTTTGGCTTTAGCAACCCGTTTCCGTATTTTGTTGAAATGGACTTTTTTGATATGATTTTCACAATAGGTATTATAGGTACAGGCCTGATTTTTTATTTCTATTTTAGGGTGCTTTTTGCATTGAAAACGAATGATAAGGCTTTTCACTATCTTTTTATGGCCACCTTCTTTTTAATGGTACTCGTTTCGGGAAGATACACTTATAGTGGTATGAATGCGATTTATTTGCCACTATTCTTATATTACTTAGGAAATGAGACGTTGGCCAAGGAGCGATAGGGAAATATTTGTTTAGAATTTACCCACCACCATTTTTTATTAAACGTCATTAAATAACATAGTCGAAAAAAGGGACTAAAACCACAATCATTAACGCATATAAGGCAAGACGACATTTATTTGGCCAAGTTTCTTTTGAAAGGGGTTACAAACGCTCACAGAACCAAACATCGAACCTGTCTTTTTAATGCTTATCGACATCCATCAGCATTAAGAATAAACACAAGTAATATCAAACAAAAGAGGCTGTCTCATAAGTTTTTTTAAGGCTCTGAAAATTGAGTATTTGAAAAACTACTCGGGTAGGAGTACGAATAAAAAGAGGGTGTCTCTGACTTTTGAGACACCCTCTTCCTTTTTCTGAGGTCGGTGGCGGATTCGAACCGCCGTACGCGGTTTTGCAGACCGCTGCCTAGCCACTCGGCCAACCGACCATTAAAGTGCCGCAAAAATACAAAATTATTTCTTTTCGAGGCAAGGTTGCGCTGTTTTTTCTGCAAAAAGGTTGAGGCATTCCCTGCAAAGGCAGCCTTTATACATGGCAGATATCATTTTCAGATTTTGTGGACTTACCTTAATCGACTGACACCAGCATGGTTGCGCGCTGTTGTGATAACATTGATACAAGGCATGGCAGCGCGGACAAACCCTGGTTGATGGTATGGAGATCATTCTTTAACGTGAGAGGGTAAGACTAACTTTTTTCATTTGTCCACCCATTGGAGGATTCATTTTCGACACTTTTACTGTAGCCTTTTGAATAAAAGGAAAGTTACTATAAAGACTATCTAAAATGCGCGAAGTAATATGTTCCAGTAAATGAGAGGTTTGTTTCATTTCCGATTTAACAATTTCGTAAACCTTCACGTAGTTTAAAGCATCCTGAATTTTATCGGTTTGTGCGGCCAGTGCTACATCAGTTTCTATAATAATGCTGACCAGAAAGCGGTTTCCAACAATTTGCTCCTCCTTGTAACATCCATGGTAGGCATAAAACTCCATCTCTTCCAATTCAATTATGCCGGGTTGTTGTGTAACGTCCATGATTTTCAAATTTTGCGGCTCAAAATTATAAAAATACCCAGAAGCAAAGAAATTTAAAACCTTAAATTATGTGTTGCGCAGAGATTCGCCCGTGATTAAGAAAACATAGCTTTAACTTAAAACTTAGCGCCCTCTGCATACTTAGCGAGAAATTATTATATGTCGCGCAAAGACGCAAAGAAACGCAAGATGAAATGTGATACTGTTCTGAATAATAAAACTTAGCGTCCTCTGCGTCCTTTGCGAGAAATTTTTCTTTACGCAAAGGGAACCGGTAAATCGGTTTTGAATATTAATACTTAATCTACCCTGACTACCTGGACAGAAACAAAATGTTTTTTACTAAACCATGCAGATTAGAAGCAAATTCCGTTAATTTTGCAAATGAGTTAAAATAATAGGATTTATGAGCAAAGAAGCATTGGAGCCTGTTGAAGGTGAAGTGAAAAATTTTATCTATCAGGAAATTGACAAAGATTTGGCTGAAGGCAAAAACGGCAAAAAAATTCTTACACGTTTTCCGCCCGAGCCTAATGGTTATTTACATATAGGACATGCAAAGTCTATTTGCTTAAACTTTGGCATTGCTGAATATTACAATGCCGCCTGCAATCTTAGGTTCGACGATACCAATCCGGTTAAAGAAGAAATAGAGTACATCGAATCAATTGAAGAGGATGTTCGCTGGTTGGGGTTCAATTGGCAGGGCGATGTTAAATATGCTTCCGATTATTTCGACCAATTATACGAATGGGCAATTAAACTCATAAAAAAGGGTAAAGCCTATGTTTGCGACCTAACCCCCGAAGAAATTGCAGCCCAAAAAGGAACTCCAACCGAACCGGGCAAAGATAGTCCTTACAGAAATCGTTCGGTTGCGGAGAACCTCGACCTGTTTGAGCGAATGAAAAATGGGGAGTTCAAAGAAGGTGAGAAAATATTGAGAGCAAAAATTGATATGGCCTCGCCTAACATGCACATGCGCGATCCTATTATGTACCGCATCATACATAAGCCACATCACCGTACAGGCGATAAATGGTGTATTTACCCCATGTACGATTATACACATGGGCAGAGCGATTTTATAGAGGAGATAACCCATTCCATTTGCACACTTGAGTTTGAAGTACACCGGCCATTGTATAACTGGTTTCTCGACCAGATTTTAGAAGGAGAGCCTGTTCCGCCAGTACGCCCCCGACAAATTGAGTTTGCCCGTCTTAACCTGAATTACACGGTAATGAGCAAGCGTAAATTGCTCGAACTGGTTCAGAAAGGCATCGTGTCTGGTTGGGACGATCCACGTATGCCAACCATATCAGGTTTACGCCGGAGAGGCTTTACGCCTGAATCCATAAGGCTGTTTGCCGAGAAAGTGGGTGTGGCGCGGCGCGATAATGTTATTGATGTGGCGCTTCTGGAGTATTGCATCCGCGAAGATTTAAATAAAAGGGCTATGCGTGTCAATGCTGTGCTCGACCCAATAAAACTCATCATTACCAATTATCCAGAAGACCAGGTGGAGATGATGAAAACCACCAATAATCCGGAGGATGAAACCATGGGCATTAGAGAGGTGCCCTTTTGCCGGGAGGTATTTATTGAGCGAGACGATTTTATGGAAGAGCCGCCCAAAAAATTCTTCAGGTTGGGGCCGGGGCTCGAAGTCCGCTTAAAAAGTGCTTATATTATAAAATGTGACGGTTTTAAAAAGGATGAACAAGGCAATGTTACTGAAGTTTATTGCACTTACGATCCTGAAACCAAAAGCGGAATGCCGCAAAGTGAGCGTAAGGTTAAAGGTACTTTGCACTGGGTATCGGCACGTCATTGTATTGATGGCGAAGTTCGTTTATACGACAGGCTGTTTATGGACGAAGAACCCGATGGGCACAAAGATGTTGATTTTAAGGAGTTCTTAAATCCCGATTCGCTAAAGGTTTTAAGCCATTGCAAGTTTGAACCCGGATTGGCGGATGTAAAACCATTGGATAAGTTCCAGTTTCAGAGATTAGGTTATTTCTGTGTTGATTCAGACTCTGCACCTGGTAAACCGGTGTTTAACAAAACGGTTGGATTAAAAGATAGTTGGTCAAAAATTACATCCAAATAAAAAAGAGGGTGTCTCAAAATCAGGGACACCCTCTTTTTTTAATTTCAAATTGTGGCGTTTTTCTATAGAATTGCCACCTCCTAAGAAGGCAGTGTATTTAATGCCAGGTTTATTCTATTAATGGTTTCATCTTTACCCAGCAACTCAATAATGGTAAATAGGTCGGGGCCAAAGCTGCCGCCTACTAAAACCAGTCGTAGAGCATTCATAATATTACCAAAATTCTGATTATTGGTGGCTATTAGTTCCGATGCTGCTTCTTTTAACGGTGTTGCAGTCCAGTTATCCTGTTTCCTGAACATGGCTGCTAATTCCTGCATAAAAGACGGAACACCATCCTTCCACCTTTTCTGAACCACTTTTTCGTCATACTCAGCAGGTGCTACAAAGAAGAATTTGGTTTGCTCCCAAAACTCAGACACAAAATTGACACGTTCCTTAACTAAGACAACTATAGCTGCAAGTGTTTCACAATTGGTTTGAATTCCCTTTTCGCGTAAAATTGGCATATAAAGCTCGGCCAGTTGGCTTTCGTTTTTTCTAATAAGGTATTGATGGTTAAACCATTTGGCTTTTTCCGGATCGAAGCGGGCACCTGATTTGTTAACACGTTCGATGGTAAACAGTTCGGCAAGTTCTTCCAAACTGAAAATTTCCTGCTCTGTTCCCGGATTCCATCCCAGTAATGCCAACAAGTTGTTGACTGCTTCAGGAAAATAGCCCGATTCGCGATACCCCGATGAGACTTCTCCTTCGGGCGAGGTATATTCGAGTGGAAAAACAGGGAATCCATCTTTATCGCCATCGCGTTTGCTTAATTTTCCTTTACCGCTGGGTTTTAAAATTAAGGGCAAATGCGCAAACTTCGGCATGGTGTTTTCCCATCCGAAAGCTTTGTAAAGCATTACGTGCAAAGGGAGCGATGGCAACCATTCTTCTCCTCGTATAACATGGGTAATTTCCATCAAATGGTCGTCCACAATATTGGCCAGATGATAGGTTGGTAAGCCATCGGCCGATTTGTATAAAACCTTATCGTCTAAAGTATTGGTATTGAAAGTAACGGAGCCTCGAACCAGATCGTTGGCAGTTACTTCAACGTTTTCGGGCATCTTAAATCTGATTACATACGGCTTGCCCGATATAATGCGCTGCTTGGTTTCTTCTTCTGAGAGGGTGAGCGAATTGACCAGATTCTTGCGCGAGAATATGTCGTAAGCAAAGGTTTTATTTTCAGCTTCATATGTCGATCGCAGTGCATCCAATTCTTCGGGTGTATCAAACGCATAATAAGCCCAGCCCCTTTCAAGAAGCATGTTGGCATATTTTAGATAAATCTCTTTACGCTCCGATTGTTTATATGGTCCAAATGGGCCTCCTTCCATCACGCCTTCATCAACGGTAAGTCCAAGCCATTGAAGCGATTTGTTAATGTATTCCTCAGCGCAGGGAACAAAACGCGTACTGTCGGTATCTTCAATCCGAAGTATAAATTTTCCGTTATGTTTTTTTGCAAACAGATAATTAAAAAGGGCTGTGCGCACACCGCCTATGTGTAACGGTCCGGTGGGACTTGGCGCAAATCTTACGCGGATATTGGAACTAATCATATCTTAATTTTTGTGGCAAAGATAAGCATTGATCATTAGATATTCAGACAACTGTTGTAAGTTCCCGAAATTGCTGAACGCCCCTTTCTGGGTTCTTTTCGTTAAACAATTAATGGGCTGATGCATGAGGTTGTTTTTTATACCGGCTTCTTCCCAGGGAGTAATCGTGCGTTAAAATTCCTTAAAAAGTCTATCTTTGACATTTATTATACCGTAATAAATATCGTTAAGTTAAGGATTCAGTCTCCATTCCTTAATCCATCAGAGGAAACTCATATGCATGGGGGGGCATCCCTTTTGGGAATAAAAGGATGTGCATTGGCAAAACTCATTATTTCTCTAACTAAGCGACATTAAAATCGTATAAACATATCTTAATCTGAAGCCAAAATAGTGGTGAATACCATAAAAGGTCGAAAAAAATAGAAATATGAAGTATTCAAATCTTAGTTGTAAACCTGTTTGGTTGATAAAAATTGGACTGTTGGGCGGTCTATTACTTTTTGTAACCACCTTATCTACTCGGTTAAATGCTCAATCTGTTCTTGTTAATGAAGTTATGGCCTCAAACAGAAGTGTAATAGCCGATGAGGATGGCGAATTTTCCGATTGGATTGAATTGTATAATAACAGTACCGAGCCGGTTAATTTGGAAGGATGGGGCTTGTCGGATAATGCTTCGAACCCGTTTAAATGGATTTTCCCTGCTGTTACGATGCAACCGGGTTCATACTTAATGGTTTGGGCATCAGGAAAAGACCGAAGGCCCGATATGAATGTTTTATTAAATGGTATCCGTCTCGACTTTTATAACAATATTCCGGGTACTAATGTGGATAATTTATTAAATCATCCAAGTTATCCCAATAACCCCACCTATCGAAGAATTATCACTGACGTATTTGAAGCGCCTTCGAATATTGGCGATAATTACGGGCAGCGGATGCATGGCCTCTTAAAGGCCCCCGCAACAGGGAATTATACTTTTTGGATTTCAGGCGATGACAACTCACGGTTGTTTTTAAGCACTAACGATCAACCGCAAAATGCAGTTAAAATAGCAGAGGTTCCCGGGTGGACCAACATTCGTGAATGGGGCAAATACCCGGAGCAAAAATCAAACGCTATATCGTTAACCGCTGGCCAATATTATTATATAATGGCTTTGATGAAGGAGGAAACCGGTGGCGATAATTTGGCTGTAAGATGGCAATTACCCGATGGAACCGTTCAAAATCCAATATCGGCCAGCCATGTTTATGTGGGTGGATTAGAGTTACATACCAATTTCTCAATATCAGCCGAAGGCGAAATTATTGTATTAACGCGCCCCAATGGAAATCTGGAACATTCTGTTCCTGCAACAGTTATGTCCGGTAATGTTTCGTATGGAATTAAACCAGGCCAGCCAGGTTTTTTCTTTTTTGATGTGCCAACTCCCGGGCAACAAAATCATAGCAGTGGGTATAATGAAATTATTACAAGCGTTCCGGTTTTTTCGGTAGCAGGCGGTTTCTATACAAGCGGGTTTGATTTAACATTAAGTGGCGCCAATAACGGAACCAGCATCATTTATACATTGGATGGGTCGGAACCTGATATGGCTAATTTGGGAGGTAACACTTACGTGTATAAAAATGCTTATCCAAGCGGGCCGTTTTTAAACCGGCAAATGGTTTCTCATACCTATACCAGCCCCATTACAATTAATGACCGATCGTCAACTGCTTATGCATTGGCCGGAATCAATACCCGATATAGCGGTTCGCCACATCTGCCCAACTCCAATAACTTTAAAGGAACTGTAGTTAGGGCAAAACTTGTTAAAGAAAATGCACTAACCGAAAGAAGTGTAACAAATACTTACTTCATAACTACACAGGGGTATAATCGATATTCTTTGCCAGTAGTTTCTATAGCAACCGACGAGAAAGGGCTTTTCGATTATGATGACGGAATTTATGTTGCAGGGAAAATTGCTGATACCTGGCGTGCTCAAAACTCTGGTCAGGAATGGAACGATGGACGTCCGGCCAATTACAACCAAAGAGGTGCTGAATGGGAACGTCCCGGACATTTTGAATATTTTGTTATGAACGAGCAATCACGGTTTTCTCAAAATATTGGCATTAGAATTCACGGCGGATGGAGCCGGGCGCATTACTTTAAATCGCTTCGTTTATATGCCCGTACTTCTTCGGGAGGGGGAACCTGGTTCGAATACCCGTTTTTTGGCGACTTACCTTCGCAGGGAAACCCTGCTAATAAAGTTACTTCATTTAGGAGGATTTTATTAAGGAACTCCGGGAACGATTTTGACCGTACACTCTATAGGGATGCACTGATGCAGGACTTGGTGAAGCACCTGCCAATACCCACTCAGGCTTATCAGCCGGTAATTCATTTTATCAACGGCGAGTATTGGGGAATTATTAATATGCGCGAAAGATACGATGAGTATTACATTCAATCGCATTATGGCATTGATCCTGAAGATGTAGTTGTGCTGGAAGAGGGCGAAAGCGTAGATGTTGGATTGCCCGAGGACAGAAACCACTTTCTCGAAACGGTTCAATATGCCGAAAGTAACGACTTAAGAAATTCTACCCACTACGAATGGGTGAAAAATAGAGTCGATATTGAAAATCTGGCTCATTACTATGCTGCGCAGATTTATTTTTACAATACCGATTGGCCTCAGAATAATTATAATATTTGGAGAAAGCGCACCGGAACGCCCGGAGCCCAAACTCCTATTGGGCATGATGGGCGCTGGCGATGGTTACTGTTCGATACCGATTTTGGCATGAACCTATATGGCAGTAACAATCACACGTTAAACGGACTGAGCAGAATAACCGAAAGTTCAGCTACCGACAGAACTTCACGTTTATTCAGGCGCTTATTACTCAATCAGGATTTCCGGAATTTATTTATCAATATTGTGTCCGATCAGTTAAATACCTGTTTTCAATCAGGTTTTATCCAAAGTAAAATCGATTTGTTTAATCAAAGAATTTCATCTTCGCGCTCAGAGCATTGGCAACGATGGCGCAGTGGTACCGATGAAGGTGGAGCATTACGAACTTTTGCCAACCAGCGTCCTGCCTATGTGAGGCAGCATATGCAATCGGGCTTTGCTTTAACAGGAACGTCCATTCTGACTGTTTATCGGCAGGGAGAAGGTCTTGTACGGGTTAATTCGGTTTTAATTGATGAAGGAACTCCGGGCCTTAGCTCTTCCGGATCGGTTTATCCCTGGAGTGGAATCTATTTTAAAGGCGTTCCGGTAACTTTAACTGCGGTAAATACTCCTGGTTATGTGTTTTCTCACTGGGAGGGAATGGATGGATTCGATAAAAAGTTGAAAACCATTCAGATAAATATGGAGACCAATGCTGCCATTACTGCTGTTTTCAGAGAAGCGCCGATTCTTAAACTGATTCATTACTGGCATTTTAACAATCTGGAAACAGGCACGTTAACCAATGTTACGGCAAGTAATTCTGTTACCGATCCCGGTGGCATCTTAACCTATCCCGGAACCGGAGCCGGTTATATGGACAGGGTGGCCGAAGGTTCTGATATAAATGCCAGAGAACAGCAGGCTTCACTGGCGCTGAGGGTTAGAAATCCGGCAAATACGCGTGCTCTCGAGTTATCGTTACCTACTACCGGTTTCGAGAAAGTTGTATTGAAATATGCTACCAACAGAACCAATAATGGCGCAGATTTTCAGAATATATATTACCGAACAACAGTAAACGGCAACTGGATACTTTTTAAGGAGAATATTGAAATATCCACCTCGTTTCAACTGGTAACAGCCGAATTTTCAGATGTTCGTGAAGCCGACAACAATCCGGACTTTCAGGTTCGGATAACCTTTTCGGGTGCAAATGCTTCAGGTACATCAGGTAATAACCGTTTCGACAATGTTACTCTGGAGGGCTTTATTTACTCAACTAATGTTCAAGTGATTAAATCTGAGCCTCAGGTTCGCGTTGTCCCCAATCCGGCAAAAGACTCTTTTTCTGTATATGCCGATGAGGTTATACAACAGGTAAAACTATTAAACCTTGAGGGGAGATTAGTACTTAACCGTAATTTATCCGACTTTTCAGGCCTGATTGATATTTCCAGCTTATTTGCAGGGGTTTATATGGTGTTTGTTCAAACAGCCAATGGAACAGCTGTTCAGAAACTGATTGTAAAATAAAAAAAGAGAGGCGATGCCGGAAAACATCGCCTCTCTTAGGGTTTACATATAGCACATCAAATCATCCGCATTTTGACGAACCGCAGCTGGTACAAATCAAACAACCTTCCTGATAAACAAGGCTGTCGGATCCGCAATTCTCACAGTGTCCTGTGCGCGCTTTTGTTCCGTTTGGAATATATTTCTTGAGCGCTCGTTCCACACCATTTTTCCAGTTGTTAATGGTTTCGTTGTCGAGCTGAAGGCCTGCCACAAGGTGTAAAACATCTTCAATAGGCATACCATGACGAAGAACGCCTGAAATTAATTTGGCATAATTCCAGTACTCTTTGTTGAATTTAAACGACAACCCTTCGATGGTGGTTTTATAACCACGTTTGTTAACATACTGGAAGTCGTAACGTGAGGTGTCGTCTTCATCATAATTTTTAATAATACTTCCCTTAAGTACCGATTTTGGTAGCAAAATCCCTTCGTCATCATCGGCCAATCCGGTGAAAATTTCATACGGACGACCATCCAGAAGTCCTACAAAGGCAATCCACTTTTCCTTATTATTTTGGAAACGCACCACATCGGCTTCCAGCACCTGCGGACGTTTTTTTGGGAATTTAGAAAGTTCCTCTTCTTTTTTCTCGCCTCCGCTGGCTATTAACACACCCGAGCGTGAGCCATCGCGATAAACTGTAACGCCTTTGCATCCGCTTTTCCAGGCTTCAACATAAAGCTGGCCAACCAACTCTTCGGTTGCTGAATTTGGGAGGTTTATGGTTACGCTGATGGAGTGGTCGACCCATTTTTGAATCTCGCCTTGCATGCGTACTTTGCTCATCCAGTCCACATCGTTTGAAGTTGCCTTGTAGTAAGGCGACTGTTCAACCAAAGCGTCCAGTTCTTCCTGGGTGTAATTTTTTGAAGTATCAAAACCATTGACTTCCATCCATATTAAAAATTTGTGATGGAAAACAATGTATTCTTCCCAGCTGTCGCCAACTTCATCAATAAAGTCGACACGAACCATTGGGTCGTTTGGATTCACTTTTCTGCGGCGCTTGTAAACTGGAAGAAATACCGGTTCAATGCCACTGGTGGTTTGCGTCATTAAGCTGGTGGTTCCGGTGGGAGCAATGGTTAATAGAGCAATATTACGTCGTCCCACGCGCGACATTTTTTCATACATTGCCGGATCGGCATTTTTTAAGCGCTGAATAAAGGGATTGTTTTTTTCTCTTTCGGTGCTGTAAATAGGAAATGCGCCCCGCTCGGCAGCTAGGTCAACTGATGTGCTGTAGGCTGCCACAGCCAAGTTTTTATGTACTTCGGCAGAGAAATCAATGGCTATATCGCTTCCATAACGCAGCCCAAGAGCCGCAAGCATGTCGCCCTCCCCTGTAATGCCCACACCGGTACGCCGGCCTTCAGTTGCTTTGCGACGAATGTTCATCCACAGATTACGTTCCACACGTTTAACTTCGTCGGTTTCGGGGTCGTTGTCAATTTTCTTTACAATGGCATCAATCTTTTCAAGCTCCAAATCAATGATGTCGTCCATGATGCGTTGTGCATAACCCACATGTTCCCTGAAAAGCCCGAAATTAAACTTTGCATTGGTCTTAAACGGGTTTTCAACGTATGAATAAAGGTTAACAGCAATTAGTCGGCAACTGTCGTATGGACAAAGCGGTATTTCGCCACAGGGATTGGTGCTGACAGTACGATATCCCAGGTCGGCATAACAATCGGGTACTGACTCGCGAATAATGGTATCCCAGAAAAGAATTCCCGGTTCGGCCGATTTCCATGCATTGTGAACGATTTTAGACCAAAGAGACTGTGCGTCAATTTCTTTTCGGTATTTGGGGCTGTACGATTCAACCGGATATTGCTGAATGTAAGGTTTTTCTTCAACTACCGAACGCATAAAATCATCATCAATCTTAACAGAAACATTAGCACCGGTAATTTTTCCCTGCTCCATTTTGGCATCGATGAACTTCTCGGAGTCGGGGTGCTTTATAGAAACGCTTAACATTAAAGCGCCCCGGCGCCCGTCCTGAGCAACTTCGCGTGTTGAGTTTGAAAAGCGCTCCATAAATGGAACAATGCCTGTGGAAGTAAGGGCTGAGTTTTTAACCGGTGAACCTTTGGGTCTGATGTGCGACAAATCGTGTCCAACGCCTCCGCGACGCTTCATTAATTGCACTTGTTCCTGATCGGTTTTCATAATGCCACCATAAGAATCAGATGGTCCATTATCGCCAATAACAAAGCAGTTTGAAAGAGATGCTATTTGAAAATCGTTTCCGATTCCGGCCATAGGACCTCCCTGGGGAATGATGTATGTGAAATTGCGGAAAAGCTCAAATATTTTTTCTTCGGGCATTGGGTTCGGGTACCTTTTTTCAATTCTGGAAATCTCCCGAACAAGCCTCCAGTGCATGTCATCCGGTGTTAATTCATATAAGTTTCCGTCCGAATCTTTTAAAGCGTATTTATTTACCCAAACGCGGGCAGCCAGCTCGTCGTTTTTAAAATATTTTAAAGCTGCCTGGAATGATTCTTCATTGGTGTAAATTTTCTCAGTACCTGCTTCGGAACTCTTGTGCAATTCTTGTACTTCCATGATGACTTTTTTTAATCCTCTGTTAAGATGAAGGTTAATATTGTTCTGTTTAGAAATTTTCGTGAATGCAAGATAGAAAAGGTTGTTCCTTTTGGCAAATTTATTTTATCAACAGCATTGAAAAGTTTCCCAAAATAAAAGATTAAGTATCAGAAAAACACGCTAAAAGAACTTTTGAAAATAGTGAAAAGTTTTCCAAAAAGAAAAGTTTGTAAAAATTAAGTATTTTTTTTGTTCCATTTGTTGGAAGTTTTTATTGTCTTGGGTATTTATGATATACAAGTAGGTTTAAAGATAATTTAACATTTCAACTCAATGCAACTTATTGATTGTTTCCAAAATATGGAAAGTTATTAACAACGAAGTTTTATAACCATAGATTAGTACTTAATTTAGTATATGTTTAAACATCTGTTTGTCTCAATTAAATTATTACTCTTCACAAGGCAACCTTTGCATAAAATTGCATCTAATAAAGTTGACAACCCATTTCAAATAACATTAAATGGATACAATGAAATTTAACATTTTGCGTTTACAATCAGATGTGATTGTAAGTAAGGTTTTGATTGCTTTTTTTAGGCCATTCTTTGCTTTATAATAAAACCTTTTAGCATATCAATCGCTTTGTTTTCTTTAAGGAGTTAGTTGTTTAGCCTCTGTGAATTTAAACGAACAGAAAGAGTTTGGGCGCTCTTTTGATTAACTTTACTGCCGTTTAACACAAATAAGATTAGAAACAAAATACATGTTTAAATACTTCCTTGTTATAAGTTTTGTATTAGTCCAGGTTTGCAATAGAGTGGAATCACAAAGCAAAACTGACATAAAAATTCAACTGGGAGCAGAAGGTTTTGTTTCCGATGGCGATCAGGCTCCCATGTGGATGGTTTCCAATCAGAATGGCCGATGGGAGAATGTTGAGCCGAACCAGTTGTTGACTTTCGCGAAGGTATATATGGGCAAGGAGTTGGGCGCCAATTTTACCATTAAATCTGAGGCTGAAATTGATTATAGTTCAGGATTAGAGTCAGTTTTCCTACACACCGGTAACCTTAAAGCTTTCTGGAAAGGCTTATCCTTTCAGTTTGGCCGACATACCTTTTCTCCAATATTTGAGCCCGATTATGCAGGCGTAGGTGCCTATTTGTTTGGCAATAACTATCGGCCCATGACGCGAATTACTTTTGGTCTTCCTCAATTTAAAAAGCTGCCGGTACTAAAGGGACGATTGGAGATACGAGGTGAAATTAGTCATGGGCATCTGGACGATGGGAATGGTTTTTATAACCACAATCATACTTTGCTTCACGAAAAATATGCTTACATTAGATGGGATGGAAACAAATGGCTGCCATATGCCGGGTTAAATCATTCTGTTTTTATGGGTGGATACAATCCTTATGGAGACAAAATACCCATCGACTATTGGCGTTTCATTTTTGCAAATAGTTCGGAGAAAATTGGCGGTGGCGCTCATATGGGCCTATTATGTTATGATCATGGGTTCTTAAATCTAACACGGGTTCAAATTGGCGTAAATTCTCCCAATCCGGGGTCCATTATAAACGATCGGGTTAAAGCTTTTTATATTGGAGTGAATGGAGCCATCAGTAAAAATTGGTACTGGAGAAGTAAATTAACATATTCCCGGGCGATATATCTGGGCTGAAACCGTGGATTATTATTTTTCGGGTGGCTTAAAGCAATTTTATGGATTGATAGGAATATCATGGTATCCGTTAAAAATGCATGGACTTGAATTAATCGCAGACTTTGCTTTTGATGTTGGAGAGATGTTTAATTCTTTTGGATTGAAGGTTGGGACACGTTGGTTGTTTTAAAGAGAAGTATATTTGTTTCAAGGGTAAAAAAGTATCTTAATTTTATAGAGATGTTGAGGGAAAAAGATAAGGTTGTCAGCAATTTCTTAGCCGTCGCCGATATTGTGGTTGCTATGCTAAGCATGAGTGTTGTTTATTATCTTGAAGTTGGCAGTTTTTGGTGGATTAATGATAAGGATTATTTAATTTTGAATCTCCTCATAATTATTTTTTGGTATTTATTGGACAAGGCGATGGGGGTTAACTCTATCTTAAGGTCCCGTCCTTATTCTGCCGTTTTGTTTAATTGTATTGGCATGGCGGTATTTGGGACTACTCTTCTTGCAATTTTCATTTATTTGTTTGGGTTATTTCATTTTGGGATTAAAGCTTTACTGTTATTTGTAATAATCGACATTCTTATTACATTTTTATTAAAAATCATTGTATATCGCTATCTAAAAATATCGAGAAAAAAGGGTTTTAATTCATTAAATATACTTGTTATCGGCGATCGAACCGCCAATTCATTTTTAAAGCGAATTATACAAAATCCGGAATGGGGATATAGAATTGTGGCACATGTGGCACCAGAGTCAACCAATCTTGAATTTGATGACAACATACCAATTCTACCGGAGAATTCGAATGTAGAACAGCTATTAAGAGACAAAACCATCGATGAGGTTATTTTATTAAAAGAAAACACCGACCCGAATGAGGTACAAAATCTAGTGACCATTTGTTCCGAAATGGGCGTTGTTTTCAGAATGTACTCACCGTTTTTTAATATGCTGGCTAATAAAACCCATTTGCATTATTTTGGAACACTACCATTGCTCACTGTTTCGAGTAAATCGTTTAACTATTTGGAAATAAAGGCAAAAAGGGTTTTTGATGTGACTTTTTCTTTGCTGGTATTAATTTCCTTATGTCCTTTATTTCTGGTAATAGCTTTGGCTATTAAGTTCGATTCCAAAGGACCTGTACTGTTTAAACAAAAAAGAGTAGGTTTGCGTGGGAGAAGGTTTTTGGTTTATAAGTTCAGAACCATGGTTACAGACGCGGAGGATTTAAAGAGCCAACTGGAAGAGTATAATGAAATGGATGGACCTGTTTTTAAAATTTCAAACGATCCGAGGATAACTAAAGTTGGTCGCTTTTTAAGAAAAACCAGTCTCGATGAATTACCTCAGTTTTTTAATGTATTAATGGGTGAAATGTCAGTTGTAGGGCCACGCCCACCCATTCCCGAAGAGGTTAGACAGTATAAACGCTGGCAGTTACGCCGCTTGTCGATGAAACCCGGCATTACCTGTATCTGGCAGGTTTCAGGTCGGAACACTATCCCTTTCGAAGAGTGGATGAAGATGGATATGCAATACATTGATAACTGGTCGTTAAAACTCGATTTTGTTATTTTTTTAAAAACCATACGAACAGTGTTACGAGGTGATGGGCAATGATTATTTGAAGCTATATTTGCAAAGATTGCAGGTTTATAAAGTTCCTGTGAGTTGAGCGGACAAAATATAATCCCTGAACTTTAAATTAAATAAAAGTTGACACGTGAAAGGAATACGTTTTATACTGGCAATGATTATTATTTCACTACTGGTATTTCCGGGGTGTAAAAAATATCGTGTACCCAAAGGCTTTCCTAAGCCTGATAAAATGGCTGAAATTGTAGCTGACCTTCATTTGGTTGAAAGTGCTATGAATTACGGAAATAATTATTCGTATACGCCTGGAGAAAATCAGCCCGGTTACTATCGTGGTATTCTTGAAAAGTATGGGCTTACTTCGGAGCAGTTTGATACCATTCGGAGATGGTATGTTGACAATCCGGAAATATACCAGTATGTGTACGACCGGGCCATTGTAATACTCAGTAAACGAGAAGCCGAAGTGCGCATTGCCCTTGAAAGAGAGCGCGAACAGGAAAGAATAAGACAGGAAGAATTAAGAAAGCGGCCATCAAACTTATGGACAGGTGAAACATCCATGGTTATTTCTCCCAATGATACCATCGATAAACGGGTACCCTTTAGTTTTGTAACCGATACAATATTGATTGATGGTGATTTGAGGCTGACGGCTTATTATAAGTTTTTAAAGGAGGATGTGAGCCGTTCTCCCCGAATGATGCTTTCGGCTTTTTATGCTGATAGTACTGCTGACACTGTTTATCAGGATGTTCCCCATTCGTTTCAGAAAAAGGGCGCAGTACTTAACCTTGGACTCAGAAAAGATGTTAAACCAATTGAGATTAATGGATTTTTGTTATTGCAGGATTCTCTTTTAAAAGCATCTGTTGAAATTGATAATATAAGTCTGGTTGTTGTTAGGGACAGTGTTCTCAGTAAAATTCCGAAGAGAGCCCTGCAGCTTGAAGATGCTATTCAATAATCTTTATTTATGAAGGTTTTTAGGCGTTTTTCATCGCATTTTGCCTTTTTACCCGATGGGACCCTTGGGAAATGGCCTGTAGTTGAAATAACCAACAACGGCGAAATCATTTCCATTTCAGTTTCTCCGGATGGATTTAAGGAACAACCATCGCTTGAATTTCATGGGGGCATTTTAATACCCGGTTTGGTTGATGCATGTATTGATTGCCACAATCTGTTCAACGATAAACGAAATTTGAATCGTCATCTGGTTGGAGGAACGGTTCTGATTGGTTGCCACAACAAATTGAGCAAAGAGGTTTCATCACGGCTCTATCCGCCTTTTGTTGTTGAAGCACCGAAATGCGAATCATCCCGCCAGTCTGTTCTCAGTTGCGAAAACTCATCCGTGCCCATTTTTGAGCGGATGAAAGATATTTCAGAAAAAGATTCCAATCTATCGCTCCATGAGTTACTTTTTAAAGCCACAGTTGAAGGTGCTGAGAAGCTTGGCATGGCCAATGTTTTTGGAATGTTAAAACCGGGTTTATCTGCAGGGTTGGTGGTTTTAGAACAAATCGACCTGCAAAATCTGAAATTATTACCCCAATCGCGCGCCCGATGGCTTATCCAGCCTAAAAATATTCTGCTATAACACAAGTATCCGGCAAAGGTGGACAAGCAAGATTGACTAAAAAGCGAAAAGTGCAGAAGGCAATCCGACCATTAACAAACAAATTATTTACGGATGAATATCCACGAAACATTTATTAAAACCCTGGAATTGGCAATTTATGCAGGGCAACTTATATTGGATGTGTATAAAAGTCATCGGACTGACATAACATTAAAAGCCGATGATTCGCCCTTAACCAGAGCTGATATGCTAAGCCATCATTTTTTAGTTGAAGAGCTCTCAAAATTAGGCTATCCTGTTATCAGCGAAGAAGGAGACCCTGAAACATGGAAGCAACGACACCAATGGAAACGCTACTGGCTAGTGGACCCGCTTGATGGAACCAGAGAGTTTGTTAAACGCAATGGCGAGTTTACCGTTAATATTGCTTTAATGGAGAATGGAAATCCAATATGGGGAGCTATTTATGCCCCTGTATTAAAAACTATGTATGCGGGCATAGTTGGAGTAGGTGCATGGGTGTGGGAGCAAATCCATTCTGATGTTACTATGGATGCATTAATGCCAAATAAAGGGAAGCATTTACCACTTTTTTTAAATCGTTCAGGCTTAACGGTAGTTGCCAGTAAAAGTCATTTAAGCGAATCAACCAGAGCGTTTATAAATCGGCTTAATAAAATTGACAATAACCCGTTATTTGTTCAGGCTGGCAGTTCTCTTAAGTTTTGCAAAATAGCAGCCGGAGAAGCCGATATTTATCCACGTATGGATTCAATTATGGAATGGGATATAGCAGCTGGTCATGCCATTGTATTGGCATCAGGCGGATATATGGCTAAGTGGCCCGAAAAAACAGCACCAGAATATAACAGTTCCGAAATGCGCAGCCCTCAGTTTATTGCCATTGCCCCTGGTAGAGATGTTAATTATTTTTTGGAGAAGTTATCGGAATAATTGTTTTATAAAATCAGGACTTTAAAAAAGGGCGCAATAGATAGTTTTTATGGAACACTTCAAGTGTATGGTAGATTAACAATGCGTAGTTTCTCGCAGATTTTCGCAGAATAATACGCAGAAACCACAGATGGTTCAGCGAAAATCAGCGATTTAATCAGCGCATATCAGCGAGAACGTAACGTCTAATTTTAAATATACACTAAACGCAAAGTGGAATATTAATTCTTTTTATAAGTTTTATAAAACAAAAAAACCCGGCATAAACTCCGGGTTTTTTGTTAA
Organism: uncultured Marinilabiliaceae bacterium; assembly: GCA_937920475.1. Lineage (GTDB taxonomy): Bacteria > Bacteroidota > Bacteroidia > Bacteroidales > Marinilabiliaceae > CALEUX01. Next base: position 27,710 of record CALEUX010000012.1, read on the forward strand.
ATTAAAGTTGAAATTATTATCCCTGAATGGCTTTAATGCCGGGTAATACTTTTCCTTCCAGATATTCAAGCAGTGCACCACCGGCAGTGGAAATGTACGAAACTTCTTCGGCCAAACCGAATTTGTTAATACAGGCAACAGAGTCGCCACCACCAATCAGCGAGAAGGCACCTTTTTTAGTACCGGCAACAATGGCATCGGCAACGGCCCTTGAACCTTTGGCAAAGGCATCCATTTCAAATACGCCCACAGGACCGTTCCACAAAATTGTTCCGGAGTTTTCAATTACCTGCGTAAAGGTTTTAACGGTTTCAGGCCCTGCATCCAAACCTTGCCAGCCGGCAGGAATAGCATCAGATGCGGTTATTTTGGTATTTGCATTATTATCAAAAGCATCAGCAGCAACAACATCAGAGGCAAGATACAGTTTAACACCTTTTTCAGCAGCTTTAACTTCAATACTTTTAGCTAAATCAAGAAATTCGGGTTCGCAAATAGAATCACCTACTTCACCACCACGGGCTTTAATAAAGGTATAAGTCATACCACCACCCAAAATCAGGTTGTCAACTTTATCGAGCAGGTTTTCGATAATGGTAATTTTAGATGAAACTTTGGCTCCACCCATGATGGCTGTAAACGGACGTTTGGGTTTTTCAAGTACTTTTACCAAACTGCCAAGCTCGCTCTCAATAAGGTAGCCAAACATTTTGTGATCGTTGTCGAAATAATCGGCAATAATAGCAGTAGAGGCATGGGCCCTGTGAGCAGTGCCAAATGCATCGTTCACATAAACATCAGCCAGGCTGGCCAATTCTTTGGAGAAGGTTTTTTGTTTTTCCTTCATTTCAGCCTTTGCTTTTTTGGTCTCTTCCTCGGTGGCATCTTCTGCCAATTTTGGTTTTCCCTCTTCTTCCAAATAGAAACGAAGATTCTCGAGTAACAAAATCTGACCGGGTTTTAATGCATCGGCTTTGGCTTTAACTTCAGCACCTACACAGTCGCCTGCAAAAATCACATCTACACCTAGTGTTTTTGAAAGGTGTGCCTGAATGTGTTTCAGCGAAAAATCGGCATTAAACTTACCCTTTGGACGCCCCAGGTGCGACATGATAATGGCAGCACCACCGTCTTTCAGAATCTTCTGAATGGTAGGAACTGCGGCTCTGATGCGAGTGTCGTCGGTAATTTCAAATTTTTCATTGAAAGGAACGTTAAAGTCCACGCGAACAATGGCTTTTTTACCAGAAAAATTAAAACTGTCAATTTTCGACATATTTATTTAGTTTATAGGGTTTTAAAATGAGTTAACAAAGATACGAAAATAATTGTGTGACTGATAACATCTTTTTCTTAAACACTCTTAAAAAATAATTGATAGTTAGATTTTAAGAGTTTTAGATGCGAAGCATCGCCTAGTTCCGGTTTGCCGGAATAAGATAAAAACAATTTCCAGATATTAAGCGACTTATATGTTTTACGGGCAATTAAATATCAGCCTGTAAGTCTGATGCATAAAAAAATAGTGAATCATATTTAAGCTCGATATTAAAACATTAATGCAAACAAACCTGGATTCTTTTTTCGGCCTCCGGTTTCCATCCTCCTGTCTCCCTTCTTCCTTCTCCGGCCTCCTTTTTTTAATGATATTTAATTGGGTTTATTAATAAGTGTTATGCTACCTTTGCATCCATGTTAAAAAATGGAACCATGCAATTGTTATACAATTTTGGAATAGCGTTTTTCAGTTTACTGCTGCGAATTGCAGCACCTTTTAATGTAAAGGCTAAACAACTGCTGATTGGTCGCCGCGAAACATGGCAAAAGTTAAAACAGTTTCAGGCATCGGGCAAAGTTATTTGGGTGCATTGTGCTTCGCTTGGCGAGTTCGAACAAGGACGGCCATTGATTGAAGCCATCCGGACTCAGTTCCCAGCATTTAAAATTGTATTAACGTTCTTTTCTCCATCGGGGTACGAAATTAGGAAAAATTACAACATGGCCGATTTGGTGGTGTATTTACCTGCCGACACGCCATCGAATGCCAAACGGTTTATTAAAGCCATCAATCCCTCCATAGCTTTTTTTGTTAAGTACGAATTCTGGTACCATTATTATAAATGCTTAAAGAAGTCAGAAATTCCGGTTTACAGCATCTCAACCATATTTCGACAGAATCAGGTGTTTTTTAAATGGTATGGCGGCTGGTACCGTTCAATATTAAAAGCGGTATCGCGCTTTTATGTGCAGGACCAGAAATCGGCTCAGTTGTTGGAACAAATTGGTTTAAAAAACTATGTTGTAGCAGGCGACACACGTTTCGACCGGGTTACAGCCATTGCCCAAATGGCTGCCGAAGTTCCGCAGGTTAGGGATTTTGCAGCTCATGGAAAAGTTTTGGTGGCCGGAAGTTCCTGGCCGGCCGATGAAGCTATTTTGGCTGAGTACATTAATAATGCTGCAGATGACGTTAAGCTGATTATTGCGCCTCATGAGGTTCATGAGGCGCATATCTCCCAATTGGAACAAAGGTTTAAAGTGCCGGTTGGAAGATTTTCGAAAAAGGATAGTACTTCGTTTAACGAATGCAGGGTTTTGATAATTGATACCATTGGGTTGTTGTCGGCCATTTACCGGTATGGTAGTGTTGCATACATTGGTGGTGGATTTGGTAAAGGCATTCATAATACTCTGGAAGCCGCTACTTATGGGGTGCCGGTAATTTTTGGCCCCAATCATAAAAAGTTCAAGGAAGCCCTTGATTTAATTCGGGTTGGAGGTGGATTCGCCATCGAATCGCAGCACGATTTTAACCGGATTATGGAATCTTTATGGAATCCACAATCCGATAAGGCGTTAAAATTAGCCGGCGAGGCTTCCAAAAATTACGTTTTGAGCATGTGTGGCGCCACACCTCTTATTATGAAAGAGTTGTTTTAAGACCTCGATACCTGCAATCCGGTTTGGCTAATGGTCATATCGACAAAACGGGCACGACTATTGGGTGGATTTTTACCCAGAATTTCCACAATACGACGCGCTGCTGTATTGTCTTTGGCACACATCATCAAATAGCCTCCACCACCTGCTCCAAGTAACTTTAACCCATAGGTAAAATCTTCAATTTGCTGAATCACTTTCTGAATTTCGGGTGTATTGGTACCCGAATCCAGTTGGTTGTTAAGTTGCCACGACCGTTGAATCATCTTTCCTGTCAGTTCAAAATTGCATTGTTGTATGGCATAAAAGGTGTCGTTAGCGTGTTGTTTGATGGCATCCAATACCTGAAGCCGTTTTCCTTCGTTCAGAAACATGCCGCGAACAATTTCGGCCAGAATATTTTTTGCCACCCTTGTTATTCCGGTATAATACAGCAGCCAGTTTTCGCGGTATTCCGAACGGGTAAATAAACTATCGGGCAGCCAGTTGATGCTGACGTTGTTTTGCAATCCGGGCACTGATTGAATCAATTTAACTCCCGGGAAAATACCACCATACTGATCCTGCCAACCGCCGCCGGTGGTAAGCATTTGCTCCAGAATCAGGGTTCGGTGAGCAATGGTTTGATGGTCCCAACGAAGTTTGCAAAAATCGGATAAGGCAGCCAAAACGGTGGAAGCCAGAATGGAACTCGTTCCCAGTCCTGACCCTTTTGGGATGGCCACCAACAGCGAAATTTCAATTCCTCCACCAAATGCTTTCAACTGTTCCTCGAGCGATTGATATTTGGCGGCACTGTATTGAGGATGGAATCCGGCCAGACAAATGGCTGCGCGGGGTATGGAAAAAGCCGAACCCACCTGGGTAAAGGCGCCCAACTCTTCGTAGGTACCAATGGTTTCAGAAACGCCATTATCTATCGACCTGAGCACAATTTTATAATCGGTCGACAAGCGAATGAATACCTGAAGCGGGGGCTGTCCGTTTAAATCGACGCCCATGTTAACCACACTACCACCCGATTGAATGCAGTAGGGAGGCGTGTCGCTCCAGCCTCCGGCCAAATCGAGTCGTGCCGGGCTTCTGGCCCAAACTATCTGGTCGGGAAACACATTCAGAGTGGGTAATTCGTGGTGCTTTACCGAATCAATTAAGGCATTCTGCAATGTTGTGAAAGCAATGTTGGCTTCACTCAAGCCGCTTTTGCCCTTTTGCCGTTCAATCTCCGATTTAAACATGTGGTGCCGGGCCAACAAAAGCGGAGGCTCTTCCATTGATGGATCAACAGCATAAGTGAGGTTGTTTTGGGCAAAGGTGAAGGCCAAATCTTTTAAATCAACCTGAAAAAACACACTGCTTTTATAGTTATTGGCCAATGCCGGTAAATTTTCAATGTAAAACCGGTTTCGTTGTTGGTTAAGTCTTAGAAGATTGGCTTTTGCACTTATTTGTTCGGCCGATAAACGGGGTAGCTTTAACCATGATGTTCTAGTTTCCTCATCGTTGGAAATATTTCCAATAAGCCAGTTAATCATTCTTTCGCTTAGAGCAGTGGCCTCAATCACAGGAAACAAAGGAGTCATCTGCATGTCTCCATCACCATCAATTTCCGCATCGTTAAAGGAAATATTTCTTTCGCTCAGCCAATTGGCCAGAGGTTTTCCCATCCAAAGCGCATCTTTTGCCACACCGCTAAAAGAGTCATTCATACCATAAGGACGTATAACCAAATCATTATCGCTTATGGGAACAACATCCAAGCAAATTCCTGAAGGCAGTTCAATATTGAGATTGTTCTCAGGAATTCCGGTTATTACATGATGGTTGTGCAACTGCCAGGTAGCCGGGATAAAACTGTTTTCAACCCAGATGTGATGGTTAGATGGCTTCCACGTAAATTGAGTAACAGCATTTTGCACAAACAGCGAAGGGTGTGGTTTAACTCTTGTATGCCAGATGTTCCGCTGGTCTTTAACAAGGTTCTGGATTTTTTCAGTTGAAGTTATTAATTCAAGACTGGTGCCGTAATGTAAAAACTCGCCTTTATCTAATGGAACAATCGCCACCGAGAGGCTGGAAATTTCTTCATCAATAAAGGTAGGATGGCTTCCCAGCGATGGGCCAAAAGCCGAATAAAAATCATATTTATTGGGGATTCCATTTATAAACCCCCGGCCATTCCATCCACATTTTTTCATTAAAACCTGAATAGCGCGGTCGCTCAGCAACCAAACACCAATATCCATTAAAAACAAATGGTTTGAAGCCTGCTTCTCAATTTCCTGATGCGATGGCTTTTGAAGCATAAAATTCAAATGAGCTGGATTATCCTTGGAAGTAAAATAAACTCCATGGCGAGAGGCCAGATGTGGGTCGACCCAAATGGCCAAACAAACCACATCGGCATCAGGCAAAGTGGCAAATGTTTGATCACTTAATATAAGCACATCGCCACTGGCTATTAGTGTATTAACATTGGCGGGAGCCACCTGCATTAATTTCTCATACAACGGCAATTGCAGGTCGAGCAAATTCTGTTTGAGACTTTGACCGCGGCTCCACCGGAATACCGGTATGGGAGTCAATAATTTACCTGAAGGAGCATAGCCCGGTAACCTACGGCTTTGTCCACCGGCATGAATAATTACCTTTTTAGAGGCTGCCAGATAATGGTCGAAGCTTTCTTCCCCCAATTGCTTGTAGTGTTGGGCCAACAGCCAGGCTGTACCGCCTCCCGAACCCACTTTCTCTCCAACCGGGTCTGATGAAACATAGCGATTTTCGCTGCCGCTTGGCAAAAGCTGATTCAAAACATCAACTAAGTTTTCGGGCGTGGAGATGAGTGTTTGCAGTGGTTTCATTATGGCAGAGCAATTGTTTGTTAACCGGGAATCTTTATTAAACAACAAATATAAGTTATTTTACTACTGTTTTTAGACTGATTGGTGCATGTTTCAATGGATGACAGAGGCAAATCCTTCCCCGGTTTTATATCCTTAAAAATATTACCTTTGCAACTTATTCAATGTGTAATATGAACACTAATGCACCTAATTTATAATAAACAAATAATGAAGATGAAGCAATTTGTATTTGCTGTGCTGATTGTGTTTTGGGCGTGTCAGGCACCTAAAAACAAAGACGCAGCTGCTATGGTAGAGCGCATTCCTGAAGTGGAAGCTCTTCTGGCGAAGATGACCCTGGAAGAAAAAGTGGGACAAATGGCTCAGGTAACTCTGGATGTTATAACTGTTGGAGCCAATCAGTTTCATTCGGACGAACCTTTGCAACTTGATATGGACCTTGTTCGTAAAGCTTTGGTCGAATACCATGTGGGGTCAATTCTCAATACCGCAAACAATCGTGCCCGAACTGTTGAAACCTGGCATGAAGTTATTAGTCAGTTACAAGAGGTTGCCACCAAAGAAACCCGTTTAGGCATTCCAATTATATACGGTGTTGATGCCATCCATGGAACTACCTATACTGCTGGAGCAACTTTCTTTCCGCAGCAAATTGGTCAGGCAGCTACGTTTAACCGTCAATTAGTGCGCAAGGGAGGCGAAATTACTGCCTACGAAACAAGAGCATCCGGTATTCCATGGAATTTTTCTCCTGTGTTGGATATGGGACGCGACCCAAGATTTCCACGTATGTGGGAAACGTTTGGAGAGGATGTGTATTTAACCAGTCAACTTGGAATTGAGCTTGTTAAAGGATACGAAGGCGACAATAACGATATTTCGGATCCTACCCGTGTGGCTGCCTGCCTGAAACATTATCTGGGATATTCAGTTCCGGTTTCGGGGAAAGACCGCACGCCGGCGCTTATTCCGGAAATTGAATTGCGCGAACGCCATTTGCCTGCTTTTAAAGCTGCTATTGATGCCGGTGCCCATTCGGTTATGGTGAATTCAGGAATAATTAACGGTGTACCGGTACATGCAAGTTACGAACTTCTGACAAAACTATTGAAGGAAGAACTCGGTTTTACAGGTTTGGTGGTTACCGATTGGAAGGATATTGAAAATCTTCACGATCGCGACAAAGTTGCCACATCGCAAAAAGAGGCTGTAAAACTGGCCATTAATGCAGGTATTGATATGTCGATGATTCCATATAACTTCGATTTTTGTAATTACCTGGTAGAGTTGGTGAACGAGGGAGAGGTGTCCATATCGCGCATTGACGATGCCGTTCGCCGCATTTTAAACATGAAATTCAAACTGGGTTTGTTTGAGCATCCTGTAACGCATTATAACGATTATCCGTTATTTGGCAGCGAGGAGTTTGTGCAGGCTGCTTACCAAACAGCAGTCGAATCGGTAACCTTGTTGAAAAACGAAGGGAACGTTCTGCCATTAAAGAAGAATGCCAGAGTTTTGGTTACCGGTCCAAATGCCAATTCTATGCGGGCGCTAAATGGAGGTTGGAGCTATTCCTGGCAGGGCGAAAAAGTTCATGAATTTTCTCAGGCTTACGCCACTATTTTGAAAGCCATAGAAGACAAAATTGGAAAAGGTAGCGTAGTTTTTCACGAAGGTGTTCGTTACAACAATGATGCCCGTTACTGGGTTGATGAGGTGGTTGATATTCAGGCTACAGTTAAAGCTGCCGCTGGTGTCGATTACATTATTCTGGCACTGGGCGAAAACAGCTATTGCGAAAAGCCCGGCGATTTACACGACTTGTCATTGTCGGAGAATCAGGTAGCGCTTGTAAAAGCGCTAGCCAAAACAGGAAAGCCAATGATTATGGTGCTCAATGAGGGGCGTCCGAGAATTATTCGCACCATTGAGCCTGATGTGAAAGCTGTTTTACAAAGTTACCTGCCGGGAAATTTTGGTGGTTTGGCTGTTGCCGATATCTTATTTGGCGAGGTTAATCCAAGTGGTAAACTTCCATATACCTATCCATTGTTTGTCAACTCACTGGTTACTTACGACCATAAGCCATCGGAACATCAGGCCAGAATGGTTGGAGTTTACGACTACGAATCTGATTTTGCCATTCAGTATCCGTTTGGCTTCGGATTAAGCTATACTACATTTGAATATAGCAATCTGACATTGAGCTCCGATAAGCTGCAAAAAAACGGAAAGCTTGAAATCAGTGTAAAAGTCAAAAACACTGGTGATATGGAAGGTAAAGAAACAGTATTGCTTTATACCAGCGACCTATTTGCATCGGTAACACCCGATGTAAAGCGTTTGCGAGGATTTGAGAAAATTAACCTTAAGCCGGGAGAAGAGCAAACAGTGAGCTTCAGCTTAACCCCCGAAGATGTTTCTTTCATAAACGCACAAAACAAAAGGGTAACTGAGCCCGGAGAATTTGTGGTAAGAATTGCAGAATTAAAAGCTGAGTTTACTTACGTTGAGTAGTAGAGGCAACAATATCTGAATTAGTTTAAAAAAGCCATTTCGGAGTAAATTCCGGAGTGGCTTTTTTTGATTTAGGAGGTTATTAATATTCATAAAGGTTGGAGGAGAGAATCTTTAGTTGCCGGTCAGAGAATAATTGATGCTATTTCGCAAATCCCCCAAGGAAGTAAGCACATTAGTTTTATAAACAAGTAACCAATCTTTTTATCACAATTTTTATTTTATTATGAGTAATAAGGGGTTCTATAAGAATAATCGGCAAGAATATTGTTAATTTAAAACTTGAAACAGGGCAAATTCTATATTGTAGAAACGATTATGATTTGTTTGTCTCAACCTATTTCTCAGCGTCTGGCAGCAATTCGGCCATATTTAAAACTATTTACGAATGAAAAAGATTAACGGAAAATTTAATTGGTTGTGGTCATATCAGTCATCTCTTCCAAAAATAGTCTTATTAAGTGCCATAGCAGCATTGTTGTTAAGTTTATTTATGAACGCTATTCACCTAATGTCAGCTTTGAACCTTGATTTGCAACCTCCGCGACCCGGATTTCTGCCCAAAAGGTCTTTGAACGATGATTTTTTTCTCCGGTTTATTTTTGATGGGTTTTTATTTACCTTTCTGGTTGGTTTTTCGCTCTTTTTTATAAATCTTATTCCCAATAAGCAATATAAGTACGGACTTAAGACGCTTCGATATGCCTTTAAAGAGCGTGTTATTATATGTATAATTCTGGTAATACTGTTTCAGTTATTACATTTTTGGATTTTTGACAAGTATTTTCTTCTTAATATTCCTCGCGGTGATGCTCCTGGTCTTTTGATGGAAAAGGGAAAATTGCCATTCGAAAATGGAAGTGGATTTGTTTTTCGAATTAATGGTATGATTATTACAAAGAACCTGTCGTTACTGATAATTGCTTTATTATTTGGAGAAATGTTAAGGTTGTTTATTCAACAACAGAAAAGCAAATTGGAAATCGAGCGCATTAAAAAGGAAAATATCCAAACACAATACAATGCCATAGCGGCTCAAATGAATCCCCACTTCTTTTTTAATTCACTCAATTCATTGTCGGCATTGGTACGTGAAGGGAATCGTGATTCAGCGTTGAAGTATATTGAGGAGCTCTCAGTGATTTTCAGATATGTATTGAAAAGCAGCCAAAAAGGGCTGGTGCCATTAGAAGAAGAAATGGATTTTTTAAATGCTTACAAGTTTTTACTTGGCATTCGCTTTGAGGGGAAGTTATTTTTTAATATTGAAAAAGATTGTCATCAGGCGCCATATGCCTTGCCGGTTTTATCGCTACAGCCACTTATTGAAAATGCCATAAAACACAATGTTATCAGTATAAAAACTCCATTAATAGTAAACATAGGAATTGCTGAGGATTATTTGATTGTGTCCAATGTAATAAAACCAAAGGTTGACTACAATCAGATAAAAGGTGGATTTGGATTGAAGAATCTTTTTAATCGGGTTAAAATTCTTACGGGAAAGGATCTGATTGTTACGCAAACCAGTGAAGTGTTTGAGGTTCGAATTCCGCTCATTAAACAGGTTTAATAAATCATTAGACCCATGAAAGCATTGATAGTTGAGGATGAAACAGCTGCTTCCCGAAATCTTGTTGCCATTTTAAAAGATGTTGCTCCGGAAATACAAGTGGTTGCCATACTTGAAAGCATTTCTGACACAATAACCTGGTTTAAAAATAATCAACAGCCCGATGTGCTTTTTATGGATATTCATCTGTCCGACGGTTCTGCTTTTCACATATTTGAAAAGATTGAAATTACCTCCCCAATCATTTTTGTTACTGCATACGACCAATATGCTCTGGATGCCTTTAAGGTTAACAGTATTGATTATATACTTAAACCGGTTAATGCTCTTGCGATACAACATGCCCTGAAAAAAATGACAAGACTTGAAACTGGTCAGACATTTGAAATAATAAAAGAAATTGGTAAGAGGATTCAAATGCAACAGGAGTTAACAAATCTTTTAATTATAGCCGGAGATAAATTACTTCCTCTTGCACTGGATAAAATTGCATTCTTTTTTACAAAAAAGGAGAAGGTATACGTTTATACTATTAACGGAGATGTTTATTTAATCGATAAAACCCTTGATTCATTGACAAATATTCTTCCAACATATAGTTTTTACAGAGTTAACAGGCAATTTATTATTTCAGCTAGGTCAATAGTTGATGTTGAGTTTTGGTTTGGAAACCGGCTTAGGGTTAATGTGATAATAGATGCTCCAGAAGATATAATAATCAGCAAATCCCGGGTTGCCGATTTTAAAAATTGGTTACAGGCCTGCCAGATTTAGTTGTTTTTCAACTGCATTTTATTACAGTTCACCCAAATTAATTTCCTCTTCACCTGACCAAGTACCCCATTCGCCGATTTTAGGGCTGTGAATAACGATATCGGGCATTAGCTTTGCAATAATTGGTTAATTAAAATTGTAAAGCTATGAAATGTATAATTGTTGATAAAGACCGAGAAAGCCTGCAATATTTAAAACAGATCCTTGAAAGTATATCATTTGTTAAAGTTGAGAGAACATTTTCTGATCCATTAGAGGCGTTGTTTTATATTCGTAAGAATCAGATTGATCTCGTGTTTTCCGAAATTGAAATGCCGCTCTTTAGTGGTTCAGAAATGGTTTTTAATGGAGGAGATAAACCAATGGTGGCTTTTGTTACCCAATCGAATGCATTTGCGGTTAGAGCCTTTGAAATAGGAGCCCTTGATTATGTTGTTAAGCCGTTAACATATGAGCGCATATTAAAAACTGTATTAAAAGCTTATGATCTTAAGATTCGTAATGTGATGGATATTAAAGGCCATGATCACTTATTATCCTCCTCAAAAATGAATCTTTTTGTAAAATCTGACAGCCGTATGATGCGCTTAATGCATCAGGAAATCCTTTTTTTTGAAGGTTATAGCGATTATGTAAGAATTTATAATACTTCAGGGAAACCATTAATGTCGCTCCTTAATCTTAAATCGTTGGAAGCCAGATTGCCGGTCGGTATGTATTGTCGGGTACATCGTTCCTATATAGTTTCAATTGACAAAATTGATTTTGTTGAAAGAAAACGCATTGGAATTGGGAATCATATCATACCTATCAGCGACTCTTACGCCAATGCGTTTTTTGGTTTAATCCGTGAAATGGAATTGTCAGGTTAATCAAATTTTCTTTTATAAAACCAAGGTTCGGTAAAAGATAATCCAATGTTTATTCTGAATGTTGATTGATTTATAATACTATTACCCTGAGCACTACTTTTTTCCCAGCCAAGCCCAAGATTGAGCATTGATCCATATCGAATAGGAAGTCCAAAACC
>CALEUX010000013.1 GCA_937920475.1 uncultured Marinilabiliaceae bacterium
GAGTCAAATTACGACGAGTGTATGCTGTGGGATGGACCATATCCATATCATTTAAAACGGCGTATTGCAGGAGATTTGGGACACTTATCCAATTCGCAGGCTTTTACCTTGGTGGAGCAACATCATCATCCCGAGTTAAAAGTGGTTTTTCTTTCGCATCTATCGCAGGAAAACAACCGACCCGATATTGCAGCTGCGGCTTTCAAACCTCTTGAATACAAATTTGACATTAAAGTTACCAACAGGCACGCTGCTGCCGAAGTATATTGTATAGATTAATTTTAATAACAACTGATTATGATTATTGATACTCTTGAAAATGCCTCGCGCTATTATATGCTGCATCCTTCAATGGAAATGGCATTCGATTTTTTGGAAAGCATCAATGCAGATGAATTTCCTGAAGGGAAAACAGAACTTGTTGGCACTCATTTATTCGCCAATGGAATGGTGCGCGAAACCAAAGATTTTGCCGAATCCATTTGGGAATCGCATGAAAAATATTTAGATATTCATTTTTTGGTTGAGGGAGACGAACGTATTTTTTATGGCCCCGAAGAAAAAATGAAGGAAGTTATACCCTATAATCCTGAAAAGGAAATTACTGTTTTTGAGGGCAATGGAACAGAAGTTTACTTCCCGAAAAATGGATTTGTGATATTTTTTCCTGGTGAAATTCATAAAGCTTTGGTTCATACCGGGATGCCAGAAATGGTTAAAAAAGTTGTGATAAAACTTGGCTTAGAGGAGGAATAATAGAAACAGTTTGAAGAACGAAAATCGAAGATCGGAGACGAGAGGATGAAGTGGGAAACCGGAGACATTAGACAGAAGGTGAAGCGTTTCGGAATTCCGCGTAGCGGAAAGGGACACCGAAGAAGGAATACCGAAAGCTGAAGTTTTATAGTTTAAAAAATAAACCCGCAAAGCAATGATTTAAAATCGTCAGCTTTGCGGGTTTTGTTTTTCTAACCCTAAAAGGTCTATCGTTTAGTTATTGCGATAGTTTCTGTTAAATTGAGGTTTGCGTTGTCCTTCTTCTTTCGGACGCGCTTTTTTAACTACGATATCACTGTTATCGTATGTGCATTCGTTTAATTCTTTAATGGCATTGTTAGCGCTATCAGCACTTTTCATCTCCACAAAACCAAAACATTTAGATTTGCCGGTTTCCCTGTCCATAATTACTTTAGCTGAAACAACATCACCATACTCACTGAACAGGTCGTTCAAATCCTCGCTGGTGGTTGCGGCACTCAGCTTTGCTACAAAAAGATTCATAAATAAAAAAATTAAGAAGTAAAACAATTAAAATAGAGAGGGGGAGCAAAGCAGGGCTAAATTGAATTAGAAGATGCAATACTGATTCTGTCTATTTGGTGGTGCAAAGAAACTCCTTTTTTTGGTTATTTATGGCCTTAAACTATTTATTTATGTTTTTTTAGTATTTACTCGGTTTCTTCCTTTGTTGCAAAATCAACTAATCCTACCACCATATCCCCATTTATAAAAGGTTTTTGAGGAAGCTCAAAAACCAACTCATCGTTATTGGCAGTTTGGAACTGAAAGCCGGTTTTTTGAAGTAATTTGATCGAAGGAAGGTTTTGATAATCTACCAGCGCTTCTATTTTTGCATCGTAATTATCAGTAATCCAGTTTATAAATGCTTTAACCGCTTCAATGGCATAGCCTTTACCCTGATAACTTTCATTAAAATGATAACCAATTAATATGCGGGCCATCTCGTGACGCATATAAAGGATGCCAATAGTGTTGTTTTCCGGAACCAACGCTACGGCAAATTCTTGTTCGTAATGATTGGTGTTGTAGTTGGCAATGATGTCAGTAACGTTTTGCACCGCATCTTCTTCCCTAATTGGCAGAAAATCGTCGTACAAAGCAATGTTGGGATTGCCGAAAATCTTGAAATAAGCTGCGTGATCAGAAGTTGTTAAGTTTCTGATCAACAGCCTTTCGGTTGGTATGTGTACCTTTTTCAGGTCTGGAAATTTATTCACCTGTTCAATTTACTTAATAAGTCCGCTTCGTTCGAGCAAAGGTTGTATGGATGGCTCATGACCTCTGAATTTTACATACAACGACATTGGGTGCTCGGTACCACCTTTCGATAGCACATTAGCTCTGAAACTTTCTGCTGTGGTTTTATCAAAAATGCCATTATGTTTGAAAAGAGCAAAGGCATCGGCATCAAGAACTTCGGCCCATTTGTAGCCGTAATAACCGGCAGCATAGCCTCCATCGAAAATATGGGCAAAAGCAGTACTTAAGCTGGTTCCCTCAACAATAGGGAATAATTCGGTACGCTCCATGGCCTTTCTTTCAAAAGCAATAACATCCGAAGGTATTTCGTTTGTTAAATTGTGCCAGGCCATATCGTTGAACCCAAAGCTGAGCTGACGAACAGTAAAATATCCGCTTTGGAAGTTACCGGCAGCAATAATTTTATCTACCAGTTGGTCGGGAATGATTTCACCAGTTTCATAATGTACAGCCACCTCTTGCAGCCATTCTTTTTCGCGCGCCCAGTTTTCCATTATTTGCGATGGAAGCTCAACAAAATCGCGGTATACATTGGTTCCGGATAGACTTTCGTAATTAACAGCACTAAGCATTCCATGCAATCCGTGACCAAACTCATGAAGAAAGGTGGTTACTTCATAGTAGGTTAATAGCGAAGGTTTGGTCTCAGTGGGAGCTGTAAAATTGCAAACCAGCGATATGTGAGGACGGGAGTCGATTCCGTTTTCGGTGAATTGTTCTTTATAAGATGTCATCCAGGCACCCCCCTGTTTGCTGCTTCTGGGATGAAAATCGAGGTACAAAACCGACAAAAATTTCCCATCTTTATCAAAAACCTCATAGGCTTTTACTTCAGAATGATAAACCGGTATTTCCGGGTTATGCTTATATGTTAAGCCCCAAAGTTTATTAGTAAGGTTAAATATTCCATCAGTTACTCTCGTTAGCTCAAAGTAGGGTTTCACCATTTCATCGTTCAAATCGAACAACGACGATTTCAGTTTCTCGGAATAATATGAAAAATCCCATCGCTGCAATGGCTCAGTAAGTCCCTGAGTTTTGGCAAAGGCAGCCACTTCCTTTACATCATTTGATGCAAATGAAAAGGACTTTTCAAACAGCTCATCAAGGAATGTATTTACTTTTTCGGGCGATTGGGCCATGCGCTCTTCAAGCACATAATCAGCATGCGATTTGTAGCCCAAAAGGCGGGCTTTCTCAAGTCGCAGCCGGGCCTGCTTCAGAATGTTTTCTTTGTTGTCGCGCTCGTTGTTACGGTTCCCACGCGATGAATATGCTTTAAAAAGTTCTTCACGAAGTGCACGATTGTCGGCATATTTCATGAAAGCCAGATAGCTTGGTGCCTGGAGCGAAAACAGCCAGCCTTCTTTATTTTCTGATTTTGCCAGCATGGCAGCGGCCTCTTTCACATGGTCGGGCAATCCTGCCAAATCGTTTTCGTTGGTTATATGCAGGCGGTAGTCGTTGGTCTCGGCCAATACATTTTCGCCAAACTCAACTGTAAGTTTCGATAGTTCACCGGTTATTTCGCGGTAGCGCTTTTTATCCGATTCATTTAAAAGTGCTCCCTGACGCACGAACGCTTTATAAGTATTATTCAAAAGCATTTGTTGTTCTGGGGTCAGGTTCAGCGTGTCTTTACCATCGTAAACCTGTTTAACTCTATTGAATAGGGCTTCGTTGAGCCAGATATCGTTGGCATATTCCGACAAAAAAGGAGAAACTTCACGGGCGATGGATTGAATGTCTTCGTTTGTTTCGGCTGAATTGATATTAAAAAAGATACTACTAATGCGTCCTAAAAGTTTTCCTGAATTTTCAAGCGTTTCAATGGTGTTGCTGAAAGTTGGTTCAGAACTGTTGGCTATGATGGCTGCAATTTCGCTTCTGCCTTTTTCCATAGCAGTTAAAAAGGCAGGCATGTAATGTTCCGGTTTTATATCATTAAAAGGAGCCGTTTGGTAAGGGGTTATAAAATCTGATAATAGAGGGTTTTTCTGATTCATGCTTTTATTATTTTTACACGATATGAATAAGCCTGAAATAAGCAGACAGGCAAAGATTATCTTTTGAGGCATAACTTATTTTATTGGTTTTTGTTCGATTTTAATACTGTTTTGTTTTTATATATCTCAACTTACATCTTAAAACTACCTAAATAGAAATCAATTTAAAATTGGTTTAAGTTTAGGGTTGACATATAACGAAAAACAATGCAATTTTAGCTATTCAAATTTGAATCACAAAACAGGTCGTTGCCATAATCTCCTTTTTGGGGAAATGACGTATATATGTAGTTGTTAGTGAATGTTTAATGAATTGATTTTGATTTGTTAATAAAGGTTGTTCGATATGAAACTTATTAGATTTGTTTTTTTTATTTGTCTTCTAGTGGGTATAACCCATTCAACTTTTGGCATTGAGCCTCCCGGTAAAATAATTGACGTTAGTCAGTTTGATGCTGCCAATCAGAAAAAACTGACTAAGGCCAATGCTTTAATAGAAAAGGGAAACCAATTTTGGAAGCAGGCATATGATTTTGATAGTGAGATAGAAATGTTAAAGAACGAGTTCCGGTTTGGGAAAGCTCAAAAACTGGAGAAGAAAAAGGAACGATTGCTCTTACAGGCAGCCAATTATTATAGAGATGGTCACAAAAACCAATACAAAGTTTTAGAGAAAGCCTTACAGAGTGACATTAAGGAACAGGACTCCAATGAAGCCCGTGAAGCCTTAATGGATGGCGAAGGGTTGTACAAAAAAGCCCGTAAAGCAAGGTTAAATGCCGAGAATCGTTTTAGTAAGGAGAAAACCGTTGGTTTGATTTATGAAGCGGTAGATTTGGAAAACCAGGCACTATCGGTCATGGAGCGAAAATTCTATGCACACGGTATTACCATAGAACCTTCGCATTCAATCGAAGTGGCCAAAATAGACAACAGTTTAAAGTCAGAACCTATTTCATTTACCGAAGAGAAATTTGTTCCGGTAATTTCTGCTCAACCTGAAGTGGCTGCAACAATAGCAATCCCAGTTGAGACACCTCCCCTAATTGCGCCTGTTGCTATTGTTGAATCGCCTCCCGCTGTGGTTCCTGTTATAAAGGAATCAGAACCCGAAAAGAAAACAGAACCAGCAACTAATGAAAGCCCCAAATTGTTTTTCTCCATTCAAATTATGGCCGATAGGAGCGAAGCGTCTCAAGCAGCCATTTCAAGGGTTTATTCAGGTGATTTGCCTGTGATTCATATGATTGGTGATGGCTGGCATCGTTACATGGTAGGGCGGTTTAAAACACTGGCAGAAGCACGTCAGTCAATGACAAGCGAAGGAATTAAAGGGTTTATTGTGGCTTACAATGGAGAAACCCGCATTACTGTTCAGGAAGCTGTTGATTTGTCAAAGAATCATTAAAAGTAAAATAGTATCGTAATCTATTTTTAAAAATGAAAGGGGTGCCGGTTTATGGCATACCATTTTGTTTTACCTTAGTCTCATGGGTTGTTTGCTAATTTAAAATTTACTGATGATACAACATCAAGGGCCTGTTTGCGTTTAAATATTAAATGGTTTAATTCAGATTCAGGTTGAATCTGTGTAAAGTATCACATTTATACTTTCAGTTTTTTTAATTTTACAACAATCATTTTAATTTTGTGTTGACGATAATACGTTTTAATATTTCTTGAAAATGATAATTATGAAAAGATTTGTTGGAGTTTTGATTCTCTTTTTATTGATAATTACTAGTGTGGATGGGCAGAAAAATATTCCTGCATTTCTCGAATTAGGCAAATACGATGCAAAAATATTGACCGAAGCCTATCTGCGCCCATATGGTGATATGCTTGGAAAATCTTTAAATGGTGGTTGGTACAATTCAGCCGATGTTCATAAAGTTGCCGGGTTTAATTTTACAGTTGGTGTAAATATGGCCATGGTGCCTGCATCGGGCAGTAATTTTGATGTTACGGCACTGCTACCAAAAATGGAAAATAACTGGGGGCTAAAAGATGGTAATCATATTGCTCCTACGGTTGCAGGAAGTATGCGCACGCGCCCAACGCTTACATTTGAAGGTGAGGATGTGTTAACGTTACCCAATGGCTCCGGGTTTGATAAGTTTCCTATGCCCATAATTCAGTTTGGCGTTGGTTTACCATTCAGAACAGAAATATCCGCTCGATTTGTGCCCGGATTTAAAATCCCCGATGCAGGGAAGATTAAAATGCTTGGCTTTAGTGTTAAACATAGTGTTAAAGAGTATATTCCAGGTGTTAAAAGAGTTCCGTTTTTGAGCTCATCTTTAATGGTTGGATATACCAATTTTGGCAGTGATTTAGGTGTTGTTTATAAATCAGGTACTAACCAAAAACTGAATATAGGTGCCAATGGATTTACAACAAGGTTGCTGGTAGGAGTTAATTTGCCGATTATTGCTGTTTATACAGGGTTTGGTTACGGATCAACCACCAGCGATTTCGCACTCAAAGGTGATTATGAAGGGATTGGAAATAATCCGCTAAAAGTGGGTTACAAAACCAATGGCTTCGATGCCAATGCCGGTTTAAGGTTACGTTTTGGGATAGTTGCCATACACGGCGATTATACTATTGGCGATTATCCAATGGCTACCGTGGGGATTGGCCTAAGCTTCAGGTAATATGTTAGTCCTTTGCTGGGGCCTGTTAGTTATTGGTATTTGTCAGCTAACATTTTATTTAGTTGGTTAATAAGGCTATTAATGTGAGAATTTTTTATGGTTAAGGGAGGCAGAAACCTTAAGGTATTCAACTTGCTGCCTACTACAAAACCATTTTCAAACAATTGTTTGCCGATCTGTTCTCCATTTACAAAGGATGTAAATTCAATGGCCAACATCAGACCGCGTGCCCTTATATCTTTAATTTTTTGCGGATGCCTGGCCTTTAATTTTTCAAGTTTATTTCGGAAATAGTCGCCTGTAGCTGTTGCTTTTTCAACTAATTGGCCCGATTCCAGAATATTGATGGTTTCCAATGCAATGGCGCATCCCAAAGGATCATTCTGGTGCGATTGAGCATATCGGAATGGATTTTTTTGAAATTCTGATAAAACAAAAGCGTTTACTGTTACTGAACTTACTGGATATCCATTGCCCAACGCTTTTCCGGTTACTACCATATCGGGAGTGATGTTGTAATGTTGATATCCAAACCATTTTCCCATTCTTCCCATGCCTGTGGTAACTTCTTCGGCAATCAGGAGACAATTATTTTCTCTGCATCTTTCTATCAGGGCTGAAATGAATTCCTTATCAGGAAATTTTACCATTTCTACAGAAGCCCCCCCGGTTTCAATTAAAAAGGCCGAAATGTTATTGAAATCAATTTTCCTGATGGCATCCAAATCGTTGTATTTTACATTCACCAACGAATCGTTATCATCAGAAATCTGTCCATATCCATAAGCGCTTAAATACGAATTATCAATTTTGATAATTTTTTTCTTCCCGGTGATATGTTTAGCAATTGTAATTGAAAGGTTTACTGCTTCCGAACCGGAGCTTAAAAATACACTGGCACCATTTTCAAATCCAATTAATTGTTGAAGTTTAAGAGAAAGCGCCTCGGCAAATTCGTTCCTGAAATGGTACCCATGATGAATAGAGAGCTTAATCTGGTTATTAATTCTCTTAAGTAATTGTTTGTTATTGTGCCCAATATTGCAACACCAAACGCCCGATTCAAAATCGATGTATGTTTTTCCATCGGCATCTAATAATTGGCAATCGTTCGACTTTTTTAGGATTTTTTCGCTTGAATTATACAATGGAAGTAGTTCGTAATTCATAGTTAAATAGTTAGTAGTTCCTGGCGATAAGTTAATAGGAAAAAGACGAAAGGCTGAAGAAGGCTGAAGGCAGATGTTTTTAGTTCAAAGATATATGATTCAATAGCTCATTGCTTAAAGCCCTATGCCCTTCGCTCTAAACTTTAGTCGTTAATTGAATATCCGTTATAGAAAACCACCTCGTCAATGGGTTTTCGTTTTTTGTCTTCCGGTTTTATTGTCTCGGTAGGGTATCCTATCGGAATTAATACTATCGGAACCAAATTGGCTGGCAGTTGGAGGGCTTCACTCACTTTCTCAGGGTTAAAATTGCATACCCAGCAGGTACCTAATCCCTTTGATGCTGCCATCAGGGTAATATGGTCGGTGGCAATAGAAACATCAATATCGCAGTGGTCTTTGCCATCGAAAGGTCTTTTCCATGATTCGCTATAATCGCCGCAAATAACGATAACTTGTGGCGCCCCGGCGAACCAGTCTCTTGGGTAAGATTCACGAATTTGGCGCAAAACCAATGGCTCATTTACAACAACAAATTTCCATGGCTGATAATTGCACGCTGAAGGTGCCAGTCGGCCTGCTTCCAAAATTTCAAGCATCAATTTATGGTCAATCTTCGTTTTTTGGAATAAACGAATCGATTTTCGCAATTTAATTAAATCAATAAATTCCATGACTTATGCAATTGTATTAGGATAAGAATTCTGAAGAATCTACTTCAATAGTTCGTCAGGCTTTTTTAAATCAGATGGGTAATAAACTGTTTAGAATTATTTCTTAGACATAAGACAAAAGATTAAAAAGTAACATACTTATAAAAAGTAAAATAACGTAAACGTCTTGTTTGTCTGTAATTTCTATTAAGTCTTTTCCCGACAAACCGGTACACGTCTTTCTGTCTAGTATCTAAACTTCTAACAGTCTTTAATAAAGCCAGAAAACTAAAATTTAAAAGATACTAAGTTATAACAGGGATTATTTCGAACCAATTAAAACGTATTAAAATTAACTAAAGACACATATATTGGCAAACATAGAAGCATAAAAAAAAGGGTCGTGCAATAAGCAAGCGACCCTTTTACTACATTATTTAATAAACCAAAAGCATTTAAAGATAATGAAACTTTTCTTTAATTGGTTCGATATTTCAATAATTTTTCTCTATTTTTTTTCACTATTGTCCGATAAAAAATCCATTCTTCGTTTAAGTGCTCTCCCGATGAATCGGGATTACTTTTTTTATTCATTCGTGTTTTCTTTTTAAGGCATTCATGATCCGCTTCGCTCCACTGCAGCAAAAAAAAAGTAAGCACATTTTGCTTTGAGTGAGCGCAGTGAGCAAACTTGTTTGCATCAATGCCGAGCGTAGCAAAATTCAACGGACTTAAAAAATGCCGCCGCTTCATATAATTTCCTAAAAATCAAATTTATTGACTAAAATCAGGGAACTCGCTACGCTCAAACAGGCCCGGATTTTTTATCGTCAATTAATTTTATTTTCTTAACGGAAATTTTTGATATCATTATAATCTCTTATGGTATCAAAGAACTATCGTTTCTCTGAGGCGGAAAGTAAGCCGCAAGAAAATAAAACCTTCTGGATTCCTCATGAATTAG
>CALEUX010000014.1 GCA_937920475.1 uncultured Marinilabiliaceae bacterium
CATTTCTTGAAAAAGCAACAGAGGTATTAGAAACACCAATATTTTTACAATATAGATGACTTGGAGAAATACTTATTATTGCCAAAAACAACAAAATAAAACGAGAAATCACCGGATGATAACGTCTTATAAACCAAAAGCAGCATCTCTCAAAATGTAATAGCAAATTTCCATACCACTTTGTCACCTTTCTCCATAATATATATTTTAATGCTTTCATAGTCTTCCGATTTTAACTGCTTATTATAAATTCATTTATATTATATTTCACAGGTGGTTCAGTCTTTTATATTGACACATAATAGATTTAATATAAATTATCTCATCAATCAGTTCTATGTGTTTGTAATATGCTTACACCTGCCATTTGCTATCTCATTTTTTCAAGCAAGCAGGATTAGAGCTTATGTCATTTAGCGTAATAACTGTCCATCTAAACAAAAAAACAATCTCTTCTATATATTGAACTCTTTTGCTAATACAATTTTAGAGCGATTTTATTTATTCTTTGTTTTGATAATATTGAGAAATCATTAAGTTTAAACTATTGGCTAGTTTCAATATTAAACTATGGTTAAAACATCACAATAATACGAACCTTGAATGGTAAGGGATTGAAATTTTCAGATTGAAGACTTCGGTAAGTTGTTGAAGACCTTAAAGATTAGGGTTTTTAATTTAAGTCCAGTATCTATAAAAAGGAATGAATGTAATACTTGTCGAGCCTGGCGCTGTATAAAATATAGACAATGTACATACCACAATAAAAAAGAGAGACCATCTTCCCGACAATCTCTCTTGTTTTGGTGACTCAGCTGGGATTCGAACCCAGGACCACTCCCGATAAATCGGGATGCTCTACCAGCTGAGCATGCTTTAATAAAGCTTCTATGAAATTGCGCGACTTCTGATTCTTTAAATACAACTCCCTCCTGACTGCATCTTCCTTCTGCTCGTACTCTTCTTTATACACCAAATTCCAAGGAATGCCCCTGTCCGTAAATTTTCCTTTACGACGATTATGCTCCTGCAACCGTCGCTCCATATCATTGGTGTAGCCAATGTAATACTTGTCGAGCCTAACGCTGTATAAAATATAGACAATGTACATACCACAATAAAAAAGAGAGACCATCTTCCCGACAATCTCTCTTGTTTTGGTGACTCAGCTGGGATTCGAACCCAGGACCCCATCCTTAAAAGGGATGTGCTCTACCAACTGAGCTACTGAGTCATCCTGTTTTGCTATTAAAGCGGTGCAAAAATAGGCTCTTATTTTTAAAATCACAACAAAACAAAACTAAAAAAATGTTTTTTTTATTGATAAATAAAGCTTACAAGTCGTAACCAACAAGCCTTTAGAATTTTGCAGTCAATATTTTTTTTGATTTCCTTCAATAATATTGTAACTTTAGAATGATGCCAAACCAAAAAACAAACCGTTTATTATTGCTATGCCTGAAAACACCCGACAACCTGCCGTGGCTGGTAGTTTTTATGATGATGACCCACAGAAACTGCAAAAACATCTGGAGACGTTATTCAGCAATGTTTCCGGCTCGTTTTCGAATCAGGTTATCTCAGCCTTGATACTTCCACATGCAGGGTTTGTTTTTTCGGGACAAGTAGCAGCTTCGGGTGTGGCACAATTGAACTCAAACAATACCTATAAGACTATATTCCTGATTGGTGCCAGTCATAGAATGGGATTCGATGGAGCTTCTGTTTTCAGAGGCACTTCTTTTTTAACCCCTTTAGGACCGGTGCCTGTTGATACAACTACCACCCAAATGCTTATTGCTGCCTCTCCATTCTTTGGGCATGACCCCCGTAGTCATACTGAGGAGCATTCACTAGAAGTGCAGTTGCCATTCTTGCAATACCATTTTAAAAATCCATTTCAAATTGTACCTGTTTTAATAGGAACCAGAAACGTTTCCACCTGTAAAGCTATTGCCCAAACACTGGAGCCATGGTTTACCTCCGAAAACTTGTTTATTATAAGTACCGATTTTTCGCATTACCCGAATAACCAGGATGCCCGCCATGCTGACCAGGAAACACTTGAGGCCATTTTAAGCAATAATCCCGATAAACTGCTGGAGGTTATTGCAAAACATGAAAAAGAGAAAATTCCGGGGTTAGTTACTTCTTTGTGCGGATGGACAGCCGTACTCACAATATTGCACATTACCAGCCATAGAAAGGATATCAGTTTTCTCCCTGTAATGTACCAAAACTCTTCTGATTCGATTTATGGAGACAGTAACCAGGTGGTTGGTTACCATTCAGTGGTTATTGCAATCAATAAAAGGGATGATTTTAAACTAACTGAAGATGAAAAGAAGTGGCTGCTTAACCATGCCCGAACGAAAATTAAATCGGCTTTTGAAAGAACTCCACCAATTACTGATAACGAAATCCCGTCAAAACTTAAAACACAAATTGGCGCTTTTGTTTCTGTTTATGTTGATGATAAGTTAAATGGTTGCATTGGTCATATCGGTGAAGATACACCTCTTTGGAAAGTTGTGGAACAATCAGCTTTTTGTGCAGCTTTTGAAGACAGCCGGTTTGAGCCATTAAGAAAAAACGAATTGAATCAGTTTAAACTGGAAATATCGGTACTCACCCCTCTAAAAAAAGTCAAAAACATCGATGAAATTATTCCCGGCAAACATGGCATCCTAATTCGTAAAGGGCTCAATCAGGGAACTTTTTTGCCCCAAGTAGCCAGTCGCATGAACTGGAGTCATGAAGAGATGCTTGAAAAATGCTCGCGCGACAAAGCCGGACTTGGGCGTGATGGATGGAAAGATGCCGAGCTTTTTATTTACGAAGCCATTGTTTTTAAAGAGCCATAATCGAGAAACATGTCCTATCCTGCAAGATATTGGAAACCAGTAAACGAATCGGTCAAATGCCTTCTTTGCCCACATAGTTGCACACTAAAACCTAGCGAATCAGGCATTTGCCATACCCGTCGGAATGAAAATGGACAACTTGTAACATTGGCCTACGGAAATCCGGTGGCTATTAACATTGACCCCATTGAAAAAAAACCACTATACCAATTTTTACCGGGAAGTAAAACCTTCTCCTTTTCTACACGGGGATGCAACCTCAGATGTTTAAATTGTCAGAATTACTATATCTCTCAGGCAGCTCCTTCCTACGAAGAAGCCTATTTGCTAGAGCCTGCCAGTTTGGTTAAATCTGCTATGGAACAACATTGTGCATCAATTTCCTATACATACACCGATCCGGTAGCCTTTTTTGAATACGCCATCGAAACTGCTCAAAAAGCAAAAGATGCAGGATTGTTCAATGTAATTGTATCGGCTGGGTACATCATGCCAAAACCTTTGAAAGAATGGTGTTTGTACATGGATGCAGCCAATATCGACCTAAAAGTTTTTGATGATACCATTTATCAAAAATTGAATGGTGTTAGGTTGAAACCTGTTCTGAATACACTAAATCAGCTAAAAAAGTCCAATATTTGGATAGAGATTACCAATTTATTGATTCCCGGATGGACCGATAGTTTCAGCACCATTGAAAAAATGTGTATTTGGCTGGTTAGTAATGGCTTTAAGGATACGCCGCTTCACTTTAGTCGGTTCTTTCCTACCTACAATTTAAAAGATGTACCACCTACACCTGTTAGTACCATAGAAATGGCTTGCGAACTTGCAAAAGCTATTGGCATAAACTATGTTTATCCTGGCAACCTGCCCGGCCATGAAGCTGATAACACTTATTGTCCTGTCTGCAAAGAAAAAATAATAGAACGTAATGGATTCAATTTTTCATCAATCCACCTAAATAGCAATTGTTGCAAATATTGTGGTTATACCATTGCGGGAATATTTAACTAAAATAAAGTTGACCGTTATAATTTCAAATGGGTATTTTTGATTAGTTCCATTTGCCTTAGCGGAACCTTGACTTGTTGAGCAAACTGCTCCCATTTATGAACCCCCGAAGCAACCTCATCAATAATATCGTTAAACTTTTTAATATTCATATTTTTAGCAACAGCAATAAAGTCGTTGCGGGCAATTTCACTACGCTTGCCATTAACAGCCATCTGATGCTGAAAAATCCATCTGTTTTCGGGGTTATAAGCATAAGTCACATCATAAGCAGGAGCCAACTTCCATCTACCCTGTCGGTTCATCAGAAAAGAAATGTTTTTGGTATGGTCGTCCTGATTGCGGGCAATAACATTAAACACCATTCGCCGAAAAAGCTGCTCTGCATCGGGATATGGTAACCGCAGTAACCGCATCACTTCAAAAGCATCCTCATAAGCGTACGAAAGAGGCTGGTTATAATCCAAATGAGCAATTCCGCAAAGCGTTTGCATATGATATTTGTCGCCGGTATCTGTTCGGTCGAACCGCTTAGTCATAAAATGTGCCCGGCCATTTTCTTCCATCAACCTACAATCGGCCATTTCAATACCGCAAGCTTTGGCCATCAGATAATAAGCATATTCAATTCTGCCATATCCTTCGGGGTCGCCCAGTTGCTTATTGGTAACGCCATCGAATTTAATCAGCCAATAGGTAAATCCCATCGAAGCCTCCACCTGTCCGGAACGCACCTCGCCGGTAGCTTCGTTGTATGCGATTACAGCTTTAGCTCTGGCGCCTCCCGCCGATGTTCCCACTCTGATTATTTCATTAAGACCTTCAATCTGTTCGTCAACCATTTTTCCTGTTAAACCAGCCTTTTCGTCAAGTACCTGGCGTGCCAACACAACCATCCGCTCAATGTCAAGTTGTGTTGTCGCATTATTCTTACCCAGTTTCAAGGCCGGGTAATACTCCAATGCCCCCATGCCCCTGTTACCAGTATAGCACAAACGCTCCACAGGGTTAACACTTTGTTTTGTTCGGCCCTGTTCGGCCAACCAAACGTCCAGCAAAGTATTGCCAAAACGGTCGGGGAGTGAGTCAGCAAGCAAGCCGGGCAAACCCGAGTAAGTTTCTCTGTTAAGCCCGGGGAATGAAAAAATTCGCCGACCCGAATTAATATCCGTTAAAGGCATAGTTACCGGTGCCACATCGAGCCCGTAACCGGAAAATCCGGGGTCGAACTCCATGGTTGCCAGTAAGCGCGATTCGTCCCAAACTACAGCCCCCACATCAATTCCCCAAAGCTGAATTTTTGCAACAGTTACCATGTTGATTCGCTGGTTTTATTGTTAGTATTGCCTTTGCGCGATGCCCGCTTACGCTTTTTCCCCTGTAGTTTTGCATACATAATAGGACTTATTTCAGGCTCCTGAACCATGTTATTAAGTATATCAAATTTATTAAGCGCCCTTAACACCTGCACAAATGTGAGCAGCGTAGCAGGCCGCCCGTTTTCTAGCTGACTAATAGTAGCCCGGCTAATGCCTGATATACGGGCAAGTTCACTTTGCGAATAATTGCGCTGCAACCTTACCTCTTGTATCATTTTGCCAATTTCTTCCACAATGGCAACATCGGTTAGTTTATACCATTTATTTATGATGCTCATGCTAATTATTATTGATATAAAATGTATACAATGATGTTTATACAATTCAAATATAATTATTTTTTTCGAATATAGAAAATATATATAATGATTTGTTTCCAAATCAATATATATTAAATATACTCATAACGATTCGTATAATAATCGTTATACATATTTGTCGATTAGTAAAAATGGAAGCAAGTCTGTTATAAGTAAGGACTCTGTTATGTGGCAAATAATCCAACCCATAAAAACCAAGATGTAAACAACTATAATATAGTCTCAAAATAAACCCTAAATTTGTAAAAAAGCAGGATTTATAAACAGTTAGCATAATTTTGTGTATGAGTGCCTTTTTCAAACCCAATAAAAAAGCAAGTTACGGATTAGACCCTGCAAAAGTATTTGTTGGCCGGGAAATTACCAGCAATTACAATATCAGTGTTGACGAGTCGGTTCACAATATGTGGAATGGGTTTATACCAACATCTTCGTATACTGAAAACAGCGCAGAATTTGCCGGCCGATTAGGATTTCATCAAATGTTTCTGCCATACGGCTTCCTCATGAACCTTACTCTAAGTCTTGGCGTTGAGAATTACACCCATTCGAGTTTATTACACCTCGAACTAAGAGATGCCCTATATTTAAGACCAGCCTTCCCGGGCGATACATTCACCTGCTCAATTAAAATAACCGGGATACGGGAATCGGCCAACACCCAAAACTCAATAGTGGAAGCAACCCATTTATTATCCAATCAAAAAGGCGAACCCGTATTTTACCTAACAAGGGTAACACTTTTCCCCCTTTTCGAAGTCAGGAGTACAATACCGGGTGAACTGGCTAAACCCATGCACAACCATCACTTTAAAGAGAAAATATTAGCACGTGTAAGGGGCATATCGCTCGACAATACATTTACCGAATTTGCCCCCTGCGACCTCCTCCTGCATCCTTATGTTCGCCCTATTGGAAAAAGTGAAAACCTGTTTTGGGCCACATATCTTAAAAACAGCCATCCCATTCATCACAACTACCAGCGTTACAAACCCGGCGAAATAGTTATATCGGGCGGAATAGTGGTTGCCATGGTATTGGGAATTGCCGGACGCGAATTCAGGCAAATACTATTACCCGAGGTGCATAAAGCATTTCACATAACACCCGTAAAAGCCGAAGATCGCATTGGCGCCTTTAGTTTTGTAAAAGCCGTAACCCATATAATGCCCGGTTTCGAAGAAATTTCAATCATAACATACGGCCTTCGAAACGTGGATACCGAAAGAGAGCTTTCGGAACAGGCATTTCCTGAGGCACTGTTTCAGGAAATATCAAGACCATCGCAGGTTACGGCCATTCTGGAACAACATTGCCCCGAACTTGTTAATAAATTATGTTGTTATGTTGAATGGAGTGTACTAAGAAAAAATGAAAATTGAGAAATCAGCCTTTAAAATATATTTGGTTCGTTGCTATTGTATTCCTGCAAACAACTTTATGGGCGCAGGAAGAGGGAGAAATACGCAAAATTAAATTCATCGGAAACAGCCACTATTCTGACAAAGAGCTTCAAAGCCGCATTTCGTTTACTCCAACCACCTGGATAGGTAAAAAACTTTTTAAAAAGAAGCCTTCCTTTTATTCGACCGATGGATTTGAGATGAACAAACGTGAATTGGTTCATTTTTATCAAACAGAGGGTTTTTTGAACATAGAAATTGAACAACCCATTGTAAAAATTAAAGGCCGAAAGAAAAAAATAGAACTTAAAATACCGGTAATTGAAGGCGAACCCATACTCATCGATTCCGTTAAGCTTCGTTTTGCAAACAATGAAACATTTCAGCAATTAAGTACTGCTCATCAAACCGGCAAAATAGGACTTTTGGCTCATCCGACACAACGTTTCAGAGACGATCTGGTTTGGAACGACCGCGACCAGATTAGCCGTTTTTTAATAAACCGGGGTTATCCATACGCCACTGCCACACCTGAAATTACAGCCGACACAATTAACAAAACCGCCAACATTATTTGGGATATTAACCGTGGCCCATTGGGTTATTTTGGGCCAATTTCAGTTACAGGCAATATACGCACACCCGAAAAACTTATTCTTAAGCAACTGGCATTTAAAGAAGGAGATGTTTACAGTCGCGAAAAATTAAACCGGTCGCAACAGCAGGTTTATCAACTTGGTACATTCAGAGTGGCATCGTTACGCGCTCAGCTTACCAGGCAGCAAAGCGATACCATTCCCGTTAACATCGTTATTAATGAAGCGCCAAGAACATCAACCCGTGTTGGGGTGGGTTATGGAAGAGAAGACCAGATAAGGGGATTTATTGATTTCCAAATATTGAATTTTACCGGTGGAGCCCGCCGTTTAAACCTTTTCTTGAAACACTCGGCACTGGAACCTTACCGTATTGAAGCCACTTTAACGCAGCCCGCCGCTTTTAGTCCCAACTCAACCCTGGCATTTTCACCGTCCATCCGCAAATTAAAAGAGCCTGGTTACGAATTGCTAACCTA
Source organism: uncultured Marinilabiliaceae bacterium (assembly GCA_937920475.1). Lineage (GTDB taxonomy): Bacteria > Bacteroidota > Bacteroidia > Bacteroidales > Marinilabiliaceae > CALEUX01. The sequence goes on from CALEUX010000014.1 coordinate 8,056, forward strand.
TGGCATCAACTTGTCTTTACTGCAAAAAATAACAAGTAAAACAAGTGGGTCGTTCAATATCTATTACGATAAGGTAAATCTTGATACCACCAGTCTCGCCCGAATTACGGAATCCTCTTTATTGGCAAAAAGCTATTCTAAAAGTGGTATTGCTGCAGGTATAATTTACGATGATGCTTTGCCACGTTTTGACCCATCGAGGGGTTGGAGCATTGCTGTAAATACTAAAATGAACAGCATGGCTTTTACAGGTAAATATCCTTTTTTAAAATATTTACTTGAAGTTAAAAACTATCAGCGTGCCACTCCGGGAATAATATTGGCGTCAAAGATAAAAATTGGAGCTATTCAGCCCATGAAAGGTGCTTTAATAGTACCGGTAGAAGAACGTTATTTTGCCGGTGGCAGCCGTTCCGTTCGCGGATGGGCACGTCAGGAGCTTGGCCCCAAAGATAATTTTGGCGTTCCTATGGGTGGGAATAGCCTCTTGGAAGCCAGTATTGAACCGCGTATTAAAATTGTGGGGCCTTTAAGCCTCATACTGTTTATGGATGCCGGCAATGTTTGGCCTACAGGCAATACGTTCAACCTCAGCGATATTCATTTTTCGGCCGGTTCGGGATTGAGATTTGCAACCCCCATTGGGCCTGTTGGAATTGATTTTGCGCGTCCGGTTTTTGATACTGAACATCAATGGCAGTTCCATATAAACATTGGTCATGCATTTTAAGTGATGAAGTGCGTCATAAAAATATTAACCTGGATAATTGTATCACTATTAATACTAGTGATTCTGTCGCTTGCTTTTACTCAAACAGCCTGGTTCCATACAATTGTTAAGAAAAGAGTCATTGAAACAGTTAACGAATCAATAAACGGGCAATTAAGTATTGGTAAAATTGAAGGCAACGTCTTTACCGGGATGCAGATACATGATATTAGCCTCACCTTCGACAATGGCGATACCCTGGCAAACATTAAAGGCATAAACATACGGTACGCACCAATTTACCTACTAAAGAATGAAATAAGAATTAATCATCTGGATGTTATTAACCCTGATATACGACTGAGTTTTAACAGCGACAGCATCTGGAACTTTGAAAAGCTTCTACCGCCAAAAGATACATTAAAAGAAAAAGAACCGGCTGCTCCATTTACTATGAATGTTTCTCTGAACCAATTCTCAATATTAAATGGAAGAGTTGCTCTGGACGATTTCAATCCACTTACCCCTGAAATTACCGACAGTATCAATGTCGATTTATCTGTAAAGTATTCGGCTATCGGTATTTCAGCATCGTTAAAACATATGGGTTTTATAATGGATAAACCCGATTTCTATTTAAAAACCTTCCGCGTTGACGCCAGTTTAAAAAATGACATTTGGAAAGTCAGTAACTTTTATTTGCAAACCACTTACAATCAGATTCAGGCTGAGGCAGGCTACCAAAACAACAGTAACTTTAACATTGAAGTAGACTGGCCTGCTATTCATGCTCAGGAATTTGCATTTGCACTGCCTTCCATCATAATTCCGGCTAATCCCGATTTTGATTTTAAAGCCACTGCCGAAAATAATCAACTTGATTTATCACTTAATCTGGCTCACAACAATCAATCCATCAAACTATCAGGAAAAGTTAACCAACTCGATTATTTGCTAAGCGACTCGCTGCGCCACCTAGCCCCGGTTGACCTTACCTTGAGTGTGCGCAATTTTGTGCCGCATCAATGGGTAGAAGTTACGCCTCTACCTTTGGTTCTCAACACAGATATTTTTATAAAAGGCAATGGTTTAAAAACCTCATCGGTTCCGTTAAATATTGCCGCAACCTTACGTGAAAGCCGTTGGGAAAACTATTTATTGGAAGAGGGGAATCTTCAGTTAACATATCTGGCAGGCAAAACAGAAACCAGTTTCGATTTGGCAGGCCTGTTTGGCGAGCTACACGTTAAAGCTGCCCTTGACATCAACACCCCCAAAGGCCCTTTTACCGGAAGTATTATAACAAACAACCTGGCTTTACACCAGTTATTGCCATCGGTTATCGACAGCACTTTTTTAACCACTGAAATTACAGCAAGTGGAACTGGTATCGGCACGGAAAATCCATCTGCCATTTTCGAGGGTTGGGTTAAACAATCGATGGTAGAGCATGTACCCATTGACTCGCTATATTTTTCAGGAGATTATAAAAATGGCAACCTACAATTAGATACATTATTGCTTCGGAATAATTCGATTAAGCTTAACGCAAAAGGATTGTATGGTAAAAATGGCAGCATTAGCGCGGCCATCCAATCAGAATTGACCGATACAAAAGCTTTTGCTCACTATTTTAACAATCCTGCCACATGGCAAAATTTGCTCATTAATGCTGAGGCTTCAGGCCATATTGATTCGCTGGCGTTTAATCTGACGTTTAACGCTTTGCAATTATCCATGGATACTTTACTTACGGTAAATCAGATTAGCCTGACTGGTTCAGGAGCAATGGTTGATAAAAGATATTATGCCGATGGGCTTTTATCGCTAACCCATTTTGAATCCTTTGGTTATAAATTGGAAACGGCTTCAATTAAAGCAGAACTAATTGACACGCTCTGGAGCACCTCTTTATCAGCCATCTTGCCCGAAAATATGAGTATAGATATTGACGCTGATGGAAATCTTGGCGAAACCATTGAAGCCTCGCTCACCAAACTTGATTTTCAAACACCATATTCATCCATTCGCTTAAAGGAAGCGCCGGCAAAAATAACTTATCATAAGAACCTTGTCAGCCTTGAAAATTTTGCCATTACCGACAATATGGATACCACCATGGTGTTTAAAACCGATGCCATGGCTGCCTTTCCTGATTCATTAAAATTAATTGCAACCATGCAGGCATTTAACCTTGAGTTGTTAAATAAGGCAGGTTTTATAAAGGATGATATTAAAGGAAGAGCTTTTTTAAACATTAATCTGGTTGCCAACCGGGAAAATATTGAGCTTTTGGGACAAACATCGTTAAAAGGAATTGAATCTGCCCCGCTTAGCATCTCGGAGATTCTAGCCAACATTCATTACAAAGGCGATTCAGCCATTATCAGGACAACGGTTTATAGTCCGGCTGGCGATTCCATCCTTTTAATGGCTACCACTCCGCTTCTGGTGAAATTGCAGGACAGCCTCACCATATCGTGGCCTCAAACAGTTACAGCCCGCCTTACCACGCATAAAACCAGGCTAAATTCATTCTTTGTTAATTTGCCTGTAGTAGACCAGCCTAATGCGCTGGTAAATATGGATGTTAGCGCCAATGGACCTATTCATGACCCACACATTAAAGGGTTTGTAGACATAACCGGAGGCGCATTACCACTGCCAAAATACGGCATCAACTACCGCGATATGCGCTTAAAATTGTCGGTTGATGGCACCTCCATTTTGCTCGACTCCCTGTTTGCCCGCCATTTTAGCGGCACGTTGCTGGCTCGTGGAAATCTTAAAATGGATTCCACCATTACATCCGGCATCATTAAATCCAGCGATATCAACGTAATAGCCAACCAGTTTTATTTAACCCGCCATCGAAATCACGAAATCCAGGTTGATGCCAATACCCATTTTCGCGACATAGAAAATGCTCCAAGGTTTGGCGGTAATATCAAAGTGCTGCGCTCAAGCTTCTATTTACCGGCATTGATGGAAATGGCCGGCGGAGATGCTCCTGTTGGCGACCCCTTGCTTGTAAAGGCTTTGCGCGAACAAGGCGAAATTCAGATTCAGGATACCATTCTCAGGCCTAAAACTGCTGAGCGCCAGTTTACCTTTATGGAGAAACTAATGGGAACTTTAAAAGTAGAAATCCCCCGAAATACATGGATTAAATCGGAAGATATGCAGATGGAGGTGTATGGCAATCTGGATGTGGTCAAAAACAGTCAGTTTTTCGAACTTTTTGGAACAGTTGGCATTCACAGAGGCTATTATACGCTTTATGGCAAGAAACTGATTATTCAGGAAGGAGAGTTTTCCTTCTCGGGTGGCGAAACCTTTAACCCCATGCTCAATCTTAAAGCATCTTACGTTTTCAGGAGCAAAGATCGTGAGCGGCAAGAATTATTTCTGATGGTAAAAGGTACAACTTTAACTCCTGAAATAACTTTTGAACTCAACAAACAAACAATTCCCGAAGCCGATGCCATGGCCTACCTGCTTTTTGGTCAGCCATTCGACGAGCTAAGCTACGGCAACCAGGAAGGCGTTTCAAATGCAATTCCATCACGCATGGTATCTGGATTAATTTCGTCGCAATTATCGCGAACAATCGGCAATACGCTGAATCTGGATATGATTGAGATTGATGCCGGAGATAACTGGCAAAACACTACCTTTATGGTTGGAAAATATATTACAAATAATTTGTTTGTAACCTACCAGCGCAGCTTTGGAGAAGCCTCGGAACAGGAAATAACTCCTGAGGTTATTACACTGGAATATGAAATCAGCCGAAGATTATCTTTGCGACTGATTCAGGGCAATGTTAAAGATTCAGGGATTGATATCATTCTGAAATTTGAAAAATAACAGGAATGGATTTTAAAATAATTCAAAAAAAACAGGCAACTATTTACAGGTTGTTAACCAGTAAAAGGCTAAAAGATGCCTTAGACCTTATTGGCTCTATGGTAATTGAAACCCATAAAAGCGAACTAATTGATACACACTACAATCTTGAAATGACTTACAAAAGTTTGCTTCATTTCACTGTTGAAGGCTTTTCCGACCCGCAGCGGCAAACAATATACAATCATTTGGTAATAGACTTGTTTGAACTGGCCGACCGCGTTAATCTGGAAATGTTAACCCGCTATGGGCAAGGATTGTATTACGAAACAGCACGAAAGTACCAGGGTGCTCAAGGCGATGTTTTTATTGAAGCACTTGCATCATTAACCCGCTTATACGATATATGGCAGTTGAAATCGGAAGGGAGCCAAACCCTGCAACTCTTCGATGAAGAATTAACTCAGGCATACTCTTCACTGTTTGAAATTCTTTTAACCCAGCACAAAATATGGAGTCACGAACCTGAGTTGCAACAGCTATTTAACGATTCAAAGCTTGCGTGGCCACAACTATCTGTTTTTACCAGTGCCATAACCATTCAGTTGCTGCATCAATTTAATCTTAGGGGATTACATTTTCTTTTCGGTTTGTCCGCCCACTCCAACGAACAAATAAAACAACGGGCGTTAACTGGTTTATTGCTGGTTCTTTTCAAATACGACAGCCGTTTGAAGTTATATCCTGAGATTAAAGAGCGTCTCCACGTTTTAATGGATAAGCTGCCATCGCCCAATCATATCATCTCTGTTCTGATTCAGTTAATCCGCACCCACGAAACCGAAAAGCTGGAGAAAAAACTGACCGATGAGATATTGCCTGAGGTTGCGCGCATTCATCCTAACCTACGCAACCGGCTCGATTTGGATAATATTTTGGGCGAGAGTTTTATGGAAGGGAAAAATCCCGATTGGGAAGATATCTTCTCCGACTCGCCCGGTTTAATGGATAAATTGGAAGAGTTCTCCAAGTTACAAATGGAAGGTGCCGATTTGTTTCTTTCCACCTTTAGAATGCTCAAGCATTTTCCTTATTTCCAGCGAACCGAAAACTGGTTTATGCCTTTCTTTTCCCCAAACGCATTTATTTCCGATATTCTAAAAAATGAAACCGGTGCCTTCAACAACCCCGACCTCATTCAGGGAATGGCCGAATCGGGCGTGCTTTGTAATTCCGATAAGTATTCACTTATTTTAAGCATACCACAAATGCCTGCCGCCCAAAAAGATTTAATGGGTCAGATGTTTATGGCTGAGTTGGGTGCCATTCGCGATATTGAAAAAAGCGACCAGCTCATTGGTCCTGAAAAAGCAGCATTAACCATTACCAATCAATACATTCAGGATTTATATCGTTTTTATAAGGTGCATCCTTCCAAATATACTTTCGACGACCCGTTTTCGTGGAAGCTCGATTTCCATAATTGCTGGTTTATTGGCATTATGTTTCCCGATGCGACTATACTTGAAAAGCTTGGAGAGTATTTTTTTGGGAAAGACCGTTACCAGGAAGCCTTGGAAGTTTACCAGATGCTGGCCAAAAGAAGCAAGCCATCGATGCAACTGCTACAGAAAGAAGGCTTTTGTCATCAGCAACTGGGCGACTACGAGAAGGCTCTTCAACTGTACCTTCAGGCCGACCTTTTTGAAACCAGTCAGGTTTGGAATCTGAAGAAAATAGCTTTGTGCTACCGCCATCTTAAAAACCCCGATAAGGCTGTTGAATATTATCTTCAGGCCGAAAAGATTAAGCCCGATAATCTGCATACGCAGGTGAGTATTGGTCATTGTCTTTTAGAGATGAAAAATTATGCTGAGGCTTTAAAGTATTATTTTAAAGTAGAATACCTCGACCCCAAAAACAAAAAAGTGTGGCGACCAATTGTTTGGTGCTCACTGGCCTTGGGCAAATTCGATCAGGCTGAAAAATACTGCTTAAAAAATCTGGAAGAATCTCCGTCGCAACACGACTTTTTAAATATGGGACATATTAAATGGTGCCAGGGAAACCGCAAAGAAGCGCTTGCCTGGTATCAGAAATGCATAAAACATCCGGGGAACTCACTGCCTGAGTTTCTCGAATCATTTGAAAACGATAAATCCATGTTGGTAGAACATCATGTTGATGAGGCAGATATCCCCATTATGATGGACCAGCTTAGATATTATCTGCAAAACGGTTAAATGGATTATGCCTTCAAAAAAAGCAGATATAGAATTATATAGTTATGGTATTTACGAACCGTGGAATCGCTCATCTAAAGAGATTCCAAAGCTTAAAACCATAACAACCCGTATTCCGGTTGTTCCGGAAGTTGAATTTGGTTATGTGTTAAAAATTAAAAAGGCTAAAGGGAGTCTCATATCGTTTATGATTCACCATCCTCCATTTCTAAACGAAAACGGCGAACCATCACCTTCATTTACCGGAGAAGAATATATCAATTCAAACGATTGGTCGTTTTATTTGGGAGATACTGTATGGCCACCCTACGAAGATAAAGCGGGTGAATGGGAATTAATCACCTGTTTGGATGGAAAAGAAATTGCGCGTAAAAGTTTTACGCTTTTCCTGTGATTTAGGATAGGGTTATACTAAACAAAAAGGTGCCGAAAGCAATCAATACCAACACAATAACCACCTCAACAACTGAATAAATTAAAATCTTTCTTTTTAATCTTGCAATCGATTCAGTTTCCTTTTCTCCTGTTCTAAGCATGCTGATTTTCACTTCAAATATCTTTTAACGATACAACTTAACGTAAACTATACACTTTGTTTAGTTTTTACAATCACAAAGAAAACGAAATATTCATTTTCGGCCAACCAAATTATTTCAGTTTAGCATATTTTAACTATTTTTCATTTATCTGACGCATTCAAGGGTGTTCTTTTCTAACAATTCAACAAAAAAATAACGCAGAGAATATTTATCAGAAGCTTAAAAAATGAAAACCAATTGCCATATAAACAATTGGTTTTCAATTTTATTAGTTGTCTTAGAATACCTATACATTAAATCTGAAGTGCATAATATCGCCATCGCAAACCACATATTCCTTGCCTTCAATGCTCATCTTCCCTGCTTCTTTGCATGCCTGTTCCGAACCATATTTAAGGTAATCGTCATATTTAATTACTTCGGCACGAATAAAACCTTTCTCAAAGTCGGTGTGAATGACTCCGGCTGCCTGTGGCGCCAATGCTCCCTCTGGGAAAGTCCATGCACGTACTTCTTTTTCGCCGGCCGTAAAATAGGTTTTAAGATTGAGTAGTTTATAAGCCGACCGTATTAATTTGGCAACGCCCGATTCTTTTAATCCCAAATCCTCCAAAAACATCTGACGCTCCTCAAACGATTCCAATTCAGCTATTTCAGCTTCGGTTTGTGCTGCAATAACCAAAACTTCAGCGTTCTCGTCGGCTACGGCAGCCTTAACAGCCTCAACATGCTTATTACCCGTTACCACCGAAGCCTCATCAACATTGCAAACATACATTACCGGTTTGGCAGTAAGCAAAAACAACTCGCGGGCAACTTTCTGCTCAGGTTCGGTAAGCTCAACTGTTCTGGCCGATTTACCCTGAAGCAAAGCGTCTTTATATTTTCGTAATACTTCTACCAATTTCTTGGAATCATTGTCTTTCGATACAGAGGCAATCTTTTCAGCCTTAGGCAAACGACTTTCAACGGTTTCAAGGTCCTTTAACTGCAACTCTATATCAATAACTTCCTTGTCGCGCACAGGGTCAACACTGCCATCAACATGCGTAACATTCTCGTCCTCGAAACAACGCAACACATGAATAATGGCATCTGTTTCGCGAATATTGGCTAAAAACTTATTTCCAAGCCCTTCGCCTTTGCTGGCCCCTTTTACCAGTCCTGCAATATCAACAATTTCAACAGTAGTAGGCACCACCCACTGTGGTTTTACCAAACGCTCCAGCTCAATTAACCGATGGTCGGGAACAGTAATCACGCCCACATTGGGTTCAATGGTACAAAAAGGAAAATTTGCCGATTGCGCTCGCGCATTGGATAAACAATTAAAAAGGGTTGATTTTCCCACGTTGGGTAATCCCACAATACCGCACTGTAATGCCATCTCTATATTATTTAATTTAACTGCAACTTTGAAATCCTTTTACAATGCTGTAAAAAAACATCTTTCTTTAATTTTATGATGCAAAACAATATTGTTTTTTCAGGCTGCAAAAGTACTTAAAATTTCATCTGTTTAAAATTTATTTTACATCGGATACATATCACTAAAAACATACTTTTTACCTCTGTTTAAACATTTGTTTAATTTATTTGTTTAATATTATTGTTTAATTTTTTGAAATCCTGCAATACCATACTAAATTTGCAACCAGATTTTGAAATTAAAAAAAGTGAACACAACGGGACACACACCTACGGAGGCCAAAATTAAAGAAGCCGCCACCAAAGTGTTTTTAACCAAAGGCTTTGATGGCACTACTACTCGCGCCATTGCCAACGAAGCAGGCATGAACCTGGCTCTTGTTAACTATTACTTCAGAAGCAAAGAGAAATTGTTTGCCGAAGTATTTGAAGAGATGCTAAAGTTGTTCATGGAAGGCATGCTTGAGGTATTTTATCGTCCGTTACCATTAAAGGAAAAAATAATTGCCATAATTGAACACGATTTCCAGCTCTTTAAAGAAAATCCCGATCTGGTTATTTTTGTAATCAGCGAAGTACATCGAAACCCCGACCGTTTTTTCAGAATGGTAGATGTAAAAAAACTACGCAAGGTGCTTGGCAAGAGATCATTCATTCACCAGCAATTGCAGCAAGCAGTCGACCAGGGCATTATTAACCCAATAGGTGCAGGTAATGCCATGTTTACCATTATGTCGTCAATGCACACCATTTTTTCAACAAAAGTGCTTTTAATGCATTTAGAAGATATGACAGAAGAGCAATTCGAGGAGTTCTCAAAGGCTCAAATGGAGATAACAAAGAGCATGGTAATCAATCATTTATTCAAAGAATAATTTTTTTGTTATTAAATTAATCGTTTGTTTAAATCGGTTGTTTTTACCTTTTTATTCAAAATTTTTAAATCAGCAATTTTTTTGTTGATAATGCAAACAAAAAACTAATAGCAGCGAATATGACAAGGCAGCATATCCTATCATCAAAAACAAAAGTATTCGAGCTTCTGATGATTATACTCATTATTGGTATAAACATCGAAGCGCAAACAACAAATTCAGGTTCACCATTAACCTTTGATGAAGCTTTGCAAATAACACTTACCAACAGTGAAGTGGTTAAGCAGGCAACTTTTCACAATCGGCAACTGGAAGAAGAAATCAAGTCGGTACGCAACTTGCGGCTCCCTCAGATTTCACTGAATGCCAATTATATCATGCTTTCCGACGATATTACCATCGACATGCATGAAATCAGAGATGCCATCACTCCATTGTACGGTGCGTTATCCAGATACGGTGTGTTTAACGGCGTGCCAAATCCTGACCCTGCAACTAATGGTATGATGCCTTATTTACCTCAGGAAATTTCAACACCATTGGTTAGGGAACAATTGGCAGCCGGATTACAAAAAATTGAAAACAGCAATTGGGATAAACTGATTCAGAAAGGCCAATTTGGAACACTTAGCGCGGGTGTTCAATGGCCACTTTTTACCGGGGGGAAGATAAATGCCGCCAATAGAGCTGCTAATATCAGGCTTAAAGAAGCTAACTTCAGCGAACGGCAGAAAAATGCTGCCCTTTACACTCAATTGGTTGAACGATATTTTGGTCTTGCTCTGGCCATTCAGGCCGAAATGGTTCGAGAAGAGGTGCTTTTTGCAATGGAAGCTCATTTAAAAGATGCTGAGAAATTATTCAACGAAGGGCTAATTGCCCGCGCAGAGTTGTTGCATGCCCAACTGCATCATGCACAAGCCGACCGCGAATTGCGAAAAGCACGGCGCGAGCGGTCTATTGTAAGCGAAGCACTCACAAACACTATGGCCGTTGAAGCCCAGGGTGATATCCAGCCAATTACAGCACTTTTCTATAAAAAGGAAATTGAATCAGTTGACTTTTTTAAGATAAGCGCCATGAATGCCAACCCAATTCTGGCACAGGTTGAAACAAAAAAGGAACTTGCCGGTCAGGGAACCAGAGCCGAACGCTCTGCTCTATTACCTATGGTAGCTGCTTTTGGAAATTACAACATTGCCAATATCGACTTGTCGCCCAATATTTCTGATTATATGGTTGGTTTAACGCTTAGCTGGAAACTGTTTGGAGGCCAATCGGCCAGACACAAAGTTAAATCGGCATTATTTCTTGAAGCGCAGGTTAACGAAGCACATTTAAAAGCATCGCGCGATATTGAAACCGGCATCGAAAAATACTATCAGGAGGTTTTAATGGCACTGGAACAGATGGAAGAGCTGGAAACAGCCTGGGATTTTGCCAATGAGCACTATCGAATCAGGAAACAGGCATTTAATGAAGGTCTGTCTACCAGCACGGAGGTGGTAGATGCATCCTTGGCGTTGGCTAAAGTGCGAATCGAGCGCCTTCAAACCATATATCAGTACGATGTAGCCCTGGCCAGACTTCTCGAGCTGGCAGGCATTTCAGACCAATTTTTGAGTTATAGAGTTGGGGCAATAACTTATCACGAAACAAATAATATTCAATAAGCCAACAAGTTGCTTCCAGTCAATAAAACAATACACTTTGTTGAAAAAATGATTTTTAAAAAGCATGTTTTATGAACAAGAACAGAAACATTATAGCAGGAGTTGTAATAACCGGACTGCTGATATTTATGATTTATACAACCTGGCTGCTTAGCCAGCCTGTCCCTTTGGAAGTGCAGGGGCAGGTTGAAGCTGTTCAGGTAAAAGTATCATCAAAAGTTACCGGACGTATCGACTCATTGGCCGTTAAACGTGGCGATAAGGTTAAAAAGGGAGATTTACTTTACATCATTGAGAGTCCCGAGGTTGAAGCAAAACTGAATCAGGCCGAAGCAGCCCGGCTGGCGGCCGACGCGCAACGGTTAAAAGCTGAAAATGGAGCCCAGACGGAAGACATTCAGGCAGCCTACAACACTTATCTTAAAGCTGCGGCGGCACTCGAGTTTGCTGAAAAAAGTCACCGCCGTATTGAAAATCTGTATGCCGAAGGTGTGGTGCCGGCTCAAAAACGCGACGAAATGGAAATGCAGTTAAAAGTAGCACGCGAAACTGCTGCTGCCGCCCGTGTAATTTGGGAAAAGGCTAAAAACGGGGCTCGCATGGAAGACCGAAAAGCTGCTGCTGCCATGGTTCAAAAGGCCGATGCTGTAATTGCCGAAATTAATGCATTTGTTAACGAAACTCACGTGTATGCCAGCATCTCAGGCGAAGTGGGTAATATCCTTGCCGAACGTGGCGAACTCACACCGGCCGGGTTTCCGGTGGTTACCCTGATTGATTTAACCGATGCCTGGGTTACCTTTAACCTTCGCGAAGACCTGCTGGCAAATATCCGCATTGGCTCAGTTATTACAGCCCGTTTCCCGGCATTGGGAATGCAGGAAATCCCACTAAAAGTTACTTACATTAATGCTTTAGGCGATTTTGCCACCTGGAATGCGACCAAAACCACGGGCGATTTTGATATGCGAACTTTCGAAGTACATGCCCGTCCTATCGAGCATCATGAAGGATTGCGACCCGGTATGAGCGCCCTTGTTAATTGGGATAAGCAGCGTTTAACCCATTAATCTAAGTACCTTTTTAAAAAATATTTTTTTAGACGCGAAGCCCCGAGTATCGGGATAAGATGGATAGAGAAGAGTTTTAAGTTTTTATAGATGTCTTAACATCTTTCCAGACTTATCTATCCGTCTATAAACCTTAAATCTAATCATCTTAAGAATAATTTCAATATTAAATTCAAACAGCTACTTAATGTTAGCAATATAATTTTGGCCGATAAATAAATGATACATCAACTAAAAAACAGTTCCTTTTTCAAAGTTCTCGTCCGGGAAGTCAACCGTATGACCAGTAATAAAATATATTTGTTTGTTACATTAGTTGGTCCGCTGTTATCTTTTATTTTGGTTATGAACATCTTCATTGCAGGGGTTCCTTCATCGCTGCCTGTTGCTGTTGTTGATGATGACCAATCGGCCACCTCGCGGCAATTGTTGCGCATGATTGATGCCACCCGAATTGCCGACATCAGCGTAAATGCTTCATCGCTGGATGAGGCGCGTAATTTGATGATGCGAGGTAAGTGCGATGCTGTTGTTAGCATTCCCAATGGTTTTGAAGCCGATGTGCTGCGGGGAGCTAATTCACAGGTTTTGTTGCTGATTAACAACACCAATGTAGTAAAGGGAGGATTGTTGCAAAGTGGCATTTATAAAGTTGTTTCAACCTTCTCAACCGGTGTAAAAGTTCAAACAGCCATGAAATCAGGCGCCGTGCAAAGTCAGGCCACTGAGCAGGTGTATGCGGTGCGAATTGATTCACGGCCTCTTTTTAACCCGTTCACCAACTACTCGTACTTTATAGCATCAGCACTAATGCCATTGCTGATAGTAGTGTTTACATTGCTTGGTTCTATTTACACCATAGGTATGGAAATACGGAAAGGAACAGGCAACGACTGGCTAAAATTGGCCGGAAACAGCATAACCACAGCATTGGCAGGGAAGTTACTTCCGTATATTTTTTTGATGCTGGTAAATGCTGCTGTAATGAATTTCATTCTGGTTCATCACTTAGGCTTTCCTTTAAAAGGATATTGGGGTGCCATTATGCTGGGGCAGCTTCTGCTCATAATTGCCTATCAAATGGTAGCAGTTATTCTGCTTGGATTAACCGGAAACACCCGCTTGTCGCTATCGCTGGCCAGTGCCTATTCCATGATGGCATTTACCTTCTCGGGGCTTACTTTCCCATTAATGGGTATGCCAATGCTGGCTAAAATATTCGCCCATCTTTTCCCATTTACTTATTGGATGGATGTTTTTATTGGACAGGGCCTTCGCAGCGAACCGCTGGTTCAAACTGTTATTCCTCTTTCGGCACTTGTGTTTTTTTCACTGTTAGGCTGGTTCATGACGGCGCGACTAAAACAAATTGTAACCAATAAACTCTACCGTCGAAAAATATAACCTTATGTTTAGAAATATAACCACCGGATTTGAACTTACAGCCAGGTTTTTCACCGAAGAGCTGCAAAACATTCTGCGCGACAGGGGTGCCTTACTTATATTAATTTTTGCATTAATTATTTATCCGGTCATTTATGGCATTGCCTATAAAAATGAGGTGGTTCGCAATATTCCTGTGGCAGTTGTTGATTTAGACCAAACAACATCGAGCCGTCAACTTGTTAGAATGATTGGTGATACTGAGCAATTAGAGGTGTTAGCAACAGTTGGTTCTATGGCCGAAGCTCAAAGCTTATTTTATACCGGACAGGTTAATGGTGTGATACTTATTCCTGAATTGTTCGAAAAAGATTTGATGACCTCGCAGCAAACATCTGTAACTGTTTACAGCGACGCCGGGTATTTCCTCATTTATAAGCAAACGCTTTCAGGTGCGTTAAGAGCATCGGCTACCTTTTCGGCAGGCGTGGAAATAAAACGTATGCTGGCTAAAGGCGCTACGATAAACCAAGCTATGGAACGACGCGATCCGGTTTCATTAAACACCGTTATGCTGTTTAACCCTTCAGGTGGTTACAACTCCTTTGTAATACCGGGTTTAATGATAATAATACTGCAACAAACCCTGCTGATTGGGATTGGCCTGTTGGGCGGTACCCAGCGAGAAATTGGCCGAAGCAGGTTCTCTATTCCTCAGGCACTTAACCGAGGAGGTGTTATCCCCGTGGTTATGGGAAAAGCTGGGGCCTACTTCATACTATACCTGTTTAACGTTGTTATTACACAAGTATGGGTTTACAAATGGTTTAACCTTCCTTCCAAGGGAAGTTTTTTTGCAGTAATGGCTTTAATAATCCCATTTTTATTGGCCGTAACATTTTTGGGTTTGGCACTTTCAACATTTTTCAATAAACGCGAAAACTCAATTATTTTCATGGTATTTCTTTCACCACTGGCACTTTTTCTCTCAGGTTTATCGTGGCCTGTAGAAGCTATTCCAAATTGGTTAAATAAATTAGCATTGGTTTTCCCATCAACCATAATGGTTCCCGATTTCTTAAGAGTAAGAACAATGGGTGCAGACATCGCTCAGGTTTCCAACGGCGTATTTAGTCTGTGGACTCAGACCATTATTTATGCATTATTGGCAATGGTGCTGTTTTATTTTGCTGCCCGCCGAAAGCATTAAGAAGCTGGTTAAAAATATTTTTTAGACTGAAGACGCGAAGTCCCGAGTATCGGGAAAAGACTATCAGACAATAGACAAACACAACGCTCATATAATGAACGAAATAATTCAACCATCTTTTTTTGTCTAAACGTTCTATTTAGTCTAGTCTATCTGTCTATAATCTAAACTTCTATAAGTCTTTAGTAAATTGAGATTTTTAAGTTAAAACCGTTTCTAAGAAACTTTATTCCTAACTTTAGGAAAATCTATCATTATGTACCAAAAAGATTATATCCTAAGAATGTTGGAAATGTTGGGCGATTTTATTGCTGCCATTTTTGCCCGCATGCGCCGGAAAGACTATGAAAAGGCCGAGGAATTGCTCGAAAACAGTTATCAAACGCTATTGCGAACCGAGGCATCATTCTTTTACATTATTCCTGTAGAGAAACTCACAAGCACCCTTATTGAGGAACATCATTACACCAATAATCATCTCGAAATTCTTTCCGAACTCTTGTTTGCTGAAGCAGAATTGCGCTTTGCAGAAGAAAAGTGGGAGCAAAGCCTTCATTGTTTTCAGAAAGCTAAGGTTTTAATGGAATTTTTAGAACAAAACTCCGGATCGATGTCGTTGCAACGTCAAAACAACCTGTCACTTATTACCAATCGAATAGCAGCCTTAACTAAAAAAAGAGAATAAATCAGTCGTGCTGAAAACCTCCTTTTTGAGAGGCATCCGGTTTTTTTGTACCTTCGTGGCCTGATAAGAAATACAGGATGCATCCTCAAGACCAGGAAATACTTGTCATGGCGCAAATTCCCCGACAACGGGAAGAAGCCTTTTCGCTTTTGGTAAAAAAATACCAGCAGCGTTTGTACTGGCATTTGCGCAAAATGGTTATTGTTCACGAAGATGCCGACGACCTTCTCCAAAACACCCTGATAAAAGCATGGAATAACCTTGCAACCTTTCGCGGCGAAGCATCACTTTTCACCTGGCTTTATCGCATTGCCACCAACGAAGCGCTCAATCATCTGAATAAAAAACGAGCTGAGCTGACCAATTCATTCGAAGATCTTGAAATATTGATGGCCAATAGAATTGATAATGACCCACTTTTTACCGGTGATGAAATTCAGAAACGATTACAAAAAAGCATTTTAGCTTTACCCGATAAACAGAGACTGGTGTTCAACATGAAATATTACGATAACATGAAGTACGAAGAGATGGCAGAAATTCTTAACACCTCTGTTGGGGCATTAAAAGCCTCCTATTTTCACGCCGTACGAAAAATTGAGGCCATGATTGACAACGAACTTTTCTGACCATTTTAAACCTTTTGAAAATCAACCAATCTAAATCCAAAACCAACAACCCGAAACATTAACTTTAATAAGATGAACAACGAGGATAAAAAAATATGGGGTAACGAAAATCCTTTTAGTGTTCCGGATGGTTATTTTGAAAACTTTAATAACCAACTTCAAAATAAGATAAATCCATCAGGAAATCCAGGAGGGAAACTTCCCAAAAGGATTTCTTTGTTTGCTCCCTGGATTGGGCTGGCAGCAGCGTTTTTAATAATCGCCCTCGCTTACCGTCAATTGCCCGAACGTGTCTTCCCAAATAAGTTTAAAAGCACTCAGGTTGACACCGAAATGATTTACGAACTATCGCCCTGGTATCTGCCCGGCGATTTTGAACTAATGGAGTATATATCCAACAAAGGTGGATTTAACCCCGATATTTACCCCGACAGCATTATGTTTGAAGGTTTGAATGAAGAAGACCTTATTATGCTGACCCTGTTCCAGTAAAACAATTATGACGTTAACTTATAAATATTTCATCATGAAGCCCATTCTTATTTTCTGCACACTTATATTGGCCAGCATCAGTTTAAAAGCTCAGGAAGGTGATCCATTGGATAAGATTAAAGCTCAGAAAGTAGCCTTTTTAACCGAAAAACTTGGATTAAATCCGGCAACTGCTCAAAAATTCTGGCCTGTTTACAACGAGTTTTCTTCGAAAAAGGATAGTATCAATAATTTGAGAAGTACCCAGCGAAAAGAAATGAAAGACAGATGGGATAAAATGTCGAACCGGCAAAAAGAAGCAGCCCTTGATTTTCAAATGCAACAAAGATTTGAAGAGGCCAAGCTGGAACAGCACTACCACGAAAAGTTTAAGAAAATCTTAACCATCGATCAGGTTTTACGCCTTTACGAAGCCGAACATGAGTTTAAAATGCGGCTCATTCGTCAACTTAGACAAAAAGAGACCAGCCAGGGAAATAACAGCAGTCAACAAATTATATCCCAAGGCGTTCAGGAATTAGAAACAAAACCAAGCGGCATACAAACCATTAATTAAAACTTTATTTAAACCGCCCCTCACGCAAAAATCCAATTGATGCATCAATTTCAGGATACATGAACTTATCCTGGTCGAGGAAAGGCACTATTTTCCTGTATTCGGTAACAAAACTTTCCAAATAGGGCGATGTTTTCAATGGTCGTCTGAAATCCAATGCCTGCGCCGCGTTAAACAACTCAATGGCCAGCACTTTCTCAACGTTTTCGGCTATTTTAAGCGCCTTGGTTGCCGCATTGGCGCCCATACTCACGTGGTCTTCCTGCTCGTTCGAAGATGGAATACTATCGACCGAAGCAGGTGAAGCCAGTTGTTTATTCTGACTAACTACCGAGGCAGCAGCATATTGCGGAATCATAAAGCCTGAATTAATTCCCGGGTTGGCAACCAAAAATTCGGGCAAACCGCGTTCTCCCGAAATTAATCGATAGGTGCGTCGCTCAGATATGCTGGCCAACTCGCTCAGAGCTATTCCCAGAAAATCGAAGGCCAGAGCCAGTGGTTCGCCATGAAAATTTCCGCCCGACAGGATTTTCTCTTCATCGGGAAAAACAATTGGATTATCGGTTACTGAATTAATCTCAGTAAGCACCACACCTGCCACATAATTCAAAGCATCTTTAACAGCTCCATGCACTTGCGGTATGCATCTGAATGAGTAAGGATCCTGTACGTGCTTTTTGGGTTGTGTTATCAGTTGGCTCCCTTCAAGCAGTGAGCGGATGTTCCTGGCCGTTTCCATTTGCCCTCTGTGGGGGCGTATAACATGTAGCAACTCCAGAAATGGCTCAATTAACCCGTCAAAAGCATCCAACGAAAGCGCTGCAATTATGTCGGCATATTTCACCAAGCGAAAAGCCCTGAAAAGGGTATAAACCCCATGGGCACTCATAAATTGCGTGCCATTCAGTAATGCCAGCCCCTCTTTGGCCTCAAGACGGATGGGGTTCCAGCCCAATTCTTTAAATACTTCGCTTGTTGGTCGCTTTTTCCCTTTATAATAAACCTCTCCGTGACCCAAAAGTGGAATAAACAAGTGAGCCAGCGGCGCCAAATCACCAGAAGCACCCAAGGAGCCTTGCTCATAAACCACCGGAATAATATCACGATTAAAAAACTCTACCAACAATTCAACCGTTTTAAGTTGAACCCCCGATTTTCCTTTGCTTAAAGCATACACCTTCAATAACATCATCAATTTAACTACTTCGCTGGGCACCTCATTACCCAAACCACAGGCATGGCTCAGTACCAGGTTTTCCTGCAACAGGCTTAAATCATTGTTTGAAATTGAAATGTCGTGCAAAGCCCCAAAGCCTGTATTAATGCCGTACACAGGGCCCTGATGGGTAGATAACTTTTTATCGAGCCATTCTTTGCATTGTTGAACTAAGATTTTTGATTGGTCCGACAAAGCCAGTTTATATCCTTCTTCCAGGATGGTTTCAAGCACTTCAAACGAAAGTGGTGCAGGAGTTATATAATGCATTTTCCCCATATTCAAAAGCTTTATTGTTAACTTTTTGGGCTAATTCCTCTCTATTTACTCATTAGGAAAAAATCCTTTTTCGCTCTGCCTGCTTTGTTCACTTAATGATAAAAAAAGCGGATAGAGCCATTACCCTATCCGCAAATAACAAAAAAAACTCTTTTTATTGAATGATATTAATCAACTCTTCCGGGTCAACCAATTGCTGTTCGCCCGACAGCATATTTTTTAATGTTACTTTATTCTGATTCATTTCATCTTCACCAACAATAGCCACAAAAGGAATATTTTTCTTATCGGCATATCCCATTTGTTTCTTCATTTTACCTGAATCGGGATATATTTCTGCCTTAATGCCAATTTTTCGTAATTGGACAGCTGTTTTCATGCAGTACCGGGTTTCACTCTCGCCAAAACTTATAAACAGAATTTGAGTGGTAGCCGTAACGTCTTTCGGATATAAGTCAAGTTGGTTCATTACATCAAAAATACGATCGGCTCCAAAAGAGATTCCAACGCCTGACACTCCCGGTAAACCAAATATGCCGGTTAAATCATCGTAGCGCCCGCCACCGGTAATGCTTCCAATTTCCACATCAAGCGCTTTTACTTCAAAAATGGCTCCGGTATAATAATTTAAACCACGCGCTAAGGTTAAATCAAGTTCGGTAACGGTTTTAAGCTGAAGTTCCTTTACCATCGATAAAACCGAAGTAAGCTCCTCCACCCCTTTGAGTCCTGTTTGCGAACTGCTTAGTATCTGACTGAGCGATTGAAGTTTCCCCTCGTTGGTGCCCGAAAGTGCTAAAATAGGTTGCAGTTTTTCAATGGCTAAATCAGATAAACCACGCTCCCTGAGTTCTTGATTAACCTTGGTTAAACCAATTTTATCAAGTTTATCAATGGCAACGGTTATGTCAACCATACGCGACGATTCCCCTATAATTTCGGCAATACCGGCTAAAACCTTACGATTATTGATTTTAATAACAACGTTGATGTTCAGTTTCCTGTAAACCTCATCAACAATCTGAATCAGTTCCACCTCATTTAAAAGCGAGTTGCTGCCAATTACATCCACATCGCACTGAAAAAACTCGCGGTAGCGGCCTTTCTGCGGTCGATCGGCACGCCAAACCGGTTGAATTTGGTAACGCTTAAAAGGAAATGTAATTTCATTCTGGTGCTGCACCACAAAACGGGCAAAAGGCACTGTTAAATCGTATCGCAATCCCTTTTCACTAATCTGACTGGTTACTTTGTTTGAATCTTTAACTTCGAGTAATGAAGCATCAGCTTTTGAAAGAAAGTCGCCCGAATTAAGGATTTTAAAAAGCAACTTATCGCCTTCTTCGCCATATTTACCAAGCAAGGTGTCTAAATTCTCCATGGCCGGCGTTTCAATGGGCTGGTAGCCATAGAGCTGAAAAACACCTTTAATGGTATCGAAAATGTAGTTTCGTCTGACCATTTCGGCAGGCGAAAAATCGCGGGTTCCTTTTGGAATAGATGGTTTTTGAGCCATTATTATATTGGTAATTAATGTACAGTTTAAAAATTTAAGCGTGCAAAGTTAATGATTTTCTACCGAACGAAGGAAACCGCTTGGCATCATTATCCTGAACGCTTTTAAACATCGGCATCAACACTTGTTCGCATTATTTCTGATTCTGTTTCCTACGGAAATTGGCAATTTTATACCCAAAACCACACTCAACCCAGTCGGCTTTTGCACCGGCAAGCGTTTTAAGTCCCAGTTGCAGATATACTTTATTCGATAAATCAAGCTTAAATGAAGGTCTTAAAAAAAACGGGCCTTTTAGGTCGCGGTCGCGGCTGGTAAAATAAGATCCTACTTGCAGGCGAATGCTCAACAACCAGAACATATACTCGTAGCCTCCATGAAATCCATAAACAGAGTAGTTTCCGTTCTGAACTTTGGCAATAAGACTATTATCATAAAAATAATCGACCCCGCCAGAGAAACCATTCTTCGTGTTTAAAACATATTGCAATTCCAAAACACCTGAAAACGTTCCGTATTGTTTGGAAGTCCCCATATCGCGATCGTTTTGCACAATGCCACCTGCAGCATAGGCTAACAGGTTAAATTCATTTTTCTTTTCGGCTTTTTTATATTGATGCAGATGTGGCCTTACATCCAGAACAGTTTGCGGGTTATATGCATTGTCGACTCGGTTTTGTTGCGAATTAAAATGGTATCGGATTCCGAGATTGGGGCCAAACATATTCAACCCCGAATTAGGTTTGTAAACACGTCCGTTACTAAAATGCGTGAAATCAAAACCATAAACCAGATCCATTTCGCGGTTCAACCGGTAACGTGCCCCAACAGACATATTAAAATACACATTCATCCGGGAGCCAATGGCATCATTTTCCGAATTATTATTCTCATTGTATGGTTTTAAATCAAAACTAACACCACCGGCAGGCTCAATTACCATTTGGTGACGCTTGTGCTGAAACAATGGAAACGAAATAAAACCAAACACAGCACTGGGCTTGCCCAGCATATCGGGGTTTCCAACAAAACCGCTGTACCAGCCAAACCCGTACGACGGGTACAAATACATATTCTGCCAGCTGTTTGGATTGTGGCTTTGCCAGCCATATCGGGCCTCAATGGCCCCGTAACCACTTTTCAATGCCTCCTTAAGCGATTCGCCGGTGTACAAATGATTCCCTGAGTGGCCCTTTATTTCCAAAAAACGAAATTGACGATGGTTTAGCCTTTCCTGTGATAAAACATCTGAAAAAGCTAAAGAAAGTAACAATAAAAAAATGCTCCCCCTGCTTTTATTAGTTCCTGATTTGAACCTCATTCTTGCTTTTAACCTTTTCAATATGCTGATTATTACTATTACAATTAAGTTTTTAACGGCTCCTCAATTTTGAAACAAATTCATTAAATTAGCAAAAACATTTAAAAATATTATACTATGAGCACATCTCAAACTGTTTTAGCTGCCATGAAAAAAGCCGGCAAACCATTAAAAGCCGGCGAAATTGCCGATATTTCGGGAATTGACAAGAAAGAAGTTGAGAAAGCCATGAAAGAACTACAAAAAACCGGAGATATTGTTTCTCCAAAAAGATGCTATTGGGAGCCTAAATAAGCATTATTGTGCTAAAGTAATCATTACTCAAAGGATTACTTTAGCACATTATTTCTTTTAATAACCGGCTTTTCTTAACAATTCGGCCAGATAATCCGGTGCACCCTTGTCGCCTTCTTTCGGTGCCCACTGCGCCATATTCTTGTCGGAAATAGGACTGTAAGGGCCATCTTTAACTTCGTAAACTACAGAGCCCGACTCCAGAGATGCCAAAGAGTGCCACTGCCCCGGTTTTATTTCTACTCCAAACCGACCAGAGTCACGACTTAGCAACACATGGTTAATCATCTCACCTTCCTCATTAAAAAAGAAAACTACCACTTTCCCCTTTAAAATAATAAAAGCTTCCCGCTTGTCAGGATTTTCATGTTTATGCGGTTGCACATATGATCCTGGCTCAATGGCATTGAGCATCCGGTTTATAGGATCGCTCAACAGTTCATGGTAGTTATAATTCTTTCTTAACCTTGCTGAATTTCTGGCCTCGTTGGATAAACCAGTTAAACAATCATCATCAATTACAATCATTTTATCAACCTTAAATTAAAAGGATAACGATACGGTTTACCATTGCTAACATCAACGGCTGCCAACACAATAAGTACAATATTTCCAACTCCAATGGCAATAAGCAAAGGAATACCAATTAACACAAACGATAATATACCTGCAATAGCTGCAGCAATGGTTACAGTTATCTGAAAGTTAAGAGATTCCTTTCCTTCCATATCAATTACTAACGAAGTATCCTTTTTTAGCAACCAAACAACCAAAGGACCTACAATATTTCCAAGTGGTAAAACCAGCATAGCTAATGCAGACAAATGGCATAAAAGCGCAATGTTTTTTTCTTCCGGATTCATAAGATTATTAGTTAAAGTTTTAGAAAAGTAAAAATAGTTTACTTTAGATAACTTTTAGCAAATAACTTGCGTACAAAAGTTAATATTTGCAAAATAATCTTTCTGATTAGATGGCGGGTCCTAAAATATTAATAGCCGACGACGTGGATTATCTGGTGGAATACATGATTTCTCACCTGGATATGATGTTCACTGACCCCACCTATATCAGAGCCCGTAATGGTTACGAGGTGTTCAGGATGGCTACCAGATATAAACCCGATTTAATTCTACTCGATTGGGAAATGCCTGAAATATCAGGTATGGAAGCCCTGCAAACATTGAAAGGACAAGATGCCACTAAAGATATACCAGTAATTATGGTATCAGGGTTTACCAAACCCGATCATGTTAAAATGGCTTTGGAAGCCGGCGCCATTGATTATCTCAAAAAACCTATTGAAGCTGATGAACTACTTGCCAGAGTGCGCACTGCCATGACTTTGGCCAGCACCTTGCAGCAACTGAAGATTCAAAAGGAAAAACTTGAAGAAGAAAAGAAAAAAACCGATGTATTATTGAATGGTCTTTTACCTTCTCCAGTTCTGGAAACCATGAAAACCAATGGCGACATTGCGCCCAAACGTTTTCGCAATGTAACTGTAATTATGGCCGACTTGGTGGATTTTACCATTAAATCGCAGAAAATGTCGCCAAAAAGGTTATTAGACGAACTGCAAACTATTTTTTCAGCATTTGACCAAATAGCTGCACGTTACAGATGTACCCGCATCAAAACCATTGGAGATGCATACCTGGCGGTAAGTGGCATGTGGGATAATCAACATAATCATGGACTGATTGCAGCGAAAATGGCAGAAAGAATGCGTCAATATATTATCGAACACAATCAGAAACACAATATTGATTGGGAAATCAGAATCGGCATTAACTCAGGCGATATTATTGCAGGCATTATTAGCGAAACCAACCTTTCGTTCGATATTTTTGGTGATACGGTTAACACAGCATCGCGAATGCAAACTTATTGCGACCCAATGCAAATCAATGTGTCTCAATCTACCTATAACCTAATTGGTGATTACTACAACATGATTAAAAGAATATCGCGAAAGGTAAAAGGTAAGGGGGCTATTAATATGTATTATCTTCACCGTCCAATTCAATCAAGAGCTGCCAAAAACGCACTTTATCATACCGCTCAAAGAAATTAAAGTAGCATCACGACAGAGAAAAATACTTTTTTAAAACAACAGAATTTAGCTTTAAAAACCAATTACTTGCCTGTTTTTATAAAAAAAGTCCTGCACAAAAAATTGTAGCAGGACTCTGTAATTTGAAATAGTCACACTTTACACAATCAGTTTACGGTAGCGAATGCGCTGAGGGCCGGTATCGCCCAAACGTCGTTTTTTATTCTCTTCGTATTCCGAATAACTACCTTCAAAATAGTAAACAGTTGAGTTGCCTTCAAAAGCAAGAATGTGTGTTGCAATACGGTCGAGAAACCATCGGTCGTGCGATATTACTACGGCGCAACCCGCAAAATCTTCAAGGCCTTCTTCAAGGGCT
The DNA here is from genome assembly GCA_937920475.1 of uncultured Marinilabiliaceae bacterium. Lineage (GTDB taxonomy): Bacteria > Bacteroidota > Bacteroidia > Bacteroidales > Marinilabiliaceae > CALEUX01. The sequence goes on from CALEUX010000014.1 coordinate 32,461, forward strand.
CTTAATGTATTTACATCAATATCGTTGGTAGGTTCATCCAGCAACAAAACATTTGCTTCCTCCTTAAGAGTCATGGCTAAATGTAAGCGGTTCTTTTCTCCACCCGATAACATTCCGCATTTCTTTTCCTGATCGGCACCCGCAAAGTTAAACCGCGATAAAAATGCCCTGGCGTTAATATCCCTGCCACCTAAGCGAATGGTATCCTGCCCGCCCGATAATACTTCGTACACACTTTTATTAGGGTCGATAGCAGCATGGCTTTGGTCAACATAGCCCACTTTTACTGTTTCACCAACTTCAAAGGTTCCATTATTTATGGTTTCCTGTCCCATAATCATGCGGAAAAGCGTGGTTTTACCGGCACCATTGGGTCCGATTACTCCAACAATTCCATTTCGAGGTAATGTAAATTCTAATCCTTCAAAAAGCAGCCTGTCGCCAAAAGCTTTTGAAACTTCGTGTGCTTCAATAACTTTTTCGCCCAAACGAGGACCATTGGGTATAAAAATCTCAAGTTTTTCTTCTTTCTGCTTAACATCTTCCTTCAGTAGATTTTCGTAAGCAGCCAAACGGGCCTTCGACTTAGCATGGCGGGCCTTTGGAGCCATCCTTACCCACTCTAATTCTCGCTCAAGTGTTAAGCGACGTTTCGAAGCCTGTTTTTCTTCCTGCTCCAAACGTTTGGTTTTTTGCTCGAGCCATGAAGTGTAATTGCCTTTCCAGGGAATACCTTCTCCCCTGTCGAGTTCAAGTATCCATCCGGCCACGTTATCAAGAAAATAGCGGTCGTGTGTAATGGCAATAACAGTTCCTTTATATTGCTGAAGATGCATTTCAAGCCATTGAACCGATTCGGCATCCAAATGGTTAGTTGGTTCGTCAAGCAACAATACATCAGGTTCCTGAAGCAATAATCGACACAAAGCCACCCGACGTTTTTCTCCTCCCGAAAGGCTCGATACCAGTTGATCCTCGGGAGGACAACGCAGAGCATCCATGGCCCGCTCCAATCTGCTATCGAGATTCCAGGCGTCATATTGGTCGATTTTTTCCTGAAGTTCAGCCTGCTCGTTCATCAGAGCCTCCATCTTGTCAGGGTCTTCGAGTACGTCAGGGTCGGCAAATTTCTCGTTAACGGCCTCATAAGCCTTCAAAACATCAACCACTTCCTGAACACCTTCCTCCACAATCTGTTTCACCGTTTTGGTGCCATCCAGGATGGGATCCTGCTCCAGATAACCCACTGAGTACCCGGGCGAAAAAACAACTTGTCCTTGGAAATTTTTCTCAACACCGGCTATAATCTTTAAAAGCGTTGATTTTCCTGATCCGTTAAGACCAATAATTCCAATTTTAGCCCCGTAGAAAAACGATAGGTAAATATTACTTAAAACTTTCTTTTGAGGTGGATACACTTTGCTCACCCCAACCATACTAAAAATAATCTTCTTGTCGTCCGACATACAAAATCTCTGTTACAATAAATTTAACCTGTTTATAATTTGGCAATTTTTTTCAAATCGGCAGCCTGCAAAGCGTCGTCGCTGGCTACTTTTATCATCTGATAATCCCAATAATACAATTTTGAGTCGCCTGCCCCAACCAACAGTTTGTAAACCCTTGCACGCACCCTGGTTTTTTCGGGGCCTACCTTATGCAGAAAAACCACATCTGGATCCTGACGTGCAATAGCAGCTGCAATATCTTCGCGCGATACAATTTCAACGCTGTGCGGATAAATGGCTTTAATTTTTTTGATATCTCTGATATCAGGAGCTAAATCTTCTTTCACCAGTAGAAGTTTCTTGTTCGACAGGCCGCCAGTCGCCTTGTTGTATTGCTTAAATCCTTTCTCACCAATTAGCGCGGGGTTATTCAGCACCGCTTTCACGTGCGATTGAATAAAGAGAACAAAAGCTTCAAGCTTGTAGCTGTAGCTGGCATCTTCAACCTGTAAATAAGCCAATGGCAAAGAGCATAGATCGGGCATCGTACGAACATTGGCTTTGGGTTGTCCCATTAAAAGACTCAAAAAATTGTACCGGGCTTTGGTTTTATCCTTCTCAAAAGTTACAATGGTAGTCATTAAAAATGAAAGCTCGGGATTGTCCTTAAGCTTTTCAAATTCTTTGGTGGAAATAAACTCCACAGGTGTAATGTTCCACGATCGTGTCATCACCTCTTTAATTTTCATATTAAAATCGCTCATCAAAGCGTCATCGTAAACCACCATGGTTTTGGTTTTTAAAAACCGGTTATAATCTTCCAACACAGGAATATGTAGCTGACTAACTGCCAAATGCGAAACGGCCAGCATAACCAAAAAAAATAGTTTTGTTCTCATAATGTTGTTTTTAGTATTATGTAATCGTTTTACCGGATTATTCTTCAACGTGTGTTTGAGCAATGGCTGCAATTCTCTTCTGGCTATAGGTTTATAAACGTCTAAACAATTAGCTTTCAGAAACAAGGCTCTGATTGAGCAATTATACAAAGTTATGTCAAAAAACAATCTCTTCCGACAGAACGAATATGAATTAAATAAAGTTTCAAAAACATTGAATCTAATTGAATGCAATAATAAAAAAAATGCGTAATTTAACTTCTCAATATCTTACAATTGATCTATTCTGATTTTTAATCTATGATGACCGATATACTTAACAAAATAATCAGTCTTTTCATTTCTGAACAAGATGAAAAAGCCGATATGGATACAAAAGTTAAATCTCTGTTGCTGAATCTGGCAGGATTGGTTTTTACACTGATTGTTTTGGTTGAAGGTATCTGGTCGCTCATTGATGAGCACATTGAGCTGGCAATTCCGTTTCTGGCATTGAGTTTTGTTTTAGCAATGAATTATCTGTATTTAAAAAAGTTTACAGGAATATTTCATCAGAACTTTTTAATATTTATAATTTTTCTAACCTGCTCGTTGTTTATCATTCTGGGAGGTAATACAAAAATGGGAATTGTGTGGTCAGTTTTCTTTCCATTTTTCACTACTGCTCTTAGCGGACGTAAAACAGGAACTTACTGGTCGTTGGGGTTGTTTGGCATGATGATTATTCACTTTTTCGTGCTTCAGAAACTGGCTCCATTAACACAAAGCTACACCTTCCCTCAAATAATTTATTATTCTGTTATTTATATCATTGCCCTAATACTGGCTTATGCCTTTCAGTTTATCCGCTCTGAGGTTTTACTCGAAAAAGAACGAATTATTCTGGACTCACAGAATCAGAATAAAGCTCAGGAAGAATTGATTTCCCGCTTATCACACCAAATACGTACCCCATTAAGTAACATTACCGGGATTTTAGATATGCTGGAAGCATCGCCCATGAATGATGAGCAAAGAGATTATATTAACACCATACATGCATCGGCCAACAATCTGGTAAGTGTAGTTAATAATCTGGTGATGGCGTCAAAAGCCGGCATTCCTGAACCTCAGGAAATTACCAATTTCAATCTTTACAATACAGTTAACAATGTACTACGGCTCTTTCCATACGAACACAGTAAAACGAGGTTTAATTTATCGCTTGCTGCCGATATTCCTGGGCAATTAACCGGAAATAGTATTAAATTGAAACAGATTTTACTGAATTTGATTAACAGCATCATCCGCCATAACAAAACCGATCATAAACAAATAACCCTCGAAGTATCGCGTATTGACACTATGCCTGGAAAGATTGAACTGGTTTTCAGAATAATCAGCAATTTCGTATATACCTCCTCAAAAGGAGACGTCAGCAACACAGAGGATTTCTTTAACTATCAGGACTTTTTAAGATTGAATGCCGGTAAGATAATCAACTATCTCGACCTCGGCATTACCCAGAAAATCATCGAAATAGACGGGCATTCGCTCAATATTATACCACACCCCGACAAAACGGTCTTTGAGTTTGGTGCTGTTTTTACTACCGCATCCTCAAATTTTGCAAATTTTACAGCTCCTGAGAAAGTTAAGAAAGTTGAAACAGCCTTTAAGCCAAGGGTTGATATGAAAAGTGCCAGTATTTTGCTAGTGGAAGATAATTTTAGCAACCAACAAATTATTTCGCTATATATAAGAAATGAGGTAAGCAAAATTGACATTGCTTTTAATGGCAAAGAAGCCCTTGAAAAATTTGGCCTTGCAAAATACGACCTGATTCTGATGGACGTTCAGATGCCAATTATGGATGGCTTTAAAGCTACCCAAAAAATCAGAGAGATAGAAAAAAGTACCAATACGCATATACCTATAATTGCAGTAACAGCCAATGCGTTTCCAGAGGATAAAGAAAGATGTCTGGTTGCCGGAATGGATGATTATATTAGTAAACCATTCCAGCCTGAAGAGTTAATTTCAAAAATCAGGGAGCATTTGTCGAGTTAAGATTCTCTTGATGGGCGAAAACCCAAGATTAAAATATCATCTACCTGTTCGTTTTCTCCTTTCCACTCTTCAAGTTTCTGATGAAGAATGGCTTTTTGGTCGTCGGTTGACAACTGGTGAATGTTCAGCAACAAGTGACGAAAACGGCGATATTTAAACTTCTTCATATCGGGGCCGCCAAACTGGTCGACATAACCATCTGAAAATAAATAAATCATATCGGTTTTCTCCACCATAATCCTTACAGAATCAAAAGCTGCAGCACTTTGTTCGGTAAATCTTCCCAATGGATAACGATTCCCTTTGTAAGTTAGAATTTCATTATTTCTTATCAGGTAAAGTTCATTAACAGCACCGGCATAATCTAAAATGCCATTTTGGTGATCAATAATACAAAGCCCCATATCCATGCCATCTCTCAGTGTAACCAGGCCTTCATCATAAACCGCAGGGTCGGAGTTTAATGTCCGCTCAAGTTCAATATTCATTATTTCCAGTATCCGGGCCGGATTCTCCTCATTTTTACCTTCAATAATACTTTTAAGCAAATCCATTCCAATAATCGACATAAATGCACCGGGAACCCCATGCCCGGTACAGTCAACAACAGCAATGTATGTTTTTACGCCATTATCAAAAACATAATAAAAATCTCCACTTACCATATCTCTTGGCCTAAAGTAAACAAACGATTTTGGGAGAGAATCTCTCAGCCGTTTTTCCGTTGGAATCATGGCTGATTGTATACGGGTGGCATAAGAAATACTATCAGTAAGACTCTGATTAATCCGCGATAGGGTTTCCCTTTGAGCTTCAAGCCGCTTTTTATCCTGATTTTTTTCGGTAAGAGTTCTGTTTGCCTTTCGGTAATGCCTTATGCGGTAGTTTACAAACATTTGAATAACAAAAACAATAACCAGCAAATAAAAAGCATAAGCATAACCAGTCATCCACAATGGAGGATCAATAATCAGCGGAAATTCGAGGGGTTCGGTATTCCAGGTTAAATCATTATTGGAAGCTATTATTTTTAACTTGTATTCGCCCGGCATAATATTGGAGAATGTAACCTGATTGCTTTTGGTTACCGGTCGCCAATCTATATCGTAGCCTTCAAGCATAATACGAAAATGATTTTTGCAGGGGTGAGTATATTCCAAAGCTGCAAAATTCACCTCCATCATCATTCCCGGGCGGTATTTAATCTTCGCACTCCTCATCCCATCATAAAAAACACTCTGACAATCGCCTTTGATGCAGATTGAAATGCCGGTAATGGCAATTCGTGGGCGATGCAAATTGTAACTGATTGAATCAGGATTTATCCAGCACAAACCACTTACACTTCCAAAAAACAGCTCTCCAGCAGGTGATTTAAAAGCACTTCCCTGGTTGAACACATGCCCGGGAATACCATCACTAACATCAAAGTTTTGAAGCGATTCATCGGGGGTTAAAAATGAAATTCCTTTCCCTGAGCTTAACCAAACCCGGTATGCTCTATCCACTAATATGCCGCTAACCATTTCATCTTTGAGCCCTTCAATGATGCGTGCTTTAAAAACTGATGCCGAATCCTCTTCCAACATAAACATACCTGATCTTGTTCCCACCCAAAGACGTGATGCCTGATCCATTTCAAGAGATAAAACCTGCTGATTCAATTCAGGTAAAGGCTTGCTCAGCGTAACCGGATTGAGCAAACCGGTACGCAAATCGTAATAACACAATCCCTCTCCCGTTCCTATCCATACTCTTTGGCCATTATCGGGCAACAAAACATTAATCTCGTCAGATAGCAAATTCCAATGATCTTCTTTAAAGAAGCTCATAACGCGGCCATTTAAATACCGGTAAAGTCCAAAATGGGTTCCAAACCAAAGAGCACCGGTTTTATCCTTAACTATGGCCATTATCTGATTGTTCTTTAAAAGGGTAGTATATTTGGCATCATAACCATAATTAAATTCTTCAACCTCGCGCTGGTCTCCACCTATTATATAAACCCCAGAATTAGTTCCAAACCAAAACTGTCCATTGTCGTCTTTAAAAATTGAATAAACAGCATCATCTTCATTCTTGTATTGCTCCTTATTCATTGTAAAATTACGGAACGTCCGGGTTTCTCTATCAAGAACATAAACCCCACTGGTTAGGGTTCCCATCCAAACTTTGCCATGATTATCAAAATAAACCGATTGAACATTGTAGCAACGTAATGGCCAATCCTTCGAATCGCTTTCAGCAATGGATGAGAATTTTGGAGGAGTTGTTGAAAGCTTAAACAAGCCATTAAACCTGGTGCCAATCCAAATTATTCCAGAGGCATCCTCAATGACCGAGGTCACTTCATAAGGAACAACAGAATATTCGTCTGATGGTTTTCTTCTCACTATTTCATGAACCATATTCTCGGGACGAAACTTTTCGAGCCCCTTTTTAGTTCCCACCCAAATTCGTCCTCGTTTGTCGGCATATACAGCATTAACAGCCAGTTCTGACCCCGGATAGCTTTTAGGTGCAACAGGAAGCAGGTTAATAGAGGGCTCGAATAAACGTAAGCCCGAATGGGTAGCAGCTAAAAACAATCCATCACCTACTTTAATAATATCGGAAACTAAATCGCTGCATTTAAATTTTGAGTTGCCATTAACAAATAATCGTTCAAAAGTTCCCTGATTAATTAAAAATCGGTTTATCCCATCCTTGGTACCAACTAGAAGCGACGTATCGCTCTCATAAACAATTGGGTAACCAAATGAAACCGTTCGCTTAAAAAGGTTGGAAAAATGGCCATAATTGGTAAAATCGTCGGTATTGGAATAATATCGGCTTAAGTAATTTTCTGTTTTAATCCAAATTTCTCCTTTTGGAGAGATATAAAAACCCAACACATCGTTTTCGGGTAGCGACCTTGAGTTCCCGGGTTCATTCATGTAAGTATTAAAAACACCTGTAGCTCTGCTATAAACGCTTAAACCTCCTTTGCGTGTTCCAATCCAAATATTTCCTTCTTTATCCTCGTTAATGGCTAAAATATAGTTCCCCGAAATCGAATTCAAATCTTTATTAAACCTGAAAACTTCAAATTTTGATCCATCATACCGGTTTAACCCATCCTGGGTACCAATCCATAAAAAGCCCTTACTATCCTGATATATAGCAATAACCGAATTGCTCGACAATCCATCAGATATGGTAAACTGTCGTGTAGAGTAAACCGCATCCTGACTCATTGTCGGGAAAAACTGAATAAAAAGCAATAAAACCAATACTAATCGTAAAAAATATCTCACCTATAAATGCTTTTTTAGTTCAAACCGCAAATATGTTCAATTTAGCAAAAAGCCACAACAAAAATTAACAATTCGCCCTTAAAGATTTCACCAAAATTCTTACAATGAACTTATTAACCTTGACATATTTAATAATAAATGGTGTATTGTGTAATTATCATTATCAATATAGCATGATTACATTTGAGTAGTTTGTTAAGATTACAGCTATCATAAACAGTATATTTAATTGATAATTAGAAACTTTACTTAGTTAGAACAGAACTGTATACGCAAAAACCTTTAATTTGGATATAAAAAAACGAAGGAAAATGCTAAATAATTAACATCTTCCTTCGAATATAGATTTAATTGCACTGCTTGAGTTATATCATTTAAGAATATTGATTAACTAACAGTTGCTAATAATCACTTCAAATCTTCGGGTTTTATATCGGCTTTATTAATAAACCACTCCAGCGTTTGAGAACTTGGCCTTTCAAGTGGCGAACCATACATCCTGTCCCATATTAATGACGAGAGGACTCCCAAAGCTCTGGATACACCAAATAAAACGGTATAAATTCCATGCTCGGTAATCCCATAACTCGACAAAAGACTTCCTGAAATAGCATCAACGTTGGGATATGGATTTTTCACCTTTCCAGTGGCCAACAATACATCAGGTACTACTTCGTATATCTTTCGTACCAGTTTAATCATGGGTGCATTTGGAATATACTTATTGGCAAAATTCAATTGCTCCATAAATCTCGGGTCGGTTTTTCGCAATACAGCATGACCGTAACCAGGTATAACCCGCCCCTGCTCAATGGTATTGAGCGCGTAATCACGTATTTGTTCTTCCGATGGGTCATTGGTTCCCAATTCTTTAATTAAGTCGTTTAACCACCTCATAACATCCTGATTGGCCATTCCATGCAGAGGCCCAGCCAAACCGTTCATACCTGCCGAGAAACTATAATAGGGATTCGACAATGCTGACCCAACGAGATGCGTTGCATGAGCTGAAACATTACCTCCTTCATGATCGGCATGTAAAACCATATAAAGCCGCATCAACCGTTTAACCTCCTCGCTTTCGTAACCCATCATATGGGCCAGATTTCCTGCCCAATCCAACGATGGATCGGCGGGAATATATTGTTCGTTATGGTAAACTCTTCGGTAGATATAGGCTGCAATGACGGGTAACCGACTAATTAAATCCATAACGCCTTCGTACATAGGATCCCAATAGTCTTTTTTGTCCATTCCATCGGTATAGGCTTTCCTGAAATGCGATTCAGTACTCATGGCCAGAATGGCTGTATTAAACTGAATCATAGGGTGAGCGCTTTTGGGAAGAGCATTAATAACATCAAAGGCATGGTGCGGAATACCCTGGGCCCGGCGCGACCATTCAGTAGAGATAAAATCAACCTGTTGCTGGGTTGGGACTTCGCCCACAAGCATTAAATAAAATAATCCTTCAGGTAAGGGTTCTCCATCAGGACTTATTTTTGGTAAATTCGCTCTCAGTTCAGGGATGGAATGTTCTCTGAATCGGATTCCCTCTTCGGCATCGAGTTTAGAAGTATCAGTTAAAAGGGCGTTGATTCCTTTCATTCCTGATAACACCTGGTCTAAAGTAATTTGCTGTATTACTTTATCGCCATGTTCGCGAATAAGTTTTTTGAGCATCTCAGCCTTAGGACGGCCAACCTCTAATAATCTCTGCTTAACGGGATCCATAGTTAATTAGTTTTTTGTTATTTATAATTAGGTCACTTAAAGATTCTTTATGTAAATAACAGATATTAAACCTTTTTGTTCTTTATTAAAGCATGCCTTCAATTTACAAAACCTTTATAACAAAAAAAACTGCCCCACCAAGGCAGAGCAGTTCTTAAAACAAATAGGCAATTAAGATTACTTCTTAACTACTTTTTTATATCCATAAATGGCACTTGCCCCCAGTTCTTCTTCAATGCGAAGCAACTGGTTATATTTTGCCATCCTGTCGGAACGACTTAACGAGCCTGTTTTAATTTGACCGCTATTTGTAGCAACAGCAATATCGGCAATGGTTGAATCCTCAGTTTCACCTGAACGGTGTGAAGTAACTGAAGTATAACCAGCACGGTGGGCCATTTCAATAGCATCCAAAGTTTCGGTTAATGTACCAATCTGGTTTACTTTAATTAAAATTGAGTTGGCTGCATTCAGTTCAATACCTTTTTTCAGATACTCAACATTGGTAACAAAAAGATCGTCGCCAACCAATTGACATTTGCTACCAAGAGTTTTGTTCAGTAACACCCAACCATCCCAGTCACCTTCGTGGCAACCATCCTCGATACTATCGATAGGGAATTTGGCAACCAATTCGGCCAAATAAGCCACCTGTTCTTCGCGGGTTCTTTTAACTCCTTTAGGGCCTTCAAATTTTGAATAGTCGTAAATACCATCTTTATAAAATTCAGAAGCAGCGCAGTCAAGAGCAATAGAAACCTGACCACCATCTTCTAAACGTCCTGGTTTGTAACCAGCATTCTCAATAGCCTTAATAATGCTGTTTAAAGCATCTTCGGTTCCATCAAGAACAGGCGCAAAACCGCCCTCGTCGCCTACAGCAGTGCTTAAGCCACGATCGTGGAAAATTTTCTTAAGGGCATGGAACACTTCAGCCCCCATACGAAGACCTTCACGGAAGCTATTGGCACCAACAGGACGAATCATAAATTCCTGGAAGGCAATAGGAGCATCAGAATGTGAACCTCCGTTGATGATGTTCATCATAGGAACAGGAAGCGTTTTGGCATTGGTTCCGCCAATGTAGCGATACAATGGCAATCCACTGTACTCAGCAGCTGCTCTGGCAGTAGCCAAAGAAACGCCAAGAATAGCGTTGGCACCTAATTTACTTTTGGTTTTTGTGCCATCCATCTCAAGCATTTTGTAGTCAACGGCCACCTGGTCGATAGCGCTCATTCCCACCAATGCAGGAGCAATTACTTTATTAACATTTTCAACAGCTTTTAAAACACCTTTCCCAAGGTATCTTTTTTTGTCGCCGTCGCGAAGTTCAAGTGCTTCGTTTTCGCCGGTAGAGGCGCCACTTGGCACAGCAGCTCTTCCTACAATGCCACTTTCAAGAGTAACCTCAACCTCGATGGTTGGGTTACCGCGCGAATCAAGAATTTCGCGTGCATGTACATTAGCAATTAATCCCATAATGCAAGGTTTATTATGTGTTAATAATTAATCAAATAAAAAAAGGATAAAGCATAACTCTTTATCCCTTTAAATAAGAACTTAACCTATAAGATCGAACTTATGTAGATCTGAGGTAACATATTATTCTTCCGGAGCAACTTCAGGAGCAGCCTCTTCCTTAGCAGGAGCAGCTTTCTTTGCAGGAGCTTCAGTTACAGCAGCAGTAGCTTTTTTTCTTCCTCTACGGGTGGTAGATTTCTTTTTATCGCTACCGGTAGAAGCGGCCAGCATATTTTCGTTGTAATCAACCAGCTCAATATAACATATTTCGGCAGCATCGCCTAAACGGTTACCCAATTTAAGAATACGGGTGTAACCACCTGGACGGCTAGCTACTTTTTGAGATATTTCACGGAAGAGTTCAGAAACTGCCTCTTTGCTTTGTAAATAACTAAAAACAATCCTTCTTGAATGAGTGGTATCATCTTTTGATTTGTTAATCAACGGTTCCACATACATTCTCAAGGCTTTAGCTTTGGCCACCGTGGTTTTAATCCGCTTATGCAAAATAAGCGAACTCGCCATGTTAGCAAGCATAGCTTTTCTGTGCGAGCTGGTTCTACCCAGGTGATTAATCTTTTTTTGATGTCTCATCGCGGTTTATTCCTTGTCTAATTTATACTTCATAATATCCATACCAAAATTGAGTCCAAGATTTTGAAGTAAATCATCCAGCTCGGTGAGTGATTTTTTACCAAAATTCCTGAATTTCAATAAATCGTTCCGGTTGTATTGAACCAATTCTCCTAATGTTTCCACATCAGCTGCTTTTAAGCAGTTAAGGGCACGAACAGAAAGGTCAAGATCAACCAGTTTTGTCTTCAGAAGCTGACGCATATGCAATACTTCTTCATCAAATTCTTCATTTCCAAATTTCTCGTCCGAATCAAGGGTGATTTTCTCGTCAGAGAAAAGCATGAAGTGATAAATAAGAATTTTGGAAGCTTCTTTAAGAGCATCTTTTGGATGAATAGAACCATCGGTTGAAATGTCGATGAGTAACTTTTCGTAGTCGGTTTTTTGTTCCACCCGGAAGTTCTCAACGGCGTATTTTACATTACGTACAGGCGTAAATATTGAGTCAATTGCAATGGTTCCAAACTCTAACTCTGAATTACGATTCTCTTCGGCAGGAACATAACCTCTACCTTTTTGAATGGTAAGGGTCATTTGCAGATGGACTTCAGGATTCATCCTGACAATAACCAATTCGGGGTTTAAAATCCGGAAGCTGGAAAGATACTGGTTCAAATCACCGGCAGTTAATTGCTCTTTGCCCGATACAGAAACAGTAATTTTTTCGCCTTCACTATCGTCGGTGGTTTTCTTAAACCGAACCTGCTTCAGATTCAGTATTATTTCCGTAACATCATCCACCACTCCGGGGATGCTCGAAAACTCGTGATCAACACCTTCAATTTTGACAGTTGTAATCGCATAGCCCTCCAAAGAAGAGAGCAAGATTCTTCTTAAGGCATTTCCAACAGTAATACCATATCCTGGCTCAAGAGGACGAAATTCGAAACGACCGAACTTGTCATCAGCATCAAGCATGATAACTTTATCAGGTTTTTGGAACGCTAATATTGCCATAAGAATTAATTATTTAGAGTACAATTCAACGATCAACTGTTCTTTAATATTTTCAGGTATTTCTGTTCTTTCGGGAACATTCAGAAACTTACCAGTCATGGTATGCTGATCCCACTCCAGCCAGGAATACTTGTGAACACTTGAATTTGATAATGATGTATTAATCACTTCAAGCGATTTTGATTTTTCCCTTACGGCAATAATCTGACCAGCTTTTAGTGAATAAGAAGGTATGTTAACAACAGAACCATCTACAGTGATGTGACGGTGTGATACCAACTGGCGGGCTCCGGCACGTGTTGGTGCCAATCCCATACGATAAACTACGTTATCCAAACGCGATTCAAGCAAGCCTAACAAAACCTCACCTGTAATACCTTTACTGCGGGTAGCTCTGTCAAACAGGTTGCTAAATTGTCTTTCCAGAACACCATATGTATACTTCGCTTTTTGTTTTTCACGAAGTTGCATTCCGTATTCACTGGTTTTTTTTCTACGGTTTACACCGTGTTGTCCCGGAGGATAATTCTTCTTTTCGAGATATTTATCGGCACCGTAAATTGCTTCTCCGAATTTACGTGCAATTTTTGACTTTGGACCTATGTATCTAGCCATTCTACTAAATTTTTGATTTTAAATTTTTGATTTTAAAAATTGAATTTGACAGCCGCAAGATTATAGAAGGAAGGTTTAATTTATAACCAACCATAATTCAAAATTATCAATCAAAAATTTATGGTTAACAACTAGTAATGTAATTATACCCTTCTGCGTTTTGGAGGGCGACAACCGTTATGAGGCATTGGTGTTACATCAACAATTTCGCTCACTTCAATTCCAGTTGAATGGATTGAACGAATTGCAGATTCACGACCGTTGCCCGGTCCCTTTACATACACTTTTACTTTTCTCAGGCCCAGGTCGTAAGCAACCTTAGCGCAATCGGCAGCTGCTACCTGAGCAGCATAAGGAGTGTTCTTTTTTGAACCTCTGAAACCCATTTTGCCGGCACTTGACCAGGAGATAACCTGACCGTTAGCATTGGTCAGGCAAACGATGATGTTATTGAACGATGAGTGCACATGTGCTTGTCCAATAGCATCAACTTTTACTATTTTCTTTTTCTGTGTTCCTGCCTTTTTAGCCATGTTTCAACGATTATTTACTAGCTTTCTTTTTATTTGCAACGGTTTTCTTTCTCCCTTTACGGGTACGTGCATTGTTTTTGGTTGATTGTCCACGTAATGGTAAACCAACACGGTGACGAATACCTCTGTAGCAACCAATATCCATTAAGCGTTTAATGTTAAGTTGCACTTCTGAGCGTAATTCACCTTCAGTTTTAATGGTTGAACCAATGATTTCGCGAACAGCGGTAATTTGTTCATCGGTCCATTCCTTTACTTTAATGTTAACGTCCACGCCAGCCTGGTTAAGGATGTTTGTTGCCATGCTTCTACCAATACCATAAATATAGGTAAGGGCAATTTCACCTCGTTTCTGCGATGGGATGTCAACTCCTGCAATTCTTGCCATATTCTTAAAATTTATCCTTGACGTTGTTTAAACTTTGGATTCTTTTTGTTAATCACATACAAGCGACCTTTCCGTCTTACAATTTTGCAATCGGCGCTGCGCTTTTTGATTGATGCTCTAACCTTCATTGTGTTAAGTATTATTTGTACCTGTAACTAATTCTACCTTTGGTCAAATCATATGGAGACATCTCCACTTTAACTCTGTCTCCGGGAAGAATTTTAATATAATGCATGCGCATTTTTCCCGAGATGTGAGCAGTGATCACGTGGCCATTCTCCAATTCCACACGAAACATGGCATTAGAGAGCGCTTCTATGATGGTACCGTCCTGTTCTATTGAGGCTTGTTTAGCCATATGTAAAACAATTTTATTTTTTTAAGACTGCAAAGTTAATACTTCTTCTACAAATTTGAAACTCGATAATATATCTGCTTCATTTTTCCTTATCGCAACAGTATGTTCAAAATGAGCTGAAACACTTCTGTCGGAGGTGCGGATGGTCCATCCATCCTTTTCCTGTACAATTTGCCGTTTGCCTAAATTTATCATTGGTTCAATGGCCAGCACCATTCCCTGGCGCAGTTTAATGCCATAGCCCCTTTTCCCATAATTAGGCACTTCGGGCGATTCATGAAGATTACGGCCTATACCGTGACCAACCATTTCACGCACAACTGAGTATCCTCGTTCTTCACAATAAGATTGAACTGCAAAACCAATATCTCCTAATCTTTGACCCTCAACAGCCATTTTTATACCTTCGTACAAAGAGGCTTTTGTTGCATCCAGTAGTGCTTTTATTTCAGGTTTAACGATGCCCACTTCAAAAGTATAAGCTGAATCGCCAAAAAAACCATTTAAAAGCACACCACAGTCAACCGATACAATATCGCCTTCTTTTAAGGGAACACCATTAGGAATTCCGTGAACAACCTGTTCGTTAACAGATGTGCAAAGTGTATTGGGATAGCCGTTGTAGTTCAGGAAACCGGGGATACCTTTGTGATCCCGAATAAAGGTTTCTGCGACTTTATCAAGCTCAAGGGTAGTAATTCCTGGTTTCACTATTTTGGCGATTTCGCCAAGTGTCCGTGCCACCAACAAATTACTTTCCCTTAGTAATTCTATCTCTTCGTCAGTCTTTAAATAAATCATATAGAAGAGTACACCGGTTTAATAGGCAGCAGCGCCACCTCCTGTACGTCCTTTAATTCTGCCAGACTTAAGCAACCCATCGTAATGACGCATAAGCAGATGACTTTCAATTTGCTGTAATGTATCAAGAACAACACCAACTAAAATCAGTAGCGATGTTCCTCCGTAAAATTGAGCAAATGAATTGTCGACTCCGGCCAACATGGCAAATGCAGGCAAGATGGCTACCAATGCCAGAAAAACTGACCCCGGAAGCGTAATCTTCGACATAACAGAATCCAGAAACTCGGCTGTTTTCTTCCCTGGTTTAATTCCGGGAATAAATCCACCGTTACGTTTCATATCATCTGCCATTTGGGTTGGATTAATTGTAATGGCGGTATAAAAATATGTAAAAAGTATAATGAGCAAGGCAAATGTGAGGTTATACCAGAATCCGGTAAAATTTGCAAAAATAGCTGCAAATCCTGTTGCAGTTTCACTGTCAACAAACCCGGCAAAAGTAACAGGTATAAACATAATCGCCTGAGCAAAAATGATGGGCATTACACCAGCAGCATTCACTTTTAAAGGAATATACTGACGCACTCCGCCATATTGCTTATTACCAACAATTCGTTTTGCATACTGCACAGGAACGCGACGCGTTCCCTGAACCAGTAAGATGGTTCCTGCAAATACAAAAAACAGAATTACAAATTCAATAAGTAACATTACCAAGCCACCGCCTTCTTCCAAACGCGAAACAAGTTCAGCAAACAATGAAAATGGCAATCTGGCAATAATACCTATCATAATGATTAAGGAAATACCGTTTCCAATACCCTTATCGGTAATCCGCTCACCTAACCACATTACAAACATGGTACCGGCAGTAAGGATAATTGTAGAAGTGACAGTGAAACCTAAACCGGTTGCAACAAATGCAGATGCAGGCAACTGGGCGTAAAGGTTAGCAATATAACTGGGGGCCTGGAATAACAATATACCTACGGTTAAATACCTGGTAATCTGATTAATCTTACGACGGCCACTTTCTCCTTCCCGTTGCAACCTCTGAAAATAAGGAATTGCAATACCTAACAGCTGCACTACAATGGAAGCAGAAATGTATGGCATAATGCCCAAAGCCAGGATGGATGCATTAGAAAAGGCTCCTCCTGAAAACATATCCAACAATCCTAAAACCCCTTGACGGGTTTGGTTTTCCAAATTAGCTAACTGGTTAGGATCAATTCCTGGTAAAACCACAAACGAACCCAAACGATAGATTAATAATAATCCAAGGGTTGTAATGATTCTGGTTTTAAGTTCCTCGATCTTCCAGATGTTACGGATGGTTTCAAATAGTTTCATCTGTTATTAACTGTTTTATAGGTCAGATGTAACTCGTCCCGAAAAAATCCGGGACTCGTTTCATCAAATTACAATTTTACTACGGTTCCTTGAGCTGCTTCAATGGCTGCTTCGGCCGATTTGGAAAAAGCATGAGCTTTAACTTCCAATTTAGCAGAAATAGCTCCTTTCCCTAAAATCTTTACTTGATCGTTTTTACTGATCAATCCGGCTTCATTCAGATTATCGGGAGTGATTACAGTCCATCCGTTTTTCTCGGCTAAGCCTTGCAAAACCTCAATATTAATGGATTTGTATTCCTTTCGGTTAATATTTTTAAAACCGAATTTTGGAACCCTTCTCTGAAGTGGCATCTGACCACCTTCAAATCCGATCTTTTTTGAATAACCCGAACGTGATTTGGCTCCTTTATGACCACGTGTGGAGGTACCTCCATGGCCGGAACCGGTACCACGACCGATTCTTTTATCGTGGTGGTTCGATCCAGTTGCAGGTTTCAATTGATTTAATTCCATATCAAATTTCGATAACTTCGTTAAAACTTTTATTTCTCAACACTCACAAGGTGTCTTACTTTCTCTACCATACCCAGAATCACAGGAGAATCCTCGTGCTCAACGGTGGCATTAATCCGGCGTAGTCCAAGAGCAGCCAAAGTTCTTTTTTGAGTTTCGGTGCACTTGATTTTACTGCGAACCTGTGTAACTTTTATCTTTGCCATAGTTCCTTTTCTTAACCGTTAAACACTGTTTCAATAGTTACTCCCCTGTTATTTGCTACGGTATTGGCATCGCGCAATTCGCAAAGTGCATTAATGGTAGCTTTAACCAGGTTGTGAGGGTTCGATGAACCTTTAGATTTAGCAAGTACGTCATGAATACCAACGCTTTCGAGCACGGCGCGCATAGCACCTCCGGCCACAAGCCCAGTACCATGAGAAGCGGGTTTCATAAATACGCGGGCACCGCCAAATTTGGCTGTTTGCTCATGAGGAATGGTTCCTTTAATTACCGGAATTTTAACCAGATTCTTTTTAGCTGCTTCCACTCCTTTGGCAATGGCAGTGGTTACTTCATTGGCTTTACCAAGTCCCCAGCCTACAATGCCATTTTCATTTCCAACAACAACAATGGCTGAGAAGCTAAAAGTTCTACCACCTTTGGTAACTTTAGTAACCCTGTTGATAGCGACCAGTCTGTCTTTCAGTTCCAGGTCGTTTGTTGTACGAACTCTTTTATTATTTCCTGCCATAATACATTAAAATTTAAGGCCTGCCTCGCGAGCAGCGTCCGCTAATTGTTTCACTCTACCATGATACAGATAACCGTTTCTGTCGAAGGTAACGGTTTGAATTCCGGCTGCAAGCGCTTTTTCAGCTATTAATTTGCCTACCATGGCAGCTTTTTCAGTTTTGGTTCCGCTTTGCGCCACAATCTCTTTAACATTTGAAGAGGCGGCGGCTAAGGTTTTACCACTAATGTCATCTATCAGCTGTACAGAAATCTGTTTGTTACTACGATATACTGACATTCTTGGTCTTTCACTGCATCCTTCAATTTTATTGCGAATGCGTCTTTTTATTTTGAGTCTTCTTTCTGTTTTCGAAAAAGCCATAACACAATGAATTTAATCAGATTAAACTTTGGCACTCTTACCAGCCTTACGTCTGATAACCTCACCCACGAAACGAATACCTTTACCTTTATAAGGCTCGGGTTCTCTCAATGAACGAATTTTGGCACAAACCTGCCCTAAGAGTTGTTTGTCGATCGATTCCAGTGTTATGATCGGATTGCTTTTCCGGTCGGTCACAGCCTCAACTTTAATTTCCTGAGGTAATTGTATATGAATGGCATGTGAATAACCCAGTGATAATTCCAAAATCTGTCCGGTTGCATTGGCACGGTAACCTACACCTACAAGTTCCATTTTTTTCTGGTAACCTTGCGATACACCTACTATCATATTGTTAATAAGCGAGCGGTATAAACCATGCATTGAACGATGTTGTTTCTCATCTGTTGGACGAGCCACTGAGAGTTCACCGTCATTGATTTCAACACTGATATCGGGGTGAATGTTTTCTTGCAGTTCACCTTTGGGACCTTTTACAGTCACCATATTGTCCTTAACCGTTACGTTAACGCCGGCAGGTATTCTGATGGGTAATTTTCCTATCCTTGACATGACTATACCTCCTTCTTAATAAACGTAACATAAAACTTCACCACCTACTTTTTCCATTCTGGCTTCTTTATCGGTCATAACACCTTTAGAAGTAGATAGAATGGCTACTCCAAGCCCGTTTAATACCCTGGGAACCTCGCGGTAACCGGTATACTGACGTAGACCAGGGCTTGACACCCTGCTTAACGATTTAATTGCGGGAGCTTTAGAAACCGGATCGTATTTCAGGGCTATTTTAATAATTCCCTGTTTTCCATCCTCCATAAATTTGTAATTGAGGATGTAACCTTTTTGAAAAAGGATTTTGGTCATTTCCTTTTTCAGGTTGGAGGCCGGAACCTCAACAACCTTGTGCCTCGCCATAATGGCGTTCCTGATGCGGGTCAGGAAATCTGCAATTGGATCTGTCATTTTACTTTAAGATTAAATTGATTCCGACGGATCGGAACAATATTTAAAACTTCTGCCCTTTGAATATCTTACCAACTGGCTTTTTTAACTCCAGGGATTAAACCTGCTGCTGCCATTTCACGGAAGCAAATACGGCTGATTCCAAACTGGCGCATGTATCCTTTAGGCCTTCCGGTAAGTTTGCAACGGTTGTGCAAACGAATTGGAGATGCATTTTTAGGAAGTTTCTGCAAACCAACAAAATCGCCTTCAGCTTTCATTTTAGCACGCTTCTCGGCATATTTGGCAATAAGCTTTGCCCGCTTAACCTCACGGGCTTTCATTGATTCCTTTGCCATATAATTAGTTCTTTTTTAAGTTTTTAAACGGTAATCCGAACTCGCGAAGCAATGCAAAAGCCTCTTCATCGGTTTTTCCTGAGGTCACAAAGGTAATATTCATACCCATAATCTTACTTACATTATCGATATTTATTTCAGGAAAAATGATTTGTTCGGTAATACCAAGGGTATAATTGCCTCTTCCGTCGAGTTTGCTGTTGATACCTTTGAAGTCACGAATACGTGGTAAAGCAACTTTTACCAAGCGCTCCAGGAATTCATACATAGTATCGTGACGCAATGTAACGCGCGCTCCGATTGGCATTTTTTTCCTCAGTTTAAAGTTTGAGATATCTTTCTTTGAAAGACATGAAACAGCTTTTTGACCTGAAATAGCTGTAAGTTCTTTTAAAGACGTTTCAATCTGTTTTTTGTCAGCTACGGCTGAACCTACACCCTGATTGATTACAATTTTCTCCAACTTAGGAACCTGCATGACGCTGGTATATGCAAATTCTTTCATCAGGTTGGATACAATTTCGTCTTTGTATCTGGTTTTATAATTAGGTATGTAACTCATTACTTAATCTCCTCCCCTGACTTTTTAGAATAACGAACAAGTTTACCATTGTCTGCAACCTTCCGACCAATACGGGTAGCTTTACCGGTTGATGGGTCTTTCAGGTTCAGATTGGAAATATGAATAGAGGCTTCTTTTTTAATAATGCCCCCTTGTGGGTTCTCGGCGTTGGGTTTGGTATGTTTGCTAACCATGTTAACGCCTTCAACAATAGCACGTTCTTTTGCCGGAAAAACCTCAAGGACTTTACCTTCCATTCCTTTACTGGTTCCAGCGTTAACAATTACTATGTCGCCTTTTTTAATATGTAATTTTCCCATTGCTGATAAATCTTAAACGATTAAAGCACTTCAGGCGCTAAAGATACAATTTTCATGTATCCTTCACGTAATTCCCTGGCTACGGGCCCGAAAATACGGGTACCGCGCATTTCTCCGGCGTTGTTAATAAGCACACAAGCATTGTCGTCGAAGCGGATATATGAACCATCGGCTCTTCTGATTTCTTTTTTAGTGCGTACTACAACGGCTTTGCTTACAGTCCCTTTTTTCATATCAGAAGCGGGTACTGCACTTTTAATTGATAC
Source organism: uncultured Marinilabiliaceae bacterium (assembly GCA_937920475.1). Lineage (GTDB taxonomy): Bacteria > Bacteroidota > Bacteroidia > Bacteroidales > Marinilabiliaceae > CALEUX01. The sequence goes on from CALEUX010000014.1 coordinate 53,139, forward strand.
CACAATACGGTCGCCAATTGAAGCATATCTGCGTCCGGTTCCACCTAGAACACGGATACATAAAACTTCTTTAGCTCCGCTATTGTCGGCAACATTGAGTCTGGATTCCTGCTGTATCATGATTACTTAGCTCTTTCAATGATTTCAACTAATCTCCAACGTTTGGTTTTGCTCAGAGGGCGTGTTTCCATAATCCGCACGGTATCTCCTGCATGACCGTTGTTGTTTTCATCGTGCGCGTAGAATTTCTTGGTTTTTTTCATGAATTTACCGTAAATCGGGTGTTTTTCACGAATAACAACGCTAACAACAATGGTTTTATCCATTTTCTCGCTCACCACAACCCCAACACGTTCTTTTCTAAGGTTTCTTGTTTCCATGATGAAAATTATTTTTCATTTAACTGTTTCTGACGCAAAATGGTCAGCATACGCGCTATATTCCTACGAGTTTGTCTTATCTTCATTGGATTTTCCAATGGAGAAATGTGGTGGTTGAGGACCATACGGGTTAATTCCTGCTGTTGGGCATCGATTCTTTCCTCAATCTCGCTGATGGTCATTTCTTTTATTTCGGAAGTTTTCATCCTTACGCATTTGAAGATTCAACAAAATCCCTACGTACAACAAACTTGGTAGTAACAGGTAACTTCTGAGCGGCAAGGCGTAAGGCCTCTTTTGCTATTTCAAAAGGTACACCGTCGCACTCAATAATGATACGTCCGGGTGTAACTGGTGCAACAAAGCCTTCGGGGCTACCTTTACCTTTACCCATCCGAACCTCTGCAGGTTTTTTGGTTATGGGTTTATCGGGGAAGATACGAATCCATATCTGACCTTGACGTTGCATGTAACGGGTAACGGCAATCCTTGCCGCTTCTATTTGACGGCCGGTAATCCACTTACTTTGAAGTGACTTAATACCGAAAGAACCAAAGGCAAGTTCATGACCCCTCTGGGCATTCCCTTTCATTTTTCCTTTCTGCTGCCGTCTGAATTTTACTTTTTTTGGCTGTAACATCGTTTTGCTTTCGATTATCAGTTAAAAAACGATTACTTCTTTTTTTTCTTAAAACCTCCGCCTTGATGCTGAGGTCCGCTCTTACGTGGTTGATTACCACCGGTAACTTCTTTCGCACCGAAATTGGGAGAAAGATCCGGTTTTCCGTAAATCTCTCCTTTACAAATCCAGACTTTGATACCAATCAAACCTGTTTTGGTAAGAGCTTCACCTCTGGCATAGTCAATATCGGCACGGAAGGTATGAAGCGGGGTACGACCCTCTTTATACATCTCGGAACGAGCCATTTCAGCGCCATTCAAACGACCTGAGATTTGAACTTTAATGCCTTCTGCACCCATACGCATGGTAGATGCAATAGCCATTTTAATAGCCCTGCGGTAGGCGATACGTCCTTCCAGCTGACGGGCAATATTGTTGGCTACAATCAAGGCGTCCAATTCGGGTCTTTTTACTTCAAAGATGTTGATTTGAACTTCTTTATCGGTAATCTTCTTAAGCTCTTCTTTCAGTTTATCAACCTCCTGACCGCCTTTCCCGATGATGATACCAGGGCGTGCAGTATAAACTGTAATGGTGATTAGCTTAAGTGTACGTTCGATGATAATGCGCGAAATACTGGCTTTAGCCAGACGAGCATTGAGGTATTTGCGGATTTTTGAATCTTCCAGCAACTTGTCGCCGTAGTTCTTTCCGCCAAACCAGTTAGAGTCCCATCCTCTGATGATTCCTAACCTATTGCTTATAGGATTAACTTTTTGTCCCATCTGGCTCGTATTAATTTTCCTTATTAACGTTTGAAACTTTACTATCCACAAGTATTGTTACGTGATTGGATCTTTTCAGAATTCGGTGCGCTCTTCCCTGTGGAGCAGGTCTTAAGCGTTTTAGAACTCTACCTGAATCAACGTAAGCCTCTTTAACAAAAAGACCGGCATCTTCGAGCCTTTGTCCTTCATTTTTTTCCTTCCAGTTGGCAACTGCGGATAACAACAGCTTTTCTACGCTACGAGAAGCCTCTTTGGTAGAAAACTTGAGGATATCAAGCGCCAGATTAACCTCTTTGCCGCGAATAAGATCCACCACCAACCGCATTTTGCGGGGAGATGTGGGAACATTGCGCAGCCTGGCATAAGCCTTGGTTTTTTTGGCTTCTTTAAATTGTTCTGCTTTTATTTTTTTTCTTGCACCCATTTTTTTGGCATTAAAAAATTAACACTTCAGGCAATTAACGTTTTTTGTTGCCTGCATGACCGCGGAATGTACGCGTGGGGGCAAATTCACCCAATTTATGGCCTACCATATTTTCGGTAACATACACAGGAATAAATTTATTGCCATTGTGTACAGCAATGGTGTGGCCAACGAATTCAGGGGAAATCATTGATGCCCTGGCCCAGGTTTTAATAACTGATTTCTTACCGGATTCATTCATGGCTAACACCTTGTTCTCCAGTTTAAAGTTAATATATGGGCCTTTTTTTAACGATCTGCTCATAACTCAATAATAATTAACCGGTTACTTTTTTCTCCTTTCAAGAATGTACTTACTGGAACCTTTCTTCGGGGCACGTGTTTTGTAGCCCTTGGCAAGTAATCCTTTTCTCGAGCGTGGATGACCTCCTGAAGCTCTACCTTCACCACCACCCATTGGGTGATCGACGGGGTTCATGGCTACACCACGAGTACGCGGGCGGCGTCCTAACCAGCGGCTGCGACCAGCCTTACCTGATTTTTCCAGCCCGTGGTCAGAATTACCTACGGCTCCAACTGTAGCACGACAGGTTGTAAGAACCATTCTGGTTTCACCGGAAGGAAGGCGTAATACTACGTAATTACCTTCACGAGCAGCCAATTGCGCAAATGTTCCAGCACTACGGGCCATGCTTCCCCCTTGTCCGGGACGAAGTTCAATGTTATGGATGATGGTTCCCAACGGAATTTCACCCAGAGGCAATGCATTACCTACTTCAGGAGCGATGCCGCTTCCCGAGAGTACTTCTTGTCCTGCCTTCAAGCCATTTGGTGCAAGGATGTAACGTTTTTCGCCATCTGCATAGACCAGCAAAGCAATTCGTGCACTCCTGTTTGGGTCGTACTGAATTGAATCTACCGTTGCTGGCACACCGTCTTTGTTCCGTTTGAAGTCGATTACCCGATACCTCCTTTTGTGACCGCCACCGATGTAACGCATGGTCATCTTTCCAGATGCATTACGTCCTCCGGATTTTTTTAGCGGGGTTAGTAAGGATTTTTCTGGTACACTTGAGGTAATCGCATCAAATGCACCAATAATTTTGTGTCTCTGCCCCGGTGTAGTGGGCTTTAGCTTTCTAACTGCCATTTCGATTAAATATTGCTATAAAAATCAATCTTGTTTCCTTCTGCAAGTGTTACAACTGCTTTTTTGTAAGCATTGGTACGGCCGGTTACAACGCCACCTTTGGTATAGCGGGTTTTAACTTCACCTCCGTAACGCATTGTATTTACAGTTTCAACAGTAACATTATACATCTCTTCAACGGCTTTTTTAATCTGGAGTTTATTAACTTCCTTATTAACAATAAAGCCATATTTGTTAAGGGTATCCCCTGCTTTGGTCATCTTTTCAGTGACGATGGGCTTAATGATAACTTCCATGACTTACCTCCTTATGCGTTAAAAAGTTTACCTAATTGTTCAACTGAACTTTCAGTAAGTACCAGCGACTGGGCTTTCATAATACTGTAAGTGTTCAGGTTGGAAGCAACAGCCACCTCTGTTCTCTGAATATTGCGTGAAGACAGGTAAACGTTTCTGTTATCCTCGTTCAAAACCAGCATTGATCTTTTTCCTTCGATCTGCAGGTTCTTGCAAATTGCAACAAATTCTTTGGTTTTGGGAGTTTCGAACGTAAAATCTTCAACAACCAGAATGGCATTGTTTTTAGCTTTATAACTTAAAGCTGATAAACGAGCCAGTTCTTTTAGTTTTTTATTCAGTTTGAAGTTGTAGTTACGTGGTCTGGGGCCGAAAATACGACCTCCACCCCGGAATACAGGAGATTTAAGGCTACCTGCCCTTGCGGTACCGGTTCCTTTTTGCTTCTTGATTTTCCGTGTGCTGCCGGCTACTTCATTCCGCTCCTTGGCTTTATGAGTCCCTTGACGATTGTTGGCCAGATATTGCTTTACATCCAAATAAATGGCGTGATCGTTGGGTTCGATTGAGAAAATTGAATCAGGTAATTCAATTTTTCTGCCGGTTTCTTTTCCTTGTATGTTTAGTATGTTCAGTTCCATTACTTTTCAATAATTAGATATGAACCTTTTGCGCCCGGCACAGATCCTTTAATCAGTAACAGGTTGCTTTCGGGAATTACTTTTATCACTCTCAGGTTTTCCACTTTCACCCGGTCACCTCCGGTGCGTCCGGCCATTCTCATGCCTTTAAAAACGCGTGAAGGGAACGATGATGCGCCTACAGAACCGGGAGCACGACCGCGGTTGTGCTGACCATGTGTTTGGCCTCCAACACCACCGAATCCGTGGCGTGTAACTACGCCCTGAAAACCTTTCCCTTTAGAAATTCCGGTTATGTCTACAAAAGTGTTCTCTTCAATCAAATCAACGGTGATTACATCACCAAGTTTGAACTCGTTCTCAAATTCTTTGAATTCAACCAGCTTGGCCTTTGGAGAAATACCTGCTTTTTGAAAGTGACCTTTCAAAGGCTTGGTAGTACTTTTCTCTCTTTTTTCGTCGAACGCCAACTGAACAGCCTCATAGCTATCAGTTTCCATTTTTTTAACCTGGGTTACGACGCAAGGACCAGCTTCGATAACAGTGCATGGTATATTTTGACCCTCGGCACTGAAAACGGAAGTCATTCCGATTTTTTTTCCAATTAATCCTGGCATTGCTTTGTAATTTACGATTATAATCAAACTTTAATTTCTACTTCCACACCGCTGGGAAGTTCAAGTTTCATCAGAGCGTCAATAGTTTTCGCGGTTGAGCTGTAAATATCAATCAATCTTTTGTAAGATGACAATTGAAACTGCTCACGTGATTTTTTATTGACGAAGGTTGAACGCAACACAGTGAACACCCTTTTATGGGTAGGAAGCGGAATGGGACCACTAACAATGGCACCGGTGCTCTTCACTGTTTTTACGATCTTTTCGGCTGATTTATCAACCAAATTGTGATCGTATGATTTCAGTTTAATTCTTATTTTTTGATTCATAGTTGTTTATGCGAACGAGTTCTTACAATAATTCAACTTTACCTTTGGCTTCTTTAACCACATCCATAGCAATAGATTTTGAAACCTCCTCGTAATGAGAGAATTCCATTGACGATGTAGCTCTACCTGATGATATGGTACGCAACGCTGTTACATATCCAAACATCTCGGCCAAAGGTACACGGGCTTTTACCACACGGGCTCCAGCTTTTGATTCCATTCCCTCAACCTGACCACGACGTTTGTTGAAGTCGCCAATAATGTCACCCATATATTCTTCAGGAGTTACCACTTCAACTCTCATAATGGGCTCAAGTAAGGTAGGCTTTGCTTTTGCGCAGGCAGAACGGAAAGCCTGACGGGCACAAATCTCGAACGAGAGTGCGTCAGAGTCAACAGGGTGGAACGAACCGTCCAACAGTTCAACTTTGAGGTTTTCGACTGTAAAGCCTGCCAAAACACCATTTTGCATGGCATTCTCAAAACCTTTTTGAACAGATGGAATATATTCACGAGGAATGTTCCCTCCTTTTACCAGGTCAACAAACTGAAGTCCTGTTTTACCTTCATCGATGGGGCCAACTTTAACAATAATGTCGGCAAATTTACCACGACCACCAGTTTGCTTTTTGAATACTTCTCGATGCTCAACAGTTTGGGTAATAGCTTCTTTATAGTTAACCTGAGGACGACCCTGGTTACATTCAACTTTAAACTCGCGTCGTAAGCGGTCGATGATAATCTCGAGGTGCAACTCACCCATACCACTGATAACAGTTTGTCCGCTATCCTGGTCAGTGTGAACACGGAAAGTTGGATCTTCTTCAGCTAATTTGCTTAGTCCATTTGAAAGTTTGTCAATATCTTTCTGGCTCTTTGGTTCAACAGAAATACCGATAACAGGATCGGGAAAATCCATTGATTCAAGAACAATAGGATGTTTTTCTTCGCACAAAGTATCTCCTGTACGGATATCTTTGAAACCAACACCTGCACAGATATCACCTGCTGAAATAACATCGCGGGGTAACTGCTTGTTGGATTTCATTTGGAACAGGCGAGAAATACGTTCCTTTTTCTCAGTACGGGAGTTCCAAACATAAGAACCAGCTTCAATTTTGCCTGAATAAACCCTCATAAAAGCCAAACGTCCAACAAATGGATCGGTTGCAATTTTAAAGGCCAAGGCTGTAAAAGGAGCGCTATCGTCGTGGTCACGGGTTTCTTCATTTCCGGTTTCAGGGTTGATTCCTACAACAGCAGGAATATCAGCCGGTGAAGGCAAGAAACGAATTACGCCATCCAACAGACGTTGAATTCCTTTGTTTTTGAAGGCAGAACCGCACATCATAGGAACTACTTTCATATCAATGGTAGCCTTCCTGATAACATCGATAAGATGTTCAATGGTGATAGAATCCGGATCTTCGAAAAACTTCTCCATCAACTCATCATCGTATTCGGCTACTGCTTCAATAAGTTTTCCTCTCCACTCGGTCACCTCTTCAACCATATCGGCAGGAACTTCTTCAAGTTCGTAGCGAACACCCATCACATCGTCTTCGTACCAAATAACGGCTTTGTTTTCGATTAGGTCAACTACTCCGCGAAAGGTTTCCTCAGCACCAATTGGTATGGTAACAGGTACCGGATTGGCACCTAAAACTTCCCTAATTTGACGTAGCACTTCGTAATAGTTGGCACCTGAGCGGTCCATTTTATTAACGAAACCCAAACGCGGCACACCGTATTTATTAGCTTGACGCCAAACGGTTTCAGACTGGGGTTCTACACCACCAACAGCACAAAACAGCGCAACGGCACCATCGAGAATTCGGAGCGAACGCTCCACCTCAACGGTAAAGTCAACGTGTCCAGGGGTGTCGATAATATTAATTTTATACTCTTCGTTATTATATTTCCATTGGGTAGAAACGGCTGCCGAGGTAATGGTAATACCTCTTTCCTGCTCCTGCTCCATCCAGTCCATAGTGGCCGCTCCATCGTGTACTTCACCAATTTTATGAGTGATACCGGTATAATACAAAATCCTTTCGGAAGTTGTTGTTTTTCCGGCATCAATGTGAGCCATAATACCTATGTTCCTTGTATATTTTAAATCTGCTTTTCCCATTCTAATCTATCTGTCAAAAGGATTTTATTAAAACCTGAAGTGAGCAAAGGCACGGTTAGCTTCAGCCATCTTGTGCATATCTTCTTTTTTCTTGTAGGCACCACCTTCTTGGTTGTATGCTGCGAGAATCTCGGAGGCAAGTTTTTCAGCCATAGATTTTCCGTTTCTTTTGCGTGCAAAAAGAATTAGGTTCTTCATACTGTAAGAAACTTTACGCTCGGAACGAATTTCGGTAGGAACCTGAAATGTAGCACCACCTACACGGCGGCTTTTTACTTCAACAGAGGGAGTTACATTTTCGAGTGCTTTTTTCCACACTTCCAATGGAGATTTTCCTTCTTTCTCGGCCTTGTCGTTTACGATGTCAAGGGCGTTGTAAAAAATGTTATAAGCGATGGATTTTTTTCCATCAAACATAAGATTGTTTACAAATTGTGTTACCAAAGTATCGTTAAACTTTGGGTCGGGTAGGATTACCCGCTTTTTTGGTTTACTCTTTCTCATTTCTTTTTTTGTTTATCAGTCTTCAACTTTACTGGCTGTATTTGACTCTTCAACGGAACTTTTTCCCATTTACTCAACCGAAACACAAACCAATAAACAAAAACTTCGACCTAAAAAAATTACTTCTTAGCTTTTGGACGTTTGGTTCCGTATTTGGAGCGACGCTGGGTACGACCATCAACACCAGATGCATCAAGCGCTCCACGTACCAGGTGGTAACGAACACCAGGAAGGTCTTTAACACGACCACCGCGCACCAATACGATTGAGTGCTCCTGCAAATTGTGACCTTCGCCCGGAATGTAGGCGTTTACCTCTTTTCCATTGGTAAGACGAACCCTTGCTACTTTACGCATAGCAGAGTTAGGCTTCTTTGGAGTAGTGGTATAAACCCTTACACAAACTCCTCGTCTTTGAGGACAAGAATCCAGCGCAGGTGATTTGCTCTTGTCTACCAGCTTGTTGCGTCCTTTTCTAACTAATTGCTGAATTGTTGGCATATAAACTATTGTTTAAAACTTAAATTACTATCGGCAAACGGGTTGCAAAGGTATGCTTTTCAATTTAAAAATCATACTGATTTTCAAATATTTTCACACCTTTCTATAAAAAGCGGGGCAAAAGTACTAATTTTCAATAGAAAAATGAAATAGTTGGAACTCTTTTTAATAGATATTTTTTCTTTCGACGAGTAACAGCCTTTTTTTGTGTTATTGGCTAAGTAGCTGTTTATTTTTTTTAGAGTATCGGGAAAAGACTATTAGACGCAAGTAGTTAGCTCCTAGGTGTTAGCTGCTAAGAGCTAGGAACTAAAAACTTTCCGATAAATCGAAACTTCTCGTTGCTGCGTCTGCCTTTTTACTGATGGCTTGTCAGGAATAGTATTAAAAAACCAGAAAACTAAATTTATACTGATTCTTCTAAATGTATTTTTGCGGTTTCAGTTAAATAAAGATTGAGTTCATAGATTTATTGGTTTATCACGTTCCTTATTTCGGAAAATTTTTATGCATGTGATTTGTTTCATCTCATAATTGACCATTTTTTATTAAATCGCAATCGGTAATTTGAATAAACGCAACAACGATTCATTAAACCTTTATCTGTTTATGTTTATCTAATGTACCAAACTACTTGTTGAACATTAAAATGACAATTCAAATGTTTTATCATTCAATCAAATCTAAATTCCAGAGCACTTTTCTCACTCTTTTTGCAATTCTAGGTGCCATTAGTGCCCAAACCAAAAACGATGCATTTGAAAAGGGATTGAAAACCATTTCGGAACAATCGCTTAAGGCTCAAACTGAGTTTCTATCCTCAGACTGGTTCTCGGGGAGAGAAACAGCTACCGCCGGAGCTTTTATGGCAGCTGATTATATAGCCAGCCAATTTAAGCAATTCGGATTGGGCAATTATCATTCAAACAATCTTAATGGGTTTTCGGGTTATTTGCAGCCAGTTAAACTAATTGCTTCAGAAGTTGTTTCGTCGCAAATAACCATAACCAAAACAGAAAATAATAACCTTGCAAAAGAAACCTTTAATCATTTGGCCGATTTTTATCTTTCGGCCTATTCGAAAGATATTGAATTGGAAGGAGAGGTATTCTTTGGCCATTTTGGATTAAATCAAATGCCTTTTGATTATCTGAAAGGAGCAACAAAAGGTCAAATTTTGTTGAGAATAGCAGGTTTTCCGGGGATGATGGATACCACTTCGGCAGGCTTCAAAGAATTTGGGAAAATGAGTGAGATGCAACGACAGGCAACAAAAAATCGACAGGCGCGTGAAGCCGGATTTATTGCCATACTTGAGTACGACCCGGCCAACCCCTCTCCGGTTAACATGAGCCACCCAAATGCTTATCGTACACCTGCTGAAAAACCATTACATAAAAGATCGTCGGGGATTTACAAAAAACAGGTAAGACTCATCAATGAAAACAACGACCAAATTCCTGTAATTGCTATTTCGGAAGATATTATTAATGCGCTGTATCCTAACTGGAAAGACCTTTTAAATGCTCCACGACCAACTAAGGCCATAGCCCATAAAAACGCAAGGGTTAACATTAAAATTAATACCGAACGTAAATTAATTGAATGTCAGAATGTATTGGCAGTTATTGAAGGTGAGAATAAAAATGAGATAATTGTTGCCGGAGCTCATTACGACCATTTGGGTGAATACGATGGGTATATATGGAATGGCGCCGACGACAATGCTTCCGGTACAGTTGGCATTATAGCTTTGGCCAGAGCTTTTGCCGAAAGTGGTATAAAACCTAAAAAAACAATTGTATTTGCAGCCTGGACAGCAGAAGAAAGAGGACTGCACGGTTCAACGCACTTTGTAAAAACGCATCCCAATCCGGCATTAATAAAGTATTATCTGAATTACGATATGATTGGACGCGAAGCCGACCCTGAGAACCCCAATATGAATGTATCGTTTATTTACACCAAATGGTGGCAGGCTGCTCCTGAACTCATCCAAACTGCCAATGAGCAGTTAAATCTGGGATTAAATGTACGTTACTTTCCATCAGAAAACCCAACTGGAGGCAGCGACCAGGCCCCTTTTGCCCAGAAAAACATTCCCATTATGTGGTTTTATACCGGAAATCATAGCGACTATCACGGCCCATTTGACCATGCCGATAAAATCAACTATAAAAAAATGACTTCCATTGTAAGAGCGAGTTTTAGCGCTTTGTGGAAACTGGCAAACGAATAAGTTTGTTTAATGAATAATACCTATATTTGCCATCCAAAATCAAATCAACAAGTAACACGATAATGCTTATAATAAGCAATTTATGTCGGTTTTAACTAAAACAACTATTACATGAGAGCTTATGTATTTCCGGGTCAGGGCGCCCAATATCCAGGGATGGGAAAAGATTTATATGAGAATTCCCCCATGGCAAAAGAAATGTTTGAAAAAGCCAATGAAATTCTTGGCTTTCGTATTACTGACCTTATGTTTGATGGGACAGAAGAAGATCTGCGCCAGACAAAAGTAACCCAGCCAGCTATTTTTCTACACTCGGTAATCTTAGCCAAAACATTGGGCGAAAAATTTAAACCTGAAATGGTTGCCGGACACTCTTTAGGTGAGTTTTCTGCTTTAGTATCTGCCGGAGCCCTTTCGTTCGAAGATGGGTTAAAACTGGTTTCACAAAGGGCTATGGCTATGCAAAAGGCTTGTGAAGCAGAACCATCAACCATGGCAGCCATTGTTGGTTTGGATGATGAGATTGTAGAAGAGGTTTGCGCATCGATTGATGATGTTGTGGTTGCAGCCAATTATAATTGCCCGGGACAACTTGTTATATCAGGCTCGTTTGCCGGTATCGACAAAGCTTGTGAAAAACTAACCGAAAAAGGCGCCAAGCGTGCTTTAAAACTATCGGTGGGCGGAGCTTTTCATTCGCCATTAATGGAACCTGCACGTGCAGAATTAGCTGAAGCCATTAAAAACACTGCCATTGTTGAACCTGTTTGCGCCATTTATCAGAATGTGAATGCCAAACCATTTACCAATCCGGCAGAAATTAAGGAAAATCTGATTGCCCAACTCACCGCTCCGGTAAGATGGACCCAGACAGTTCAGAATATGTTGACCGATGGGGCTACTTCGTTTGTAGAAATTGGTCCGGGTAAAGTTTTGCAAGGATTAATTAAGAAAATTGACCGCCAGGTGGAAGCTGAAAGTATTGGGGCTTATCAGGGGTAATTATATCTTGAAAGTTCTAACAAAAATAGGGTTTCGCATTGAGTGAAACCCTATTTTTTTATTTATTAGTCTTAGATTAGAAAATGAAACAAATCAGGAGAATCGTTTACTAATTTGTAACTAATGTTTTTATTCTTCATTCGCTGAACCATCCCTTCAAAGTCGTGTCGCGATTTGGTTTCAATGCCCACTAATGCCGGACCGTTTTCACGATTGTTCTTTTTGGTATATTCAAAATAGGTAATGTCATCGTCGGGGCCCAGTATCTCGTTCACAAATTCGCGCAGGGCACCAGCTCTTTGCGGGAAACGAACCATAAAATAATGCTTTAATCCTTCGTATAACAACGAGCGCTCTTTAATTTCTTCGGTTCGGGTTATGTCGTTATTGCCGCCGCTAACAATGCAAACCACATTTTTACCTGTAATTTCGGGCGCTATAAAATCAAGTGCAGCAATGCTTAAAGCTCCTGCAGGTTCTGCCACGATAGCTTCTTCGTTATAAAGTTGCAAAATAGTGGTGCAAACTTTTCCCTCAGGTACCAATACCATTTTGTCAATCACATGCTGACTAATTTCAAATGGTAACTTCCCAACTGTGGCAACTGCTGCCCCATCAACAAATTTCTCAAAATCCTTTAATGTAACCCTTTCGCCCTTTTCCAAAGAGCTTTTCATCGATGGTGCGCCTTCGGGCTCAACGCCAATAATTTTGGTAGATGCACTCCTCTCACGAAACAATGTGCCAATGCCAGAAATTAGCCCGCCACCTCCAACAGGAATCAGAATATAATCCAGAGCAACATTACTTTGCGATAAAATTTCCATCCCTACAGTTGCCTGCCCGGCAATTACGAGTGCATCATCAAACGGGTGAATAAATGTAGTTCCTCTTAATTGACAATCATCCTGAGCTGCCTTATATGCTTCATCGTAAGTATCGCCGATAAGTATAATTTCAATATAATCTTTCCCAAACATCCGAACCTGTTTAATTTTTTGTTTGGGAGTAGTGGTGGGCATAAAAATACGGCCTTTTATTCCCAATAAACTACACGAATAAGCAACACCCTGGGCGTGATTACCAGCACTGGCGCACACAATTCCGTTTCGTCGCTCAACATCGCTTAAACTGGATATTTTATTGTAGGCTCCCCTTATTTTATAAGACCTTACTACCTGAAGGTCTTCACGCTTCAAATAAACATTGGCATTGTAACGCTCTGACAAAATAGGGTCGCGAAACAAGGGCGTTTGATTGACGATGTCTTTAATTCTGATATAAGCTGATTCAATTTCTTTTACAAATTCCATTTTTTAGTATTTAGTAATAAGAACAGTCGCGTTTTAAAAACGTTCATTTTCGAACAAGAACTATCCGGTATCGGGCAGGCATTAAAAACCCTATACTTTCGTACATTAATGATTATATGACACTTAGAAATATCGGCACGTAAATTGGTTTCAATCTGGAAACTCAAATCATTAAATTAAATATTATGAAAAAAATTGCACATTCGTTTTTCATTCTGGTTACATTGATAACCTTTACCGGAAGTCTGATGGCTTCCAACTATCTGCCATCAATCATTATTGAAGGTGAAACCAACACCCAACTGGGAACTTATTCTGTTTCTGAACTTGAGCCTGAAACCATTAAAGGTGAAACGCTTCGCAAATTTGAACTGACCTACGAAAATGCCAAAGCTCCGGTATTAATTTACCTTTATGAAAGGCCCAAAAGTAAAGAATATATTGTTCGCAGTAACACCATGGAGGTAAAATATACGAGTCGTAAATCTGGTTTTGGGGCAGATTTTTTAACAGGTAAGTTTATGATGTATTCGCCTGATGCCAATGCCCGATTTGTGTCGTTAGAAGCATTGGAACAACAACGCAAAATTACAACTCAGGAAATTGGTATTGATATGGCACTTGGACTGATAGCCAGCTATTATCCGGCGTTATTAAAGAACAGCAATCTCCTTTAAAAACCTTGTTAAATCACAAGCGCATAATTATTCCTGAAAAAAAGGCAGAATAAATTCAATAAAACCCAAAAAACTTTTTATCTCTATATATTTCTTTAACCCAACCTTAAATACCTGCAATGGATTAATTTCATTTGCAGGTATTTTTTATTTTCACTATTGATGGAGGCGTAAGTATTTAACAAACGGCGTATTTAGCATGATACTTTCGACTAAAATCTGCCTGAAACCTAATCTTGTAAACCTATTTTTACCATATAAAGCATCAGGATTAAGGTATGTTTCCATCTCATTGCTCGCAAAGAACGCAAAGGTTTTCTTTCTCGCTGATTAAACCGCTGATTATCGCACAGCCATTCTGCGGGGTACTGCGTAAACACTCTGCGAAAATCTGCAAGCAACACAATATTATAGCCTTGTTTTCCTGTATTGTTGCAAACTTTTTAAAACAAAAGAGAGGCTGTCTCAAAAGAGTCAGTCTCTTTTTTTATGTAGTTATTAACAGCTAACTGTTTATAACTTAACGAAAAAAGGGAGCTCATATATTTCCTTATTTCTATAAAATATCGTAGCTTATAGCTATGAATACCAATGGA
>CALEUX010000015.1 GCA_937920475.1 uncultured Marinilabiliaceae bacterium
GTAGGTAATTATAAACAGCAGTTATAAGTTTTAGTATAGGAAGATTTAGACAAAAGACATAAGACTTCCAGACTTAAGAATAAATAGTAATAAAAGCTATATTTTATATGTTTTTAAAACATCTTAATTATCTATATTTTCTTTTAAGTCTTTTCTATCTGTCTAATCCCGATACTCGGGACTTCGCGTCTAAACTTCTAACAGTCGGTAATAAATTCAGAATACTAATAAACATCTTCTAGTTTTTTCATTAACCAATGGTCGGTTTTTACTGGCCATTGGTTAATTTGATAATTGGCGACATGCAATGAGTTAAAAAGCCATTCAGCAATTGACTATCAACATATTATGATGATCGATACCCATTCCCATATTTATCTGGATGCATTTGACCAGGATCGCGAACAGATAATTGAACGCGCTTCCCGTTCCGGAGTTTTTCAGATTATTTTACCAAATATCGACGCCAATAGCATCAATGCTTTGCTGGAAACCGAATCAAAGTTTCCAAATATGTGCAAAGCCCTTATGGGGTTGCATCCAACATCGGTTAAAGCAGATTACAAACAACAACTCGATATTATTGAAAAGCAGCTGAACTCACGATTTTTTTCAGGAATTGGAGAAATCGGTCTCGACCTTTACTGGGACAAAACCTATTTAAAAGAGCAGAAGGATGCATTGGCTATACAGTTTAAATGGGCTTGCAAACTCAACCTGCCAGTTGTAATACATACCCGTGATGCATTTTCCGAAATTTTTGATGTATTTGATAAGGTTTATGACCCCCGTCTTAAAGGTGTTTTCCACAGTTTTTCGGGAGATATCAGCGATGCTAAAAAAATCCTTGAATTACCAAATTTTTACCTGGGCATAAACGGTGTGGTAACCTTTAAAAAATCTTCATTACCAGAAATTTTATCTGAAACAGGTATCGAACGGGTGGTACTTGAAACAGATGCACCTTATCTGGCTCCGGCTCCGCATCGAGGAAAACGTAACGAACCAGCCTATCTGACTTTAACACGCGATAAACTGGCAGAAATATCAGGGCTTTCAGTTAATGAGGTAAACCATATCACCACCCAAAATGCCCAAAAGTTGTTTAATCTATAAACACATGGCATTGAACCAAAATTAATAGTTAACGCTTTTACCTTTAAAACTTTTTCGCAACCGAAGCAAATAGAATTCAATCAACGCAAACAACTCATTAAAGTGGAAAGAAAAATACTCATTATATATACCGGGGGTACCATAGGGATGCTCAACGACCCAGATTCCAATCTTCTGATACCCTTCGACTTCGAGAACATCTCCAAAAATGTTCCTGAATTAAGAAAATTCGACTTTCAGGTGCGGAGCATTTCATTCAGTCCGGCCGTTGATTCATCCATGATGGATCCGGATATATGGGTGACTTTGGTGCAACTCATTGAGGAAAATTACAACGAATACGATGGTTTTGTAATCCTGCATGGCACCGACACCATGGCCTACACTGCCAGCGCCCTGAGTTTTATGTTGCACAATCTGCAAAAACCAGTCATTCTAACCGGCAGTCAGCTTCCGTTGGGAACCATCCGAACCGATGGGAAAGAAAATTTGCTTACAGCACTGGAAATTGCAGCCGCTCAAAAAAACAAACAAGCATTGGTTCCCGAGGTATGCATCTATTTTCAAGCCAAGCTGTTCAGGGGTAATCGCACCACCAAATTCAACGCCGAACATTTCAGGGCCTTTCGGTCCGATAATTATCCGCCATTGGCAGAAGTTGGCATCCATATTAAGTTTAACTATCCATATATCAGATACACCACCCTTAGCGGAAACTTCTGGGCTGCAAAAAGAATGGACACATCGGTTGCCCTGTTAAAAATTTTCCCCGGAATCAGCCAGCCTGTTCTGGAATCGTTATTGCAAGCGCCCGGAATTAAAGCAGTTGTTTTGGAAACTTATGGATCGGGTAATGCACCCACCCATAAATGGTTTCTGGATGCGCTCAAAAAAGCTGTGGACCGGGGAATTATCATCCTTAATGTAACACAATGCCTTGCAGGAAGTGTGGAAATGTGGCGTTACGAAACCGGCATTCATATGCTTGAGATTGGAATCATAAGTGGACACGACATTACCACCGAAGCAGCCGTAACAAAATTGATGTACCTGTTGGCCAATTGCAATTCCAACGAAGAAATAAAAGCCAGTCTCAATAAATCATTAAAAGGAGAAATTAACATCTGACCAAATTAACACATACTACTGATTTACTGAACACTATCAAATAATTCGAGCAATTCAGTAAAAAGCAAACTACTGCATGCTGAGACCTAAGCTTATCTACCTGTTTTAATGCCACTTAAGCATCTAAACAGTAAAAAAAACAAACTCACCATGTGTATCGAGGCTGAAATTTTGTTAGTTAATTTTATTTAAATATATCAAACAATAAACAAGGGAAGCAATTTTATTATATATTTACATATCTGAACATTAGGTTTACCTCTTAACTAAAAAAGCAAACCGGGTAACCCTTAAAAATGTAACAATATTTTAAATTGATTTTGGAAATATTTGTTTTTCGTTTTAGTTCCAATTATTTTTGTCTCCTATGTTTAATTTAACATTTACAAAGAAAAATATCTTTGAGTATTAACAAACCAATACAAATCAAAAATTTAGAACAGATTATGAAAAAGCTATTTGCGTTTTTGGCAGTTTTTGGGATGCTTACTTTTGGTGCATCAGCCACTTTTGCTCAGCAAGACGAAGCGACCGCTGAAACTAAAACCGAGCAGGTTACAGAAAAAGCTCCAGCCGTTGAGCAGGTTGCAACAGCTGATGGAGCCGAAGAAGTTGGAATTCACAAGCAGATTAAATCAAAATTCATCGAAGGTGGAGCAGTTTTCATGAGCTTCGTATTACTTGCTTTGATTTTCGGTTTAGCACTCTGTATTGAAAGAATTATTTATTTAAACCTGGCTTCTACCAATACAAAAAAATTACTTCAGAACATTGAAAACGCTCTTCAGGACGGTGGCGTTGAGGCAGCTAAAGAGGTTTGCCGCAATACCCGTGGCCCTGTTGCTTCAATCTTCTATCAGGGATTGGATCGTTTCGACGAAGGTTTGGATGTAGTTGAGAAATCAGTTGTATCTTACGGATCAGTTCAAATGGGTCTTCTGGAAAAAGGTCTTACATGGATCTCTCTTTTCATCGCCGTTGCCCCTATGCTTGGTTTCATGGGTACAGTAATTGGTATGATTGACGCCTTCGACAGCATTCAGGCTATGGGTGATATCTCTGCTTCAGCTGTGGCAGGTGGTATTAAAGTAGCTTTGATTACAACAGTATCTGGTTTGATCGTTGCCATCATTCTTCAGGTGTTCTACAACTATATCGTTTCTAAAATTGACGGTATTGTTAACACCATGGAAGATGCTTCTATCTCTCTGCTGGATATTCTTGTAAAGTATAACTTGAAAAAATAAGACCAATCATGACCAAACTAAATAGCATTTTAAACATTGTATTATATGCCCTGCTGGCTATTACACTGTTTTTTGCCGGTTTGTTCTATTTTGGCGGTGATGTAGCTGGTCAGGTTTACTATACCCCCACCTACACCGAGCCTTTTCTGAACTGGGGAAAAGCACTTGTTATTGCCACTGCAGTTATTGCAATCCTTTTTGAAATTGTGTTTCTTATACTGCGTCCTAAAAACGCTGTTCGTACATTGATTTCAATTGTTGGACTTATTGTAGTAGTTGCCATAGCCTACTCGTTGGGCGATGGAACACCTTTAAACCTTGTTGGTTACGAGGGAAAAGATAATGTGCCAAGCATGTTGCTCATGTCGGATACATTCCTGTATACCATGTACTTTTTATTTGGTATTGCAATATTGTCTATTGCATACAGTGAAATTTCAAGGTTGTTCCGATAATTAACAGGATTGGGATTTAAGTCTCATCCTAAAAAATAAATTTTCTATGGCAAAAAGAGATATACAGGAAGTAAACGCAGGGTCGATGGCCGACATCGCCTTTCTGCTGCTTATTTTCTTCCTTATGACTACCACCATGGATACGGATAAGGGCTTATCGAGGATGTTACCTCCTCCAATTACAGAAGAGCCTAAAGATCAACCTCCCGTAAAAGAACGTAACGTTTTTGAGGTATTGATTAACTCCCGTAACCTGCTGCTTGTTGAAAACCAGTACATGGATTTGAGAGATTTGAAAGAAGCTACCAAAGAGTTTCTTCAAAACCCGATGAACTTGTCAACACTTCCTGAAATTGAAATGATGGAAGTACCTTATTTCAATGTTTATCCGGTTACCAAAAATGCAGTTATTTCGTTGCAAACCGACAGAGGTACCCAGTACCAGATGTACCTGAATGTTCAGAACGAACTTCAGGCTGCCATCACTGAATTGCGTAACGAAATATCCATGAAACAATTCAACAAGCGATACGACGATTTGGACAAGGACCAACAGGAAGCTGTTCGTATGATTTATCCGCAAAGGATTTCTGAGGCAGAACCACGTAGCGTAGGTGCTAGAAAACCATAAAGAAAGAGAAACAAAATGGCAAAGTTTAGAAAAAAGAAAAGCGGCGGACAACAGGCTATTAATACCGCCTCCCTTCCTGACATTGTTTTTATGCTTCTGTTTTTCTTTATGGTTACCACAACCATGAAAGAAGTTAGTTTGAAAGTTCTTAACAGGGCTCCCGAAGCCACCGAACTCACCAAACTTGAAAGGAAGTCGCTTGTTACCTATATTTATGTAGGCGTTCCTTTGAAACAATATCAGGGAAGATATGGTACCAATCCTCGCATTCAGCTCAATGATGCGTTTGCAACTGTGGATGATATCCAAAGCTACATTGTTCAGGAGCGGGAATCCATGAAAGAACAAGACCGTCCGTTAATGACTGTTTCTATTAAAGCTGACCATGAAAGTCCCATGGGCGATATCACAGATATCAAACAAGCTTTAAGAAAAGCTCAGGCATTAAGGATTAACTATTCGGCCCGCCAGGTTGAAAAACTCAAATACTAGGCTGGTTAATAGATGCACAATTATAAAAAAGCTGTTCCAATTGGAGCAGCTTTTTTTTTGAATTATAGTGAGAACTTTAAAATTCAAAGTTTTTTAGACAGAATAATGTTCTTATTTTTATACTCTCGGTAATAACCTCATTAACAATTGCCCGATGCTCGATAAATTAACGCAGATACCCCAGGAGTTTTTGGTTGAAACCGCATTCGACCTGTTAATGCAGAAACGCATTCATAAAGTTTTGCTCATTTGCAGTTCGTATGATGCTTTTATGCTGGAAGAGGACGGACGAATTGATGAGCAGATTTTTAACGAATATGTTTCGCTGAACCTGCGCCACCCGCCCCAGTTTATTCAGGTTTCGTCTGCCGAGGAGGCTTTTGAGGTTTTAAAAACAACAAATATCGATTTGGTTATTACCATGCTGAGCGTTGGTGGCATGGATCCGTTTTCTCTCTCGAAAAAAATTAAGCATAACTACTCACAAATTCCAATTGTTGTTTTAACACCCTTTTCGCGCGAAGTTACGGTCAAACTCAGTCATGAGGATACCAGTGCCATCGATTATGTTTTTTGCTGGCTGGGAAATACCGATTTGCTGCTGGCCATTATTAAACTAATTGAGGACCGGATGAATGCCCCTCATGATGTAAACGAAGTAGGCGTTCAGTGTATTATATTAGTTGAAGACTCGGTACGCTTTTATTCGAGCTATCTTCCCATTATTTACAAAATAGTTTTTAAGCAATCGCGCAAATTTATGACTGAGGGCCTCAATGCCCATCAACAGATGATGCGTATGCGCGGACGCCCAAAAATACTGTTGGCCCGAAACTACGAGGAAGCGCTGGAACTCTATACAACCTATCAGAACAATACACTGGGTATCATTTCCGATGTTTCATTCAAACAACATGGGAAAAAAGACTCACAGGCGGGCATTGCATTAGCCAAAAAAGTTAAGGAGGATAATCCATACTTGCCGTTTTTATTGCAATCGTCGAACAGCCAAATGATTGCCATCGCCAAAGAGTTACGGGTTGGATTTATTCATAAACACTCCAAACTCCTGCTTCAGGAGCTAAAAGATTTTATCAATAATTATCTCGCTTTTGGCGATTTTGTATTTGTAAACCCTGAAACTGGCGAAGAGGTTGCCCGTGTTAGCGACCTAAAAGAACTCCAGGAGAAACTTTTATCCATCCCCAACGAATCGCTGAAATACCACTTCTCGCGCGACCATGTTTCAAAATGGCTAACAGCAAGGGCACTTTTCCCCATTGCCAATGTGGTTAAAGAGTTTAAGGTTGACGATAATACCGATATTGATAAGGCCAAAGTTCACCTACACCAGATGATTGGTATTTTCAGAATGAGCAAAGGACGTGGAGTAATTGCAACCTTTGAACGTGAGCGGTACGACGACTATGTTACGTTTTCAAGAATTGGCGAGGGCTCGGTAGGGGGAAAAGCCCGGGGCCTGGCATTTTTAAGTACGCTCATAAAAAAATATCCTGTATTTAAAAGTTTTCCGGATGTGGTCATAACCATTCCGCGAACGGTAGTGTTAGGCGTGGATATTTTTGAAGCATTTATGGAGAACAACAATCTCTATCCTATTGCCCTTTCTGATGCTTCTGATGAGGATATTTTAAACGCTTTTGCTGCTGCCCGTTTACCCGGTCATCTGAAAAAAGACCTGAAGCGGTTTACCGCCGTGGTTCAAAGGCCTGTAGCTATACGCTCGTCGAGCTTACTGGAAGACAGTCATCATCAGCCTTTTGCAGGTATATACTCAACCTACATGATTCCGAGGGCTGAGGATGACGAAACCATGGCCGATGAAATTGGAATGGCTATAAAATGTGTATATGCATCGGTTTATTATAAATCGAGTAAAGCGTACATGACCAGCACCATGAACCTGATTGATGAAGAAAGGATGGGCATTGTGCTCCAGGAAATAGTGGGGCAACCGCACGAAAACCGCTATTACCCAACTTTTTCGGGCGTAGGCCGCTCGGTTAACTTCTACCCCATTCCGCCCGAAAAATCGGAAGAAGGCGTGGTTAATGTAGCCCTTGGGCTTGGCAAACACATTGTGGAAGGAGGAACGTCGTTAAGATTCTCCCCGGTTTATCCCCAAAAAGTAATTCAACTATCTTCTCCGGAAATGATAGTGAGGGAAACCCAGAAAGATTTTTACGCCCTCGATTTAAACGCAGGAAGATTTGAACCCACTGTTGACGACTCCATAAACCTGATACGCCCCGACCTTAGAGATGCCTTGAAAGATGGCTCATTGCGTTGGATTGGTTCGCTGTTCGATTTTCAGAACCAGATGATTCGCGATGGCGTAATGGGTGGCGATGGTTATCCACTCGTAACTTTTGCCAACATACTGAAATATGATGTTTTCCCATTGGCCGAAATCATGAAATCAGTTCTGGAAATTGGTCAGCTTGAAATGAACCAGCCGGTGGAAGTTGAATTTGCTGTTGATATGCAAACCCCGGCCAATATGCCCTCTATTTTTTATCTTTTGCAAATACGGCCCATTGTTGATAGCCGCACATCACTCGGACCCAGTGTTGAAATTACCGACGATGAGCATTCTTTTATCTACTCAGAATCGGCGCTTGGTAACGGAATTATTAATGATATTGCTGATATTGTTTATGTTAAAACCCAGGATTACAGGCCTGGCTTGAATGCTGACATAGCCCGTGAAGTGGAGAAAATGAACGATATGCTTCAAAAGCAAGTTCGTCCATATCTTTTAATTGGCCCGGGGCGATGGGGTTCGCAAGACCCATGGCTGGGCGTGCCTGTTCGCTGGGGGCAGATTTGCGGTGCACGCGCCATTGTGGAAATGGGATTGGAAAATTACAATGTGGAACCCAGCCAGGGCACACATTTTTTTCAGAATCTTACATCGTTGCGTGTTGCCTACATATCGGTAAATACCCACTTGAATCAGGGGAAATTGGATATGGAATGGTTAGACCGGCAAACGGCCATCAATGAAACAGAAAAAATCAGGCACGTGCGTCTCTCGTCAGGGTTGTCGGTCAGTATTGACGGGCGACATGGTAAATGCAAGATTAACTACCCTGAGAAACAATGAAGAAATAAAAGATTAGTACAAAGGTTGCAGGCAGAAACTCTTTAATAGATGAGGCTGTCTAAAAAGTTATCAAACTTAATCTTTTTTCTTTGTGCTCCTTTGCGTGTACTTTGTTTACTTTGTGGTTCAATTATCTAAGTTTTACCACAAAGAACTCAAAGGTTATCACAAAGTCGCACTAAGCACTTTTTAGACAGCCTCATTGAAGATCAATTACTACAGCCCTATAAACCTGTAGCCCAAGGTAAACATTAAAGCATTGCTTTTACGCTCAAGCTCTGTTTTGGAAACATCGTTTAAACCCCACTCGTATCGTACATCCAGATTGAGTTTCCACACCTCAACACCAGCGCCCAATTGGAAATTCCAGTTGGTGCTTCTAAGTTTATCATTATTTAAATCGTTGTTCAGGCTTGAGAACCTCGACTTGTCGTTCACTTTAAAGGACGCCACAGGGCCAGCGACACCATACAGATTGAATATTTTCAGATCGACTACCTTTAAGTGGGCTAAAATTGGCAAGTCCCAGCTATAATACGACACCTTTTCGGATACAGCCACATCGGTGCTGCCCGATTTAAGATAAAAATCGGTTACACCACTTTTCTTGGTAAAATAAAACTCGGGCTGCAGCGAAAGGTTTCCTATCAACCCAATTCTCGAATAAGCGCCAATGAGATAACCGCTTCTAAAATCGTCGCGTGCTTTGGAAAAATTATACCCTTCCAGGCCGGAAAGTATGCTGGATCCATTGTCGGTATTGAAACTGGTGGAATTATACCCCAACTTTAACCCAAGCTGAAAATGACTCTGGGCATTGGTTGTTAAAGCAATACCGGAAATAATAAACAGAATTAAAATAAGCTTTTTCATACCTTGCATATTAGATTATACCGGACAAAATCCGCATGATGAATTTTCAACCGTGTTTGTGTTAAACGAATCATGCTCGTATCAGTTCAACATAAATTTATAAATCGTTAGTATTCTTGCCAAATATCGTACCAAACAAAACTACATAAATTTTCCATTAACGGAGACCTAATAACGACCAATGATTTGGTTGGTTGGCCGTAAATAGTGAACTTTACTAGGTGTCAAAAAAACAGGTTCCTGCAAAAATGGATTATTTTCTTAAACTGCTATTTATAAGTCTCATCTTTACTTTCGAACATCATTTCTCCTTAGGGCAGGAACCGGTTAAAACATTTGTTATAAGCGGCTTCGTAAAAGATATAACAACCGGAGAAATGTTACCTGGGGCTTCCATTCAATCGGTTGAAGCCGGACTTGGAACCATTGCCAATAATTATGGTTTTTATTCGTTGGCACTACCAGAGGGCAAACATACACTAGTTTGCGGCTATCTGGGATTTCAGCAATACTCGCTGGTTCTCGAATCTAATAAAAACATGCGTATTAACCCTGAACTTACGCCGCAATCGCATAATTTATCGGAAATAGAAATCATTGGCCTTTCCAAAGAAGAACAACGTCGTTTGCCTGTTATGGGTTTGGAAAAGCTGGAAGCCTCAGAATTGAGAAAATTACCGGTGCTGTTTGGTGAAACCGACCCGCTTAAAACCATTCAGCTTCTTCCGGGCATAACCTCGACCAGTGAAGGCTCTTCCAATATTTCGGTACGAGGTGGGAATCCCGACCAGAATTTGTTGCAGTTTGATGAGGCTGTAGTTTACAACGGTGGACATTTATTGGGCTTTTTCTCAGTTTTTAATAACGATGCTATAAAAGAAGTTCAAGTTTACAAAGGTGACTTACCGGCCTGGACTGGTGGGAGACTGGCTTCGCTCATCGACATCAGAAGCCGCGATGGAAACATGCACGATTTGTCAGGCGTTGCTGGTATTGGTATTATTTCGAGCAGAGTAACATTGGAAGGCCCTGTAAAGAAAGGCAGCTCCTCATTCCTCATAAGTGGCCGACGTACTTATCTGGACATGTTTCTGCCCCTGTCAACCGACAGAGATATTCGCGACAACCGGCTTTACTTTTACGATACCAATTTAAAACTCAACTACATTATTAACGAAAACAACAGGGTTTTTATAAGCGGATATTTTGGAAGAGATGTTTTGAAAAATGAGATGATTGGTCTTGGGTTTGGCAACAGTACCTTCACCTTGCGATGGAATCACTTATTTTCGCACAAACTATTTAGCAATGCCACATTGGTTTATAGCCGCTACAATTATTCACTTGGCAGCACAGGTGATGCATTTGAACCCATCAACTGGAATTCCAGACTCAATGATTGGTCATTCAAATATGCTTTTTCCTATTATCCTAAAGCTGGCGATTTGATTGAGTTTGGCATTCATTCCATTTTTCATTCCATTAAACCAGGCAATATTTCATCGTCAGACGACAACCCAACCATTAAAAATATTAAAATAAAAGTTGCCAACTCATTGGAACATGCAGCCTATATCAGCCACACAAAAAGCCTGAATGACTTTTTTACCATCAGATATGGAATGCGACTTTCAATTTTCCAGAATATAGGCGAAGGCCGAACCTTTAAGTTTGATGAGAATTTCGAACCTGTAGATACAATCGACTATGCACGAGGCTCTATTTTTAATCAATACACAGGATTGGAGCCTCGCCTTGGATTTTCGTGGCTAATATCGCCCTTCCTAACCATGAAAGGCAGCTACTCCAACACCCGGCAATACCTTCACCTGGCAAGCAATTCAAATTCAGCAACCCCATTGGACATATGGTTTGTTTCATCGCCAAACATTAAACCTCAGATTTCAAATCAGTTTTCATTGGGTTTCAGTCTTTCAGAATCAAAAAAAATATGGGAGCATTCCATTGAGTTTTATTGGAAAAAAAATAAAAATGCCATCGATTTCAGGGAGCATCCCGATTTGATACTGAATGAAGCTCTGGAAGGAGAAATCAGAACCGGCACTGCCACTTCAAAAGGAATTGAATGGCTTACCAAATACGAGCAGTCGAATTTCAGTGGATGGGTGGCTTATACTTTGTCGCGTTCGGAGCGCCAAAGTAAATGGATAAACAACGGAGAGAAATATTTATCGCCTTACGACCATACGCACGATTTATCAATTGTGGCCAATTATACCATAAACCCAAGAATGACCATAACCGGCAACTGGGTGTATTTTACCGGATCACCAGTTACCTTACCGGTAGGACGTTTTGATTTTCAGGGAGGTGTTATACCAGTTTATTCGAAAAGAAATGCAGAACGTTTGCCCGATTACCACCGAATGGATGTATCGTTTACACTTCAGGGGAAAAATCCGCCATCCAGAGCATGGAAAGGCGAGTGGAACTTTTCTGTTTACAATCTTTACGGCCGTAAAAATGCATGGATGATTGGTTTCACAAGCGACGATGATGTTGACCCGTACTTAAAAAAAGCCGAAAAAACATATTTATTTTCAATAGTACCATCGGTAAGTTACGTTATAAGGTTTTAATTGCACCAAATATGAGAACTGCCACACAAAAAATTTCCAATTGGATACCACTGGTATTGCTGGTGCTTGCAGGATGCACTGAACCAATTGACCTCAGCCTTAAAACCAATCCCAAAAGACTGGTCGTGGATGCCATCATTTCCAATGATCCCTATGTACAAGTTGTACGATTATCGTGGTCGGTTCCCTACTTCAGCACCACGCCATCACCGCCGGTTTCGGGAGCTACTGTTACCATTCATGAGGAAGAGTCGGTTTACTTTTTGCGGGAATCAACGGAACATCCGGGTTATTACTTTATTTTGCCTGAAGTGTTTTTACCACAACCCGGAAAAACCTATACTTTAAAAATAGAAGGCGTGCAAAATTTGGATGACGATGTAGAAACTACCGTATACACGGCAACCACCGTTATGCCAGAGGTGGTTCGTGTTGATTCATTAACCCTCAGATATCAATATTTTAATAAAGACTGGGTTATATGGCAAGTGCTGGCGTTTTATCAGGACCCTCCTGATGAGACAAACTACTATATGTTCAGAATAAGCCAAAACAACAATCGTGTAACCAGCCGCCCTTCTGACATACGCGTATCGAGCGACAAATATTTTAACGGCAATTATGTAAACGGATTATGGGTTCAATCCATTGATGCCAGAGAAGGGCGCCGGGTTTTAAATGAAGGCGATTTGATAACACTTGAAGTGGCCTCGATTACCAAGGAATTCTATAAATTTTTGGAAGCCATTAAGATGGACGAACAAGGCTCCGACCCGCTATTCAGCGGTCCGCCTGCCAATATACCGGGAAATATCAGCAACGGAGCACTTGGATTTTTTACAGCCATACATACCAGTACGGCAACAATTGTCTACGACCCGGCAAAACACGATTAAAAAATCGTTTAATGCAATTTTGAACCAATAATATTAAAAAATTCTTCTCTTGTAGCCAGGTTTTTAAGAAAGGCGCCCGTGAAATCGCTTGTGGTAGTTACCGAGTGCTGCTTCTGAACACCACGCATTTGCATACACATGTGTTGGGCTTCAATAACAACTGCTACTCCCAAAGGATTCAGAGTATTTTGAATACATTCCTTAATTTGGGTGGTAAGGCGTTCCTGAACCTGCAATCGTCGTGCAAAAGCTTCCACCACGCGGGCAATTTTACTCAACCCGGTAATGTGATGCCTTGGAATGTATGCAACGTGGGCCTTTCCAAAAAACGGCAGTAAATGGTGCTCACACATAGAATACAGCTCAATATCCTTAACCACCACCATTTGCTGATAATCTTCGCGAAACATGGCCGAGCGAATAATTTCGTCGGGTTTCATATTGTACCCCTGTGTTAAAAACTGCATGGCTTTGGCTACCCGCAGTGGCGTTTTCTCAAGCCCTTCGCGTGTAACATCTTCACCTAGTAAAGAGAGGGTTTCTTTATAGTGTTCCGATAACTTTTGTGTGGTTTCGTCATCGTAATTCTCTACTCTGGAATATCCGTTATTACCATTCAGCGTAAACTCCATATGCGATTATTAAAATGAATAGATTCGATATCAATTAACAGTTTATGATGGAATGAGTTCAAAAAAGAAACGATAATCCATTGGTGAATTCTACCAAAGGATTATCGTGAACAAAGTTAAGCGGAATTTCTACAAATCAACAATCAATTCGTCTAATGGGCGTTTGGGTACATGGTGAACACCATTAGCATCGCGATAATATTTTATATTACCATCTTTTGCTTCTTCCAGCACCACTATTTCTTTAGGTTTTCCAAGTGCCACAACCTGAATTATTTTGAAATGCTTTGGTATTTTTAATGCCTGTTGAAGTTTCAATCGTTCAACCGAGCCTACAATGCAGCCACCTAAGCCCTTTTCTGTAGCCCCCAATAGAATATTATTGGCAAAAATACCCTCATCGCAAAAGTAATTGTCGGTAACGCGCGTATCACTCAACATAACCAAATAGGCTGATGGGCGCTCACCTTCAACCGGCCCGTTCCAATCTTTCAAATAGCCTGCCCATGAAAGCTGAGGAAAAATCAAGGCGTTTTTCTCAGGAGTATTCGAAATAATGTACTTTATAGATTGGGAATTGCGAGCCGAAGATGATATTCGTGCCAAATCAATCAACTCCTTAATAGTTTCAACAGGTATGGCAACATCCTGATAAAACCTGCGATAGCTTCGATTTTTTAAAATCAGCTCTTTTAAACTGCTCATATATCATAGATTTAAACTGTTAACTTCAACAGACGGTAATCCCCTTTGAGAAAAATATGGACACTTAATAACGCTTGCCAACAATTTCCCAATCAACACAATTCCAGAAACCCTGAATATAATCGGGACGACGATTTTGGTAATCAAGATAATAGGCATGCTCCCAAACATCGCAGGTTAAAATGGGTGTTAATCCATTGCGTAACGGATTGCCTGCATTGCTTTCTTTAATAATATCCAGTGAACCATCGGGTCGTTTTACCAACCATGCCCATCCTGAGCCGAAGAGTGTTGCTCCTGCCTGTGAAAACAATTCTTTAAATTTATCAAACGAACCAAAGGTTTTATCAATGGCTTCAGCCAGCTTACCTTTGGGCACCCCACCGCCACCCGGAGAAAATGACATAAAATAAAAGGTATGGTTCCAAACTTGTGCCCCATTGTTAAAAATGGATCCTTCGGCTTTAAGAACTATGGTTTCGAGGTCAGCATTTTCAAATTCAGTTCCCAGAACAAGATTATTCAGGTTGGTGGCATAAGCCTGATGGTGTTTACCGTAATGGAATTCAAGCGTTCTCTTGGAAATATGCGGCTCAAGCGCATCCAGCGTGTAAGGCAATTCGGGTAATGTAAATTTCATGGCTGATATTTTTGGTTATTATTAACAAATTTAACCAAAAATTGATGAAAAATGTAAGTCTGTGAGATTTTAATATAAGTAAATTCCGAGTATTGGCAGTTATAGAAATCATCCATTGCAACTTTATGAAGAATCTCCTATTTGGAGGTAATCAAAAAAAAGAGGGAAGCTGACTATCAACTTCCCTCACATTATTATGGAGTTTACAAATGGTACTATTAAAATAATGAAGCAACTTCGTTCCAGTTAACAACATTCCAGAATGCCTGAATATAATCGGGACGACGGTTTTGATATTTCAGATAATAGGCATGTTCCCAAACATCCAGTCCCAATAAGGGTTTTCCTTTTAACTCAGAAATATCCATTAAAGGGTTATCCTGATTCGGTGTTGACCCAATTACCAATTTCCCATCGGGTTGTTTTACCAGCCAGGCCCAGCCTGAGCCAAAGCGTGTTGCTGCTGCCTTGGAAAATTCTTCTTTAAAAGCATCAAATGAGCCAAAACTCTTTTCAATAGCTGCAAGAAGTTCTCCGGAAGGTTTTCCACCACCGTTAGGACCAATTAATTTCCAGAAAAGTGAGTGGTTATAATGCCCGCCGCCATTGTTACGAACTGCAACCGGATATTTGGATATTTCGGCCATCAATTCTTCAAGTGTTTTTTGTTCACCAGCACTACCTGCAATGGCTGCATTTAAATTATTAACGTAGGCGGCATGGTGTTTGGTGTGATGAATTTCCATGGTTGCCGCATCAATGTTAGGCTCCAAAGCATTATAAGCATAGTCGAGTTTAGGTAATTCAAAAGCCATAATTCTATTGTTTTTTAGTTATTTATACATTTTAGTGTCTAAATACTGTTTTTATTTAGACTTATTCTACTTAAAAAACAAAAGAAAAATGAAAAGGTTTAGTAGCTCTTTATAATTTAAAAAAGATTATTTGATTGAAGATGCTTTGAAGGATAGAGAAGATGATTAGACTTTGGTTGAAGAAAAATTAAAGACTCAGGAAACGATTCGCTTCAATACTTTCGGATACATCCACATGAGCAAAACACTTCGACATAACATAAACAAAATCATCGCCAGCCAAATGGCATGATTACCAATAACAGGAAACAACAAATAAAGGGGTAAAAAATAAAAGAAAACAGCAGATATTATTACCGCGTTTCTCATGGCTTTAGCTGCTGTTAAACCAATAAATACACCATCCCAGATAAACGTTCCAAAACTTGCAAAAGGTACCAATATTATCCAAAATAAATAATCGGCACCTTGGCTAATAACCGTTTCCTGCTTTGTAAAAAAGTACAAAAGTTCATCGCCAAGCAGAAAATAAACCGAGGTAAAAAGTGCAGCAAAACCGGCCCCCCACACCAATAGTTTATTAACCGAAATTTTCAGATTAATATAATCTTTGGCGCCTACAAACTTTCCTACCAGGGCCTCGCCGGCATAGGCAAAACCATCGAGAAAATATGAAAACAAAAACAGATATTGTAACAAGGCACTGTTAATGGCTAAAGTAACATCATCGATTCCGGCTGAACGGGATGTAAAAAACGTAAATACAGCAATAACACAAAGGGTACGAACAAAAATATCAAGGCTTACATTTAAAAAATGCCTGAGTTGGCTTAAAAGTGGGGCCAATTGTGTTGTAAAACTAGCAGCAACCCATTTATACTTTTTAAAAAAGAATCCAATGGAAAGCACTAATCCTGTGTATTCCGCAATTACTGAACCAAGCGCCACACCCTCAGCCTTCAGGTTAAAGTGAAATACCAGAATAAAACTGATTGCAATATTAATCAGGTTAACTGTTACAGCAATTATCATCGGATAAATGGCATTCTGCATCCCCAGAAACCAACCGTAAAAAACCATCAGGGCTATGGAGGCAGGTGCTGCCCATATGCGAATAAAAAAGTATTGCCGTGAAATTTCTTTTACCTCAGGACTTCCTTCTAAAAGCCAAAAACTAAATTCGGCCAGCGGCTTTTGCAATATTAGCAGCAAAGAACTTCCAATGAGCGCAATGAGCAAGCCTCGTTCCAACACCATGGCCATTTCAAACCTATCGTTTCGACCATAAGTTTGAGCAGCTACGCCACTCATACTCATCCTCAGAAAGGCAAATCCCCAGAAAACAAAATTAAAAATAACACTCCCCAAAGCCACCGCTCCCATAAAATGAACCGATTCCTGATGTCCCATCAGGAACATATCAGTCATCCCAAGTAACGGAACTGTTAAATTGGTGAAGATATTGGGTAATGCCAGTCGTACTATTTGCCGATTCACTTTTTTTTGGCAAAAATAGCATTTTAAACGGTTAACGAAAGAACACTTTAAATTGAGGCTAACCCCTATAAAATAATGCTTTAATAATATGTCCTGCAATACTTGGGTTTTCTTTCAATCGCCTTGTTGAATAACCAAACCAGTCTTTACCAAATGGCGTGTAAACCCGCATATGATGTCCCTGACTAACAATTTCGGAGCGAAGTTCGGGCGTTACACCATATAGCATCTGAAACTCATAACTCTTATTGGAAAGGTTGTATTTACTGATTAATTCTCGGGCGCCATCAACCAAAAACTTATCATGCGTGGCAATTCCAACATAAATTCCATGTTTGAGCAAGGCATCCAGATGCTCCATAAATTTTTGGTTGATTAACTGGCGACCTTTATAGGCTATGGAATGATTCTCCCTGTATATTCCTTTGCAAAGGCGAATGTTCACTGGTTTGGTTGGCGAATGCCATCGTATAAGTTCCTGAATGTCGCCTTCGGTGCGTTTTAAATAAGCCTGTATAACAATGCCCACGTTCAAAGGAAACTCCATCAACAGTCGTTTATACAACTCAAGTTCCATGTCAACACATTTCGAGTCTTCCATATCAATCCGCACCAGGTGGCCTGTTTCAGCAGCTTTGGCAACTACGTCCTTAACATAGCGATAACACTTTTCAAAATCGATGAGCAACCCAAAGCTGGTTGGTTTTAACGAAAATGTTACATTAAGCGGCTCCTGACGGAACTTTTCAATTATTTCAACGTATTTATGCTTGTTTTCCAAAGCCTGATCCATATTGGTAATAAATTCGCCAAGCAAATCTACCGTAACCCAAACTCCGGCATTATTTAACTCATGCGATATGCGAATGGCATCGTCTAAGGCTTCTCCAGCGATATATCTTTTAGAGAAGAGCCATATGAATTTTTTAGGAAAATATGGAATTAGTGATGCAATGAGTTTATTAATCATACGTTATTGTTTTAAACAAGGAAAATATTGATTAAATTGAGTATTAATTATCAATAGATCATTCATTTTCATACTCGAACCTCAACCCTGAAGGCCATTTAATTCGCTGAAATAAAGCATTATAAATATCATCCTATAATGCAACATAAAAAATGATGAATCTCATTTTTTCCAATAGAATCGGCCACTCTGACAAAAATCATACTATCAGAGGTTTTTGAAGCTCTTTCGATTTATCATTTTGTTAAAAGCAGAATAATAAATTGGTCAGGAAGAAATTGTCGGTTTTTGAGCTTAAATAAAACCATGGAATTTGTATGGGTACAATTTCGGCACTTTAATATAAATATCATTATAAATCATTCATCCCAAATCATTTGCGAATGAAAATATGGGTTAAAATACTAACCGTTGTTACCTTTTTGATATTGAGGCAAACATTGTTGGCCCAGGATGAATGTAATTTTTCATCGAAGGGTAATAACATGATACCTGATAAGTATTGTGCACCTGTTACAGCCAACTGGCATGTGGGTTATGGCGGTATTACCTACCCGGGGCCAGGGCCCATTCAGATTTATTTCGACTGGGACGATGGCACACCTCCATCAATAGTGAATGCAACTTTTAACGGAGCAACCGGCCAATGGGAAGCCTCTCAATCGCATGTTTATCCCAAAGGTGGCGATAAGTGTAACTACCGGCCTACAACCATGCTGGTGGTTAACGGCATTTTATGCACCAGCTCAGCCCAAACGCAAATTGTTACCGTATGGGATGTTGACGATCAAAACGGTGGTCAATTGGTAGTTTCTCCTGTGGTTTTCCCAATCTGTTTTGGGAATGATGGTTCCACCTATTTTTGGGACACCAGCCAATGGAACTGTGTACCTCCTATTGAATATGACAACCGAAACAATCCACGCCGATGGATTCAATGGATATACGGAACCGGCGCAACCACTATCCCTACAGCTCAGGTTGGAGGCGTTGTCCGGTCGTATCCATATGCCGGCCCGGTAGAAGCCACCACGCAACCCATTGAAGGTCCCCAGGCTCCCATGAACCAAAGCATGTTGGTGTATATTCCCAATGGATACAATGTTGGCGATTATTTTGAAGTAACCTTACGCAACTGGAATTATTGCAATCCTTACGACGATCCCGCTATTCCGGGTCCACCGGCCGACCCTATTAACGGCGACAATCCGCCCATTGAAATAACTGCCATGGCACTTATTGTTGCCCTCCCTGATGGAACCATAACCGCCGTAGGGCCGTTTTGCGAGAATAATGCTTCCATTAACCTTACTGCCGCAACACCAGGGGGAACATGGAGCGGACCGGGTATTACAAACCCTGCCACCGGGCGCTTTAATCCGGCTGTGGCAGGGCCAGGCCTACATACCATTCAGTACAACGTGACCGATCCCAATGGTTGCTCAGCCACCGGTGTTACCCAAATTGAAGTTTGGGATTCACCCGATGTGGCGCTTTCGGTAGCCGACCCGGTTTACCTATGCCCGGGTATCAGTCAGCCAATTACTGCCACCGTAACCAACGGCTCACCCCCCTACACCATTGAATGGCTGGGGGATACAGGCCCACTCAATTTTACCAATATATTAAGCCCGATTTTTGAAACAACAGTTACAGGTATTTATAACCTTCAATTCAGAGCTACCGATATACGTGGTTGCCGAAGGTCTGCCCCACTGAGCATTGAGGTTTCTCCGGTTACGGTCGATTTCAACCCATCGGCCATTGAAGTTTGTCAATTCAGTTCAGTAATACTTGAGCCCATTGCCTCTGGTGGTTCCCGAAACTATATCCTTCACCAGTGGAGCGGCCCTCATATTGCAAAACTATCGGCAGTTAACATTCCCAACCCTACTCTCGACACCAATGAAACCGGTATTTTTGTTTTCACATACAGAGTAACCGACGATCAGGGTTGTAGCGACGAGAGTACCATTACCGTAACCATTAAAGAACAACCAACTGCCAATGCAGGTACTGATGATGCTACCTGCAACCTGAGTTACAACCTTAATGCCAACACCTGGCCTGGAGCAACCGGTTTGTGGAGTGTTGTTTCAGGGCCTGGCAATACTACCCTTTCGAGCACTTCAGCCTCAAATGCAACCATATCTGTTGACCAAACTGGCATATATGTACTAAACTGGAGTCTTGATTTAAATGGATGTATCGCTAATGATGAAGTGGCAGTTACATTTTCTCCGTTGCCAAATCCTCAGGTAATACCTAACTTCTCTATTTGCGGCATAACTGCTCAGCTTGAAGCTATGCCCGATTTGCCAGGAGGACAATGGATGGTAGCATCTGGCCTTGGAACCGCCAATATTACAGACACATCTCAACCAATAACCAACGTAACGGTTGACCAGCCAGGCACCTATGTGTTTACATGGCAGGAATCAGCAGGAGCTGGATGCCAGGGCGAAGCCTCTCTCGAAATCGTATTCATGCCACAGGCACAAGCCATTGTAGACCCGCTTCCAGCATTGGGATGCTCCCCTTATACAGTTACATTTCCAAACAATTCGGTAAATGCCGACTATTATCAATGGAACCTTGGTGGTGGCCTTATTTCAGCCGATGTCAACCCGGTGCAGGTTTACGAAAACTTTACAACTTCATTACGCACCATTGCAATAACACTTGTAGCCGGAAATAGCTACGGTTGCAACGATTCTTTTACCTTTGATTTGCAAATTGCTCCAAAACCCAATGCATTGGCTATGGCTGTACCACCAGCAGGATGCTCTCCGCTACAAACCTCATTCATTAATAATTCGATTGGGGGCTCATTTTATAGATGGGATTTTAAGGATGATTCGGCTGTATCAAACGATTTTGAGCCGGTTCATACATTCATCAACAATAATAATTTTATAGTTGCCTATCCAGTAACTCTTGAAACCGAAAATTTATTTGGATGTATTGCCTCTGCAACTACTTATGTAACTGTTTATCCATCTTCACCAATCGCTCTGAATGTTTCTCCGGTTGAAGGATGTCACCCGCTGAATGCAACCCTTACAGCTACTCCGGGATCAGTTTCCTATATTTGGGATTTTGGAGATGGAACTATTGAAACAGGAGGATTTCAAACCACACACCAATTTACCAATACAACCAACAGCGATATTGTGTATAACATATCACTCACAGCCACGAACCCCTTTAGCTGTGCAGCATCGGCAACAGCCCAGATAACAGTATTTCCGGCACCTGAGGCTGACTTTACAGCCACTCCGGAAGAACAACAAATGCCCAACCGAACAGTAACCATCAATAACCTAACCCCAGGTTCAGGTTGGAGCTATTTGTGGAACTTTGGTGATGGGGCTTCATCAACAGTTAGAGACCCGGGTACACATTCCTATCTAAATTCAGGTAATTATACCATCCAATTGGAGGTTACTGATGGCAGGTGTAGTGATGTGGCCACCCAACCCATCCGGATTTCCCCAATGGTTCCGCAAATTAACTACGGCGCCAACCCTGCCAGAGGCTGTCCTCCGCTTTCAGTAACATTTATAAATAACACGTTAGATGCCACCAACTACCTCTGGGAATTTGGCGATGGAATTATGTCGCAACAAGTAACCCCCACTCATATCTATAATATACCGGGAACCTACATGGTTAAGCTGACTGCCACAGGGCCGGGAGGCATTGCCATATCGGATAATCTACAAATCGTGGTTTTTGAACGACCTTACGCATTGTTTGATGTAATTCCCAAGGTTATTTATATTCCAGGCGAAAAGCCAGTATTCATTAATCGATCGATAGGCGCATCACGATATTTATGGAATTTTGGAGATGGCAATACCTCCGAAGATTTCTCACCATCGCACCAATACCAATCACCAGGGGTTTACTCCATTTCGCTATGGGTAGTTAACAACGATGGATGCGAAGATACTTTTGTCCTTCCTGAAGCGGTAAAAGTAGAACAGGGTGGCGACATAAAATTCCCCAACGCCTTCACCCCCAACCCATCAGGCCCATCAGACGGGCGCTATGTGTATGGCGACCCACGAAACCATATTTTTTATCCATTTGTTCAAAAAGGAATTGTTGAGTACCAGTTGCAAATATTTACCCGCTGGGGAGAGTTGATTTTTGAATCGCACAACATTGAGGTAGGTTGGGATGGATACCACAAAAACAAGCTGGCTCCGCAAGGCGTTTATATTTGGCGCGCCAAGTATAAAACAGCCAACGGTAATGTGGAAATAAAAGCTGGCGATGTAACGCTGATAAGGTGAAAAGGGAGACTGGAGAAGGGAGGCCGGAAACCGGAAAAGGGAGACCGGAGACGTAACGCAGTGGAGTTGAGCCAAGCGGAAAAGGGAAAAAGGCTGAAGGCAGAAGATGCTAATAAAATTAAAATTTACAAAACCAAGTGTCTGTTACAGCGTTGTTTCGCTTGGCGAGAATAAAAATGAAGTTGAGAGCAATATTTTAAAAGAAAAAGAATTGATATTCCATGTCAACAGTCAATAAAATATCAGGATTCAGAAAATACATTCACCATATCATATTGATGATTTTTGGCTGTTTTCTTGGATTGAAAGGGTTGGCACAGGATGTTCATTTTTCTCAGTTTTATGCTGCACCGCTGTATTTAAGTCCCTCCTTAGCCGGCTCCACCGATGGAGCCCGACTGGCCATGAATTATCGTAACCAATGGCCCGGTATCAGTAAAGCATTTACAACTTCGGCGGTTTCGTTCGATAACTATTTTGCCCCGTTCAACAGTGGAGTAGGCATTCAGATTGTTCAGGATAAAGCAGGAAGTGCCGATTTAACATTTACACATGTTGCGCTTCAATATTCTTATAATGTGCGGCTAAATAGCGATTGGCAGTTTGTACCAGGTATTCAGTTTGCCTATGGCAGCAGGGCTCTTGATTTTAGCAGATTGATTTTTGCCGATGAAGAAATTGGTGGGGGTGCTTCCGGCTCCTGGGAGCGACTTACTAACGAAAATACAGAGTTTATTGATTTTGCAGCATCGGCTCTTGTTTACAGCCAATTTTTCTGGGGCGGCATTACCATTGACCATCTGGCTCAACCAAACCACTCTTTTTTAGGCGAAGAAATTAAACTCAACCGAAAGGTAACATTGTTTGGAGGAACCAATATCTGGACAGAAAAGCGGCGCCGACTTGGCCTCGACAGAGCCTTTTCCATGAGTTTCAGGTACCAGCATCAGCAAAATTTTAAACAATTAGATGCCGGGTTTTACTGGTTAAACCATCCTATAGAAGTGGGTATTTGGTACCGGGGGATTCCGTTTTTCAGCAATATTGATAAACGTATCAACCACGATGCCATTATCCTTTTGCTGAGTTACAAATATGGGGCGTTTCGAATAGGTTACAGTTACGATATTACCATCTCGAACCTTGGACTTCAAAGTGCGGGAGCTCATGAGTTATCACTAATCTTTGAGTTTAACCAGAAATCCCATCTGCGCCTTGGTGGTCGACGGCCCGCAGTACCATGCAGCGACAGCGCCGACCCACTCAATGTGGATGCTTACAAGTACAGTAAAAAACCAAAGAAATTGTTTTAAAAAAAGGCGCCTCTTGAATGAGACGCCCATTTGGTTAATGTTCAATTTATTTAATTTC
Source organism: uncultured Marinilabiliaceae bacterium (assembly GCA_937920475.1). Classification (GTDB taxonomy): domain Bacteria; phylum Bacteroidota; class Bacteroidia; order Bacteroidales; family Marinilabiliaceae; genus CALEUX01. The sequence goes on from CALEUX010000015.1 coordinate 23,497, forward strand.
AATCATTCTGACAGGTTTGGGCTTTACCTCTTCACGCTTGTGAAGTGTAATTTGCAAAATACCATCCTTATAAGAAGCATTAATTTTTGATTCGTCCACTTCGTTGCGCGGGATGGCAAATGAACGACGGAAAGCTGAATAACAGAACTCCCTGCGGGTATAACCCTTTTCGTTTTCTTCTTTTTTATCCTCTTGCTCGCACGAGATGGTTAACACATTGTTGTTAACTTCAACTTTGAAATCGTCCTTTTTCATGCCGGGAGCAGCCACTTCAATCAGGTATTCATCCTGAGTTTCTTTTACATTAACAGCAGGTACTGACCTTCTGCTTTGTGATACCGGATTCAAAAAGAAATCGCCGCCAAAAAAATCATCGAAAATATTGGCAATGTCCGGTGTTTGATTGTTAAAACGTCTTACAAGTGTCATAATTAAATCCTCCATTATTTTGGTTAAACTTTAAATCTGTTTTTAAATGTTCTATACCAAAACTTACAAAGGAAATACCAATTAGCTAAATCGGTAAATATGACATATTTAGCATGTCGGCAGCGCCATATTGGCACAATAAAACACCCGCACAAATGCCAATATGTCATAAAGCGTGCTAATCAAATCTTAATTTAGTGATAACACCAGCGTAACAAAAGACTAATGCTAAAAGAAGATATTTGTGCCGGGATAATTTATTTCCTCCCAACAATTCCTGTGTGTAAAGAGTCGCCCCTAACGAGGTGCGGCTCTTTTATTATTTACCCTGCTCCTTAATGCAAAAACCAACAGTCTCCAAATCTTTCCAAAAACCTGGATACGACTTGGTTACCACCATCGGGTCGGCAATATTAAAGGCTCCAAACACCAGCGATGCAGGCGCAAATGCCATGGCCATACGATGGTCTTTATAGGTATATACTTCTATTTCTGAATGTGGCGTAATTCTTCTACCCTTCCAAACAAGATTATCTGCACCATTGGTTTCAACATCAAACCCAAACTTAGCCAGCTCGTTTACCAACGCTGTAATTCGGTCGGTTTCTTTAATTTTAAGAGTATGCAATCCTGTTAAATTAAAGGGTATATTTAAAAAAGCACAGGTTACCGCAAAAGTTTGAGCCAAATCGGGCTCTTTGCTGAAGTTGTGATTAAATTGTGGGGCTGGCTCTCCCACTTTGGTCAACACCAACCCTTTCGCCGAAAATTTTGATTGCACACCAAGCTTTCGAAACAAATCGGCTACTGCAGCATCGCCTTGCCAACTGTAGCGGTCGAGACCTTTTAAGCATACCGAATCGCCTACTTTTCCCAATGCCACCATCTCAAACCAATAGGAAGCTGCGCTCCAATCACTCTCCACTTTGGCCTGATTGGGTTTATAATTGGTTGACGGCACTGAAATAACATGTCCTTCCCATTGGCATTTAATGCCAAACTGCTCCATCAGCTTTAGAGTAAGATGGATGTAAGGCCTTGACGTTATTTCTCCCTTCAGGTTTAAAACCAAACCATTCTCCATGGTTGGGCCTATCATAAGCAAAGCCGAAATATATTGACTGCTTACGTTACCGGGCAATTCAATGGTTCCTCCCTTTAAAGAGCTGCCAAAAATGCGCAGTGGCGGAAAGCCTTCATTTTCTACATATTCAATTTTGGCTCCCAACTCATTCAGCGCATCAACCAACACGTGAATAGGGCGCTGTTTCATGCGCTCGCTGCCGGTTAAAACCCATTCGCCAACTATTTTCGATAAATAAGCAGTTAAAAAACGCATGGTGGTTCCGGCAGCCCCAATATCGAAGTGATTGCTGTTCGAATTGAAAACCTGAAGCATAGCCCGGGTATCGTCGCTATCGGACAAATTTTTAATGGCATAAGGACTGTAACTTAATGCGTTTAAAATGAGTAATCGGTTGCTGATGCTTTTTGATGCCGGAAGATTAATTTCTGCATATTGCAACTGCCCGGGGGCCTGTATGGTTATTGACATGATGATGCTATTGAAAATACAAGTATCAAACTGTTAGTTATTTCTGACTGCTCCTGAAGAACTCAAGGGCTGTTTCTACCTCATTACGTTCGCAATGTATATTGATGGCCACCTCTCCCGGTTGTTTAAGCAGTGTAAAATTAATTCGTCCGCTGCGGTTTTTTTTATCGTGGGTCATGGTTTCATAAAGGTAATCATAATCGCTCTCTGTGTAATGAAATGCTCCATAAACAGAATGAACATATTGGGCATACCGGCTAACAATATCCATATCGAACCCCAGTTTCAGATGAGCCAGATACAACTCAGGCACCATTCCGTAAGCAACGGCAAAACCATGCAAAACCGGCTGATGCCGCTTCAGCGCCAGACTTTCAAATGCATGGCCAACAGTATGCCCCAGATTTAGGGCTTTACGTATATTTTTCTCGAAAGGGTCGGCCGTAACATAGTAGTCCTTAATTAAAACCGATTCGGCCACCAATTGCCCCAAAGCTTTCATATCGGGATTAAGAATATTAAAATCGAGGGTGCGGTTTAGCATTCCCGGGCCTTTAAGGAAGGCATGTTTAATCATCTCGGCAAATCCCGACAGCAAATTATCCCCATCGAGCGATTGCAGAAGCGATGTGTCGAGCAACACTTTTTCAGCTTGTTTAAACGAGCCTATTTCATTTTTAAAACCTTTGAAATTAATGCCGGTTTTTCCGCCCACCGACGCATCTACCTGAGCCAGCAAAGTAGTGGGGATATTAATAAAGGGAATCCCCCGCTTAAAAGTAGCAGCGGCAAATCCGCCCAAATCGCAAGGCATTCCGCCTCCCAGGTTAATTAACAACGAATGCCTGTCGGCCCCGTTCTCAACCAGAAACGCCCATACTTTTATTAGAGTATCCGTATTTTTATGCACATCGCTGGCGCCAATTACGATAACCCGCTCGGGGTTGATACCCGGTACTTTGGCAATTAACGGAAAGCACAACTGAAAGGTATTGTCGTCGGTAAGAACAAAAATTTTCTCACTTTTATATGACTCCAGTAATTGAGCAAGGTCGTTGGCCAAATTATCGGCTAAAACAACGCTGGTTTCTTTGGTGTTGAGTTCTTGCATAAGCTAAAATTCTATCAGTTTACAAAAATACTCTTTTTTTCGAGCTTCATAGAGTTGCATTTTCCCTGTTAATTTCGTTTTTTGCATTCTCATAACATAAACAACTATGAACAATAAAAAAAATGCCGCTATTATTACTAGATTTTTCGCAACTACCTGGTTGTTAACACTTATTTTGTTGGTAGTTTCTCTTTTATGGGAGATAGGACTGGGTCAAATTGCCCAAATCGGCTTAATTGTGTTTCTGCTGCTATCGGCCATAGTTTTTTATGCCGGTGGCTTTTTTTACATTGAGGTAGAAGCCGACAAATCTTCCTTTAAAATTAAACATTATAATCTGTTCCCTTTTTGGCAGGAGTATAAGATTTACCAAATTGCAACCGACAGGTATTCAAAATATCAGGTAAAAAAGAGTTTTGCGGGCATGTTCTCCTGGTTGTACCTTTTTGAACAAACCAGCAGGGGTTTGGCTAAATATCCTGCCATTGGTATATCAGCACTATCTTCCTCGCAACTTAAAACACTTACCGATTACTTAGAAACCATTAAAAAGAATCCATAATCGGTCTACAAAAACCCAAAACCTTCCCTTTTCAGCCAACTTCAATGAGCAGCAGCCCAACCCCTCAATTAATAAACGCCAATCTTCAATATCAGATTGCCTTAAGTCTGATAAAAGGGATAGGTCCGGTGCTGGCGCGCAACCTTATTGCTTACCTTGGCTCAGAGAAAGCCCTGTTTGAAGAAAAAAAACATGCCTTTGAAAAAATACCCGGCATAGGCACCAATCTTTCCACATTATTAAAAAAAATTGATAAACCGGCATTACTCAAAAGGGCTGAAACGGAAGTTGCTTTTATTGAAAAGCATAAAATAACAACCCATTTTTTTACCGACGAGCATTACCCGCGCAGGTTGTCATTTTGCGAAGATGCACCGTTGTTTATTTTTAGCAAAGGAAATGTGGATTTTGATACGGCTAAAATAATTGGCATTGTGGGTACCCGTCGGCCTTCGGACTACGGGCTTTCGCAATGTGAAAAGCTGATTGCCGATTTGGCTCAGCGGCACCCCAGCACCATCATTGTAAGTGGTCTGGCTTACGGTATTGACATTTGCGCCCATCGTGCTGCCTTACGCAACAATTTACCAACCATGGCGGTGCTGGCACATGGGCTCGACCGTATTTATCCGGGCACCCACAGTCAAACCGCCCGCGAAATTATGAACAATGGTGCCCTCGTAACCGAATTTATGACCGGCACCAATCCCGACCGCCAGAATTTTGTAAAACGCAACCGCATTGTAGCCGGATTGTGCGATGCAATAGTAGTAGTAGAATCGGCCACCAAGGGAGGTGCACTAATTACTGCCGATATTGCGGCCAGCTACAACCGCGATGTAATGGCTTTCCCAGGCCGCGTTGGCGACGACACCTCATCGGGATGCAACCGGCTGATTAAAACCAATGTGGCCGCTTTAATTGAATCGGTTGAAGACCTGGAGTATGCCCTAAGCTGGGAAAGTGCCACTAAAAGCCAGGCCGTTCAGGGTTCTTTATTTGCTGTTGCCGATACACCCGAAGAAAAAGCCATTATGAACATTCTTTTGGTTGAAAAAGAGATGAACCTCAACCTGCTTGCCCTCAAATGTGCCATGCCTGTTGGAAAAGTTTCGGCCACCCTGCTCGATTTGGAGTTTAAAGGATTAATTAAAAGCAGGCCCGGAGGTATTTATAAAATAATATAGCTTACACCAACGCATCGTACAATACTTCTACAGTATGCATGGCGTCCCGTTGTGTCCCGTCTTTTATCTGGTGCCGGCACGAATGCCCCGTTGCTACCAGCAAGGTTGTTTCGGGTGCTTTTCGGATGGCAGGGAAAAGCGTTAATTCACCAATTTTCATCGATAAATGATAATGTTTCTCCTCGTAACCAAAGCTGCCGGCCATTCCGCAACAGCCCGAAGGGATTTCAATGGCTGTATAATTCCTGGGAAATGATAATACTCGCTCAATAATTTTGGTACTCGACAATGATTTTTGATGACAATGGGCGTGAAAGCGAATCTCTTTCGTTTCAACGGTAAACGACTCTTTACGGATTTTGCCATTCTGCATCTCTCTGTCCAAAAACTCTTCCAGAGTAAATGTGTATTTGGCGATATTGGTGGCTGCTTTTATCAGTTTCCTGCTTACCAAAACCGGGTATTCATCGCGAAAGGTTAGAACGGCCGAAGGCTCCATACCTACCAACGGCATGTTATCAGTAACCTTTCCGGTAAGTTGCCTGATATTGTGATTGGCAATACTTTTAGCGCTGCGCAAAAATCCTTTCGAAATTTGTGTACGGCCGCTTTCCTTAACGGGAGCTAAAACCACACCGTACCCCAGCTTATGTAGTAGTCCTACTGTTTTAATGCCAATTTCAGAGTCGTAAAAATTGGTAAACTCATCGGCCAGCAACATAATAACGCCATTTGGATGCTCATCAATAACGCCACCTTTTTTATTGAACCATTTATCAAATCTGGTTTTACTGAACAGCGGCAAATTACGTTCTGCACTGATGCCACCATACTTTAATAAAAAACCTTTAACCCAAGCTACTCTGGAAAACTTATTGTACAAAACTGAAAAGGGCGATAAAAATCGGTTAACTCTTGGAAGATTGGCGATTATCCTGGTTTTAAAATCTACACCATGCTTATCGTGAACATGTTGCAAAAATTCTGCTTTAAGGCGTGCCATATCAACCCCCGATGGGCATTCACTTTTGCATGCCTTACAACTCAGGCACAAGTCGAGGGCTTCAACCACATCGGTTAAGGATAATGATTTAAAATCGGTATGGTTTTGTAAAAAGGACCTTAACAAATTGGCTCTTCCCCGGGTAGAATGCAGCTCCTCACGGGTTCCCATATAGCTTGGACACATGGTTCCTCCTGCTAAACTGCTTTTTAAACAATCGCCCGAACCGCTGCATCGTTCCGAAGCCCGGGAAAGGCCATCCTCGTCGCTCCAGTTAAAAAAAGTGCGCGAAAAAACTTCCTTATCAACATTCAGATACCTGAACGACTTATCCATGGGCGGAGTACCTGTAATTTTCCCGGGATTAAAAATACCTTTTGGGTCGAAAACCTTTTTAACGCGTTTCATCAACTCAAAATTGGCCGCTCCCACCATCAACGGAATAAATTCGCCACGCAACCGGCCATCACCATGCTCACCACTCAAAGAACCATTAAATCGTTTAACAATACCAGCTGTTTCTTCAGCAATGATTCTAAACAGCTTAACATCAGCAGAATTTTTTAAATTTAAAACGGGCCTGATGTGTAGTTCTCCGGTTCCAACATGGGCATGATAAACGCAGGTTTTACCATATTTAGAAAGCATTTCATTAATGGCATCCACATATTCGGGCAAATCGGCTGGCCTTACTGCCGTATCTTCAATTAAAGAAACCGGCTTGGCATCGCCTTTCATATTCGACAGCACGCCCAATCCGGCTTTACGTAAAGCCCAAACTTTCGATATGTTTTTACCCTCAACCACCGGAAAAGCATACCCCATTTGCAAATTTTTAAGCTCCTCGGCTAAACGTCCGGCCTTTTGCAAAGCCTCATCAGTCTCATCGGCCGAGAATTCGATAAGCAACAAAGCGGCCGGGTCGCCCTCAACAAAATAACGATTGGTTCGCTGTAACGGATTATCGAGGGTAAGGTCCAGAATATTTTTGTCCATCAGCTCAATGGCATCGGGAGCATGGTTTAAGGCAATAAGGTTGGCCTTTAGCGACTCGTGAAGCGATGAAAAATGTGCGCAAAGCAATACTTTTACCGGCTTAGGTATGGGCACCAGGGCCAGCTTTACCGAGGTAATAAAAAGCAAAGTGCCTTCAGAACCTGCAATAAGCTTTGCCAGATTAAAAGGATCGCCTTCGGGTTTAAACGGGAGTGTATCTAATAAAACATCAATGGCATACCCTGAATTGCGCCGTTTAATATCGGGGTGTGGAAATTCCTTTCTGATTTGTTTTCGAACCGGCACATCGGTATAAATTTCGCGCATCAGCCGGTAAATATCGCCTTCGTGCCCTTCTTCGCGGCACTTTTTGTCGAACTCCCATTTCTGCATGGGTTTAAAAGTTACCTCCTCGCCACTGCTTAAAAAGCCGGTAACTTCTAATATATGGTCGCGGGTGCTGCCATAAATAAGAGAATGCGACCCACAGGAATTATTTGCCACCATGCCGCCCATAGTACAGCGGTTCGAAGTGGAAGTTTCGGGTCCAAAAAACAATTGGTGATTGGCAACCACGCGGTTTAAATCATCCAATACTACACCTGGTTCTACCAATGCCCATGCCTCACGCGCATTAATCTCAATAATATGGTTCATGTAGTGCGATACATCCACCACCATACCGTTTCCCACTACCTGTCCGGCCAAAGAGGTTCCTGCTCCTCTTGGTATAAGAGCAACTCCGTGTTTAGCGGCAAACCTCACTATCATAGAAACATCAGTAACATCGCGCGGTTGCACCACTGCCAAGGGCAGCTCGCGGTAAACCGATGCATCAGTAGCATATAAAACTCTGGTTCTTAAGTCGGTGAGAATTTCACCTTTAATTAATTTATGTAGTTCCCCGAGGGGGTATGGGTCTTCCATTACTAACAAAACTTGGTTAACAAGTGCGAATTTAGTAAACTTATTGATTCTAAGATAAAACGAATTCGTATAATTATTTTGGCCAACTTGATTGCCAAGGTAAACTAATTGTAAAATAGTTGATAATCAAATCATATTTTTCTAAATTTGATTAACCGATAACTTTTACACCCATGACTTTAAAAATCAGGAACTTTTACCTGCGCGATATTCGTCACCAGGTAGGTGCCACACCCATTTGGCCCATTAATGCCCGCTATAATTTGGGCGATTATGGTTACTACACCCGTCGTACCGGCCATTTCTCAGTAAGAGGAAATTTGTTCGATAATCTGGGAGTACCGAAAAAAGGAGTTCTTGAACCGCCGGCAAATCCGCCTTCACTGCTATATAAAATGATAAACAGCAGCAATACTGTTAAAAATGAGTTTGTGGCAAACGTAGATGCAACGCCACAAACCGGCAAACTGGAACTGGCATTTGAAGGCGAAAAATCTTATGTTTTCCATCTTTATAAAGCCAGGGTGTCGTATTTAAAATTAAACGAAATTGTTCGCAGCAAACTTTCTGAGGCCATTAAAAAGGGGAAGTGGGATTACCGCTATCGGATTATTGAGATGATTTACGACAGTCCGGATGTACGCTTCTCCTTCTCACTCTCGCGCACAGCATCTATCATACTGGCAGGGAATGTGGAACCCGGCCAGTTGCCCGCCAAAGGCAATATTAACTATGCCATTCAATCGTCATCCAACATGGATGGCAGTTTTTGGATTGAAGATGCTCCATCGACACCATTTGTAAAACTGGCCAGTTTTAAGCGGCGCGAGTTGCGGTTTATAGATGAGAAATTGTTGGTTGGAGCCGATTGGTACCTCGAAGCTGATGAGAGCGACTCGTTCGATGATAATAACGAAACTTAATAAATCTGGCAAGACATTCTTCCAATCTGACAAAATGCCCTGTTTACCGAATTTAATATTAACCACTCTGGCAAACTAAAACATATGTCCCTTTTTAATATTATCAATGCGCTCCTGAGCCTTCTTTCTGTGCCATTCCACTTTTGTTGAACTCTTTATTATTCTTAGATCTTCTTGTTTTACAAGTTTCAAATCAAGCACATCATAAGCATAATTACTTGAATTAACATCAATTAATTCATCTTTAGTTTGTTCTTCGAGCATCAGCGATTCCCAATACTTATCAATTTTATCAATATTATTGGCATACTTATTTAATTCGGCTACTTCAACTTTGTTAACACTAACTATTTCAGTTTCATTTATACATTCAATAAAATAGTTGTCAGAGGTTTCCTTTATAACAATAAATCTGCAATCCTCTGTATGTATATCATTAAAAAGCAGGTAATTCTCCCTTTCAATCTGGTCTATTGTATCGCCAACACTTGGGTGCAGAATATAAATATTCTGAGAAAACACCGAAACAAAACTAAAAAGGAAAAAGCTGGTAAGAATAGTTAAGTTTTTACACATAATTATTTATAGTTTAAGGTTAGGCAATTACTACAACAAAAAATATTCCAATAAAAATATTTGATTTCTTTTAAAAATCGCTCATAAGAAATTTAAACATAACAAATCCGGGTCTTTTGCTTTTCTCAGTTAGTTTCTAAAACCAATAAAAACCATATAACCCACATAAATCGCTATGAAAATGGCAGCCTCCCATCGGTCTAACCGGCGTTTAACACCGGTAAACATGGCCAGCAATAGCAATAGTGTTCCAAAAATCAGCAGCAGCACATCCTGGTTAAAAAGAGATGAGTAAGACATGGGTTGAATAACGGCTCCGGTGCCCAGTATGAGAAAAATGTTGAAAATATTGGAGCCAATCACATTCCCAATGGCCATATCGCTGCTCTTTTTGCGCATGGCAACCAGCGATGTAACCAGCTCGGGTAGCGATGTTCCTGCGGCTACAATGGTTAAACCTATTACCTTTTCGCTAACATTAAACATCCGTGCCAAGTCAACCGCCGATGAAACAACAAAACGCCCGCCAACAATTAATGCTGCCAGTCCACCAACAATCATTAATACCGATTTGATGGTTTTAATGTTTTCGGCATTATCAACCTGAACTTGCGCTCCCTGCTTCATACTTTGCCAAACGTAATAGAGAAATCCGGCAAACATCAGAATCAAGATAACACCATCAAGGCGACTTAACATATTATCATTCCCCAATAGCGAATCATTGGTCAAAACCAATAATAACACAGCAGCCAGTAAGGATAGTGGAATCTCTTTGCGAATGGTAACCACTTGCACGGTAAGAGGTGCAAACACACCTGACAAACCCAGTATTACAAAAAGATTAAAATTATTGCTGCCAATAACATTACCCAAAGCAATTTCGGGGTGTTTGCCAATAGCGGCCAAAACACTTACAACCAACTCGGGTGCCGATGTACCAAAAGCTACAATGGTTAACCCAATTACCAATTCGGAAATACCATATTTCCGGGCTATGGATGAAGAACCACTCACCAGCCAGTCGCCGCCTTTTAAAAGCAAAAGAAGCCCACCGCCTAAAATTAAGATTGATAGCAACATATATTTTTCAATTTTGCAATAAAAATATACCTTCTTAACTATTTAAATTACTAACACCTAGCAACTAAGAGCTAAGAGCTTAAAACCATCTGGCTTACCCTGCAAACTTATGCAAGATAAACTAGATTTTTATTTATTCTTTTAAACTGTTAAAACTGCTGACGTCATTTAGCTGGCTCTTTTAATATGATTGCTGCCAATGGCATCTTTCACTTTCTGCTCCCATGCCTGTGCAATTAAAATTTCACCATTCATGGTTAAACCGTCAACTTCATTATCATAAAAAAGAATTACTTCATTGGCTATTGATTTGTTCTGATGCTCAAAAACCAATGCAATGGTATCAACCACTTTGTATTTTTCCTTTTTAAAACCTGAAGTGTGCCTGGTTGTTATAACCCGACAACCAATAACATCAGCCAAACTAATCACTTTTTCATACGCTTGATTTTCTGACTTATAGACATAAAACACCATTTGCTTATTCGTATCAATGGCAATGGCCGAATTGTTCCATAGCTCCTTTTCGCCAATGTCGCTATTATTATTGGATGCAAGAACTTTTAGTCCTTCAACCAGATTTTTCTCTTTTGTTTTTCGTTTTGTATCTCTGAAAAATATAAAAGGAGACACAAAAAGCAGGGTTAATATAATCCCTAAAACAATCATTCCCGTATTCATAATTCTAAAATTTAAATGTTTTATTTCGGATAGACACACCGGATGTTAATTCTGATTTTAATAAAAGCATATGTATGCTATTACTGATAACCCTCAGGCTATCGGCAAAACAACAACAATCATTCAAAATCAGATAATTATGAATAGTAATGGAAGGGGAATAAAATATCGAAAATTTGGGGTTGTATCAGGATGCTATTAAAGCGATGAATATAAGCCATCGTCTTTGATTTCAGAAAAAACTCGGCTGTTTTTGAATAAACAGACGCAAAAGCACCAAACTGATTTTTTTGAGATATGACATTGAAGGTATTCTGGCCGGAAGTCAGATTTTCGGTTTGAACGGCATTGAGCGAACCATCAATTCCCGACGACAGAAAGAAACTCTCTTCAATTGAAAATTTTTTATGCGATTCTGCATCAGGCTTCACACCAGTCCAGTTGCTCCCAACCAGAAACAACAATACCAGACTGGTAAAACATAAACCTGCAATATGTCGCATTTTATTTTTCATGCTGCAAAGTTAAGTGGTTTTTCAGTCGATTGTTCTCAAAATCAGTTTTTTATTTTATTTTAACAATAGCTGTCACATTAACATTTAAAACTTGGTACATTTATGACTGCTAATTTTATGCTACTTTTAGTAACTGTTTAAATTTAATAGAGAAATTAGTATTAAGATGATTAGAATTGAAGTTTACGGAATCCCGAGTATCGGGATAAGATAATTAACGGATAGGTAAGTATTGAAAGATGCTAATACATCTATAAAAACTTACAAGACTTCTCTATCCATCTTATCCCGATTCTCGGGACTACGCGATGCTTAGCTTCTAAATATCTTTTATCTAATTTAAACAGTTACTTAATGATAAAAATTTCCATGATAAAAACTTTAATACTATGCCTTTATGAAATATAAATTGCGAAAATCAGCAGTATTATTCAAAGGTTTGTTTGGGGTGGGAAGTATGCGTAAAATTCAACGAAAACCGCCTGGACAGCCGCCTGGCACCTTGTTTCATACTGGCATTAAAAAACTGGAAGAGGTTCTGATATCGGTACACGATTATGATGAACAGCATTACGACTATATCCCCATCCAAAACATTGAAAATTCAGCACCCTATTTAAAAGATGCTTCAAAAACATGGATTCAGGTACGGGGATTGCATGATATTGATAAACTAAAAAAAATATGGGATTATTTTGAACTTCATCCTCTTATTCAGGAAGACATTGTAAGCATTAACCAACGACCAAAAGTTGAACCTTATCCCAATATGGTTTTTATTGTTCTGCGTATGATTACCGGTAAAAATAACGGCCATTTAGAAGAACTTAAAACCGAACAGATAAGCATAGTGGTGGGCCAAAACTTTGTTTTATCTTTCCAGGAAAGCGACGAACCTCTTTTTGACCCGATTATTCGCCGACTTGAACTTCAAAACACACGATTGCGAAATTTGGGAGTAGACTATTTAGCTTATGCTCTGCTCGATAACGTGGTTGACCATTACTTTTCGGTTCTGGATTTAATGGGTGAAACCATTGAATCTATTGAGGAAAAGTTAATCGAAAACCCAAAGTCAATTCATCTGTCAAGTATTTACGCTCTGCGCCGCGACCTTATTTACTTCCGAAAATCCATATGGTCGCTGCGTGATGGAGTTAATACACTGCTTCGCGACGATTCAACAATGTTCAGCAGAGAAGTAAAAATATTCCTGCGCGATGTTTACGACCATGTTGTTCAGGTCATCGACAGCATTGAGAATCATCGGGAAATGGTTTTCAGCCTTTATGATATGTATATGTCGTCCTTGAGTAACCGAATGAATGAAATTATGAAAGTTCTCACAATAATTTCAACCATTTTTATACCACTTACATTTATTGTAGGAGTTTATGGGATGAATTTCAATACGCAGGCCGGCCCTTTTAATATGCCCGAACTAAACTGGAAATGGGGATACCTTGCAACATTAAGCGGAATGCTTGTCATTACAACAGGAATGATATTGTTTTTCAGAAAAAAAGGCTGGTTATAATTAACAGCATAGCTAAATATCAATCAAACACCCACATCGTCTCTTTCAAACAGTTCAATCATCTCTCCTGCAATGCTGATGGTGGGTGGATGGTTTGGTAATTGTCCGCGTTTAAACCAGGCAGCATCTGTTATCTCTTTATTATCAATACAAATTTCGCGTGAATGTACCACCTCGGCAAAAAAGCCAATCATCATCGACGAAGAAAAAGGCCACGGCTGACTTTTATAATACATGATATTATGTACCTCCAAACCAACTTCCTCCTTTACCTCACGTTGAACGGCTTCCTCCAGCGATTCTCCAATATCGGCATATCCGGCAATTAGCGAATACCAGTTATGTATAAAATTTGAATTGCGGGCCAATAAAATTCTATCTCCATCTATTATGGCCACTATAATGGCAGGCGATATTTTAGGATAAATAGTTGTCTGGCAATTGGTACAAACCAATGCTCGTTCATTCTTCTTCTCTAGGGTAATGGCACCACAGCTGCCACAAAACCTGTTTTGGGCATACCAGTTCATCAACTGATACCCCACCACAGCCGCCCATGCAAAACCCGGTTGTGGAAATGTTCTAAAAAAACTAATATCCTTGTAAACAAATTCATCGCCACTGGCAATGTTATCATCCCAAACCAGAAAACAGGCAATTCCATTTAGTGAAAACAGATAAGTGGTTTTCATCATCGAAAGATGATTCCCAACCTCTATTCTCGTTGGAATTGCCAGATTATGGTCTTCTGTTTTTAGTAACAGACTATTATTGGAGTAATGAAGGATATAATCAGAGTCCCCTACTCCACGTGTCTCAACAAATTCATTGCTAAACCGCTAAGGGAATATTTCATGCAGCATACCGGTTATTTTTTTGCAAATGTAAACAGATTATCAATGTCATAATTTGCTACAGGTTAAAATCTCCAGCTGCTTCAGGTTGATAAATTATCTCATCTATTTTAATTTTAGTAAGTCCCGTTGGCACCATCCACTCAATTTCACTGCCAACAGTATAACCAATGAGCGCAGTGGCGATGGGCGAAAAAATGGAAATTTTGTTCTCTTTTAAACTGGCCTGAGCAGGGTAAACAATCTGAAATTGTAACTGCTTGCCGGTATTTAAGAAACTAATTTTAACAATACTGTTCATAGTAACAACGTTGCCCGGAATTTCTTCAGGCTCAACAATTTTGGCATTATTCAGCTCGCTGATAAGATTTTTTGCCTCATTTACATTTATTGAACCCGACTGCCGTGCATTGGTAATGTAATTTTGAATTCTGGAATAATCCAGACGGCTTAAAATAATTTGACTCATAATAAAAAATTTAAGTTTGTTGAAATAAAGATATTGCAGAAACCAGGCTCAGCCTCTCTGCATGAAATAAAATAATAATGAAATTAAATTCTGAAGAGTGGCTTAGACGGTTAAATCCAATTTTGATTTTCTAAGCAGGAAAAATGCAAGGAATGCGCAACTCTTCCAAAAAGTCAATGGCAGAGCAACCCACGTCTTTAAAACTGTAGACTGTAGGTAAAACAAAGATTTAAAAAACAGTAATATGTTTGTTCTTTTACGCATTAAAAAAAATAAAAAGCAGTAACGCCTTACAGAATAATAGTCTGCAAGGCGTATAAAATTCTAATACAGTGGTCCCAACGGGATTCGAACCCATATCATCAGAACCGGAATCTGACATTCTATCCATTGAACTATGGGACCATTAACAGGCTGCAAAATTAGCCAAATAAGTTTATTGAACCAATCTTTTTAATATTCATTTTTATTATTTGCATTAACCCGATGAATTTCTGCTAATTACCCCATTTTGACTTATCTCTTATCTTAGTAACTGTCTAAATTTAGTGTTCTAATTTAATCAAAGACTATTAGAAGTTTAGACCAGCCTACCGGCAGGCAGGCAAACAAGATTATTAAGTTATTTTGCAGATTTTAAAAATTTTACGTTTTATGTCTATTTCCGATGAACCGGAACACGTGTCTTAAATTCTTTTCCCGATACTCGGGACTTCGCGTCTATTGTCTTAAAATAATTTTAAATAGTTTCTTAGTCTCTATAGACACTAATCAGTTAACTTATTACTTGATTTAACAACCATTGTTATTGTAAATTTGTATTGAACAGCATTTCCACAAACTGTCGACCTGCGCACTTCTACAATAAGAGTCTCTGATTTGGACTGAATGATTGACCCCTCATAATCTATTCAGGTTCTGCGCCCAAAAAAGATGCAAACTTTAAACTAAAACATTATGCCGGTTAAAATTTTAAAAGATTATCTGGATACCCACGGTATTCGTTATCTGAACATCATCCATTCAAAAGCCTATACCATGCAGAAAATAGCAGCACTCTCTCATATTTCCGGAAAGGAAATTGCTAAAGCTGTGATGGTTATGGTGGATGGAAAAATGATTATGGCTGTATTACCTGCTTCTACCAGAATAAATTTTTCGGCGTTGAAAAATTTATTGGATGTCCACGAAATAAGGTTGGCTCACGAAGACGAATTTAAAGATGTTTTCCCCAACTGCGAAGTAGGAGCCATGCCGCCATTTGGAAATTTATGGAACATTCCGGTTTACGTGGCCGAAAGCCTTACCCGACAGGAGCAGATAGCTTTCAATGCAGGCAATCATCTTGAACTGATTCAGCTGGATTACAAAGACTTTGAGAAATTGGTTCAGCCAAAGGTTCTGCGCTATTCTTACCAAACTGTTTAAAAGATAAACATGGAGCCTTCTTAACGGTAAGAAACTAAAAATCATAATTATAGTTTTTTAACCGAACTTAAGTAATGCTATCGCTCACCTTTAATTCCCCTATGGGATGCCAACCTAAGCGTATGGGTTTCCTCCCATGGGGGATTAATGGGTAGAGAGAAGAAAAGATACCTTAACTAAACCACATTGTTACTCCTAATAAAACAAATTATAACAGATGAAAAACTTTTCCTAAATTCGCGAACTGCAAATAAAGTGGAACGTTTTACATTATAACCGGTTATGGAATACAATTTTAGCGAGATTGAAAGTAAATGGCAAAAGTACTGGATTGACAATAAAACCTATAAAACAGAAATCGACGCATCGCGACCCAAATTTTACGTGCTCGATATGTTTCCATATCCTTCGGGAGCCGGCTTGCATGTAGGGCATCCACTTGGATACATCGCCTCTGATATTTACAGCCGGTATAAACGACTGAAAGGTTTCAACGTTTTACACCCAATGGGGTACGATGCCTATGGCTTACCTGCCGAACAGTACGCCATACAAACAGGTCAGCACCCGGCAGTTACCACCGAAAAAAATATTGCCCGATATCGCGAACAACTCGATAAAATTGGATTCTCATACGATTGGGAACGCGAAGTAAAAACCTGCGACCCTGAATACTACAAGTGGACTCAATGGGCTTTCATAAAAATGTTTGAACATTATTACGATAACGATGCCCAAAAAGCGCTCCCCATCGACCATCTTATTAAGCGCCTGTCTGATAAAGGAACCTCAGGGCTGAATGCATCGTGCTCAAAAGAAATATCCATAACAGCCAGCCAATGGAACAGCAAAAGCCAAACCGAGCAGCAGGAAATCCTGTTAAATTACCGTTTGGCTTATTTGGCCGATACAATGGTTAACTGGTGCCCTGCCCTTGGCACTGTACTGGCCAACGACGAAGTAAAGGATGGTTTCTCCGTTCGTGGCGGGCATCCGGTTGAGCAAAAACTCATGCGCCAATGGTTACTAAGGGTTTCGGCCTATGCCGAGCGTCTGCTGAATGGGCTCGACACCATCGATTGGAGCGATTCGCTAAAAGAAATTCAGCGCAACTGGATTGGCCGTTCCGAAGGTGCCGAAATGGTTTTCCCCATCAAAAACTCTGATGTTAAAATGGAGATTTTTACCACGCGTGCCGACACAGTTTTTGGCGTTACTTTTATGGTTTTAGCTCCCGAAAGTGAGTTGGTATGGCAAATAACCACGCCCGAACACAAATCAGAAGTAGAAGCGTATATTGAAGAAACCAAAAAACGAACCGAAAGAGAGCGGCAATCGGAAGTTAAACGTGTTACCGGCGTTTTTACAGGAGCATACGCAATTAACCCCCTTTCGAACGAAGAAATTCCGGTTTGGGTAAGCGATTATGTACTGGCGGGCTATGGAACAGGTGCCATTATGGCCGTTCCCGCGCACGACAGCCGCGACTTTGCTTTTGCCCGAACTTTTAATCTCCCAATTCCACAGGTTGTTGTTCCAAAGGGCGAACAACCTGCCGATACCTCTAAATGGGACGATTCTATTGATTCAAAGGAAGGCTATATGATAAATTCCGGTTTTATTAATGGACTGGAAGTGCCCGATGCCATTGAAAAAACCAAACAATACATCACCGAAAAAGGCATAGGAAAAGTAAAAGTTAATTATCGCTTACGCGATGCCATTTTCAGTCGCCAAAGATATTGGGGCGAGCCGTTCCCGGTTTATTATAAGGACAACCTCCCCCAAATGCTTCCCTATAACGAATTGCCATTGGAGCTGCCCGAGGTAGATAAGTACTTACCAACCGAAAAGGGTGAACCACCACTTGGACGCGCCAAAAACTGGCAAACAAAAGATGGTTATCCGCTCGAACTCAATACCATGCCCGGTTTTGCAGGGTCATCGGCCTACTATCTGCGTTATATGGACCCAAAAAACAACGATGCTCTGGTAAGCACCGAAGCCAACCAATACTGGCAGGATGTTGACCTTTATATTGGTGGTACCGAACATGCCACCGGCCACTTGGTTTATTCGCGTTTCTGGAATAAATTTTTATTCGATATTGGTATTGTTTCTAAAGATGAGCCTTTTAAAAAGCTTGTTAACCAAGGAATGATTCAAGGGCGCTCCAATTTTGTTTACCGCATAAAAGGCTCCAATAAATTTGTATCTCTGGGATTAAAAGACGGGTACGACACAACTCCTATTCATGTGGATGTTAACATAGTACATAACGATGTATTGGATTTGGATGCCTTTAAATCGTGGAACCCGGAATATAAAAATGCCGAGTTTATTCTCGAAAACGGCAAATACATCTGCGGATGGGCCGTTGAAAAAATGTCGAAATCGATGTTCAATGTGGTGAACCCCGATACCATTGTAGAACAATATGGGGCCGACACACTTAGGCTTTACGAAATGTTTCTTGGCCCCCTGGAGCAATCAAAGCCCTGGGATACAAACGGCATTGACGGGGTTCATAAGTTTCTGCGAAAAACATGGCGGTTATTTGTCGATAAAGACAATTCCTTAAGATTAACCAACGAGCAACCAACATCAGAAGAACTTAAGGTGCTTCACCGTACCATTAAAAAGACGGCCGACGACGTAGAGCGTTTCTCATTTAATACAGCCGTGAGCTCGTTTATGATTTGCGTAAACGAATTAACCGACCTGAAATGCAACAAACGGGCAATTCTTGAGCCACTTCTGGTTTTATTAGCACCCTTTGCCCCGCACATGGCCGAGGAACTATGGCATCGGGTTGGCAACAGCAACACCGTTTGCGATGCTCAATGGCCAACACTCAACGAAGCTTTTCTTGTTGAAAACAGCTTTATGTACCCAGTTTCATTCAACGGAAAAACAAGGTTTAAACTTGAGTTACCAGCGAATTTGGCAGCACCTGAAATTGAGAAAGCCGCCCTCGAAAATGAGCAAACCCAAAAATGGACTGAGGGTAAACAGATGAAAAAAATCATTGTTGTACCCGGAAAAATCATCAATATTGTAATCGGATAAAATACTGAATCTTTTCAGGTTATAAAATCTGAAAATCAATTCGTTAGTTTCTTTTCGAGTAATGATTTCCAAGAGCTAAAGGCCTACTGCTTTTAGCTCTTGTTACATTGAATGATTTTAAATCTCAAAAATATGACCTTTACACAAGTGCGTAAGGAATTCCAATCCTACTTTATGATTACCCTCGGATTGGGTATCAGCTCAATAGGATGGGCTGGCTTTATTATTCCATCAAAAATTATTGGCGGTGGAATAACCGGAGTTTCCACAGTAATATACTATCTGGCCGGCTGGGACATAGGTTTAATGTCGTTTATCATGAACTCCATCCTTATTTTGCTTGCAATTAAGGTTATTGGAGCATCTTTTGGATTTAAAACCATTTATGCAGTGGTTATTTTCTCACTATTACTTTCGTTAATTACCCGATATTTTCCGGAGCCTCTTCTGGCAGAAAAAATGATGGCTACCCTTACCGGAAGTATTCTGGCTGGGTTCGGCGGAAGTCTTGTGTTGCTAAACGGCGGAAGCACCGGTGGCACTGAAATCATTGCCCTGATGATTAACAAATACAAAAACATTAGTTTAGGGCGATTGCTGCTAACGCTCGATTCCATCGTTATTGCTTCATCATTTCTATTGTTCCAATCCATTGAAACTATGGTATATGGATTTATGACTATGGCTATTTTTGCTTACACTATCGATTTGGCCATCAGCGGAACCAAGCAAACTGTTCAGATTTTTATCTTCTCGAAAAAACATGATGAATTGCAACATCATATCATTCATATTGCCAAACGAGGGTTAACCATTCTTCCTGGTCAGGGTGGGTATACCGGCGAACCGGTTAATGTACTAATGGTTATAGCCCGAAAAAATGAGTCTCATATTATTCTTCGAATTATTAAGCAAATCGACCCGGAGGCTTTTATCACCATGGGCAACGTAATGGGAGTTTATGGCAAAGGTTTTGATTCCATAAAAGGATAAATAAAACCTAAAACCATTCAAAAGCTTTGTCCAAACTGACTTTTTTTTTATTTTAGGCGGTTGGAACTCCGGTATCCAAAAAAAATCATGTTTAACCGGAGTAATGAATTGTCATTTTCAAAATATCAAACCCGCTGATGAAGAAGATTTTAATAACACTTGGCATATTAGTACTGATAATTATTGCTTCAACATTATACGTAAGGCATTGGAAGGCTGTTAATGATCTGGATGCTGCCTTGTCGGACTCCTTGTTGATGGTCGATTTTCCGCCGCCACCGCCGCCAGCAAGGTTATATGGTTTTATCGAAGACTCTTTTCATATTGAACGTGATATCGTTGGACGAAACCAGAATCTGGCCTCCATTCTGCTGTCTCAAAAAATCGAATATGCCGTTATTCATCAATTGGCCGAAAACAGCAAGGATGTTTTTGATGTAAGACGAATCCGCTCCGGTAATAAAACCACCATCTTTTTCAACAGAGATTCACTGCAAACACCCGCCTATTTTGTATATGAAATTGACAATACCGATTACCTGATAATGTCGCTTCAGGGAAATTTGGAGGTAACCCGTCACCAAAAATCAATTGAAATTATCAGAAAAGAAGGCGGCGGTATTATTAATTCTTCACTTTGGAATGCCATCAGTCAGAATAATCTGAACCCAATGCTGGCCATCGAACTCTCAGAAATTTATGCTTGGACAGTCGACTTCTTTGGCATTGAAAAAGGTGATAATTTTCGCGTCATTTACGACGAATCGTACGTTGAAGGAACCTCCATTGGTATATCAACCATTCATGCAGCCCTTTTTAATCATCGCGGCCAGTCGTTTTATGCATTCCGTTATAAGGAAGACAGTACCTGGAACTTTTTCGACGATAAAGGCCTAAGTCTGCGAAAAGCATTTTTAAAAGCGCCACTAAAGTTTGCCCGTATCAGCAGCCGTTTTAGCCATAACAGGTTTCATCCGGTGCTGAAGATAAACCGGGCCCATCATGGAATTGATTATGCTGCCCCCGAAGGAACACCTGTTTATGCCATTGGAGATGGACGTATTACTCACCGGGGATGGGACCCTAAAGGTGGTGGTAACTTTATTAAAATTACCCATAACAGCGTGTATTCAACAGTTTACATGCACCTTTCAGGCTTTGCTAAAGACATTGCCAAAGGACAAGCTGTAAAACAGGGCCAATTGATAGGCTATGTTGGGAAAACTGGTTTGGCCACAGGCCCACATCTCGATTTCAGAGTTTATAAAAACGGTAGTCCCGTTGACCCTTTAAAAATTGAAGCCCCCCCCGTTGACCCGGTAAAAGAAGAGAATATGCCTCAATTTCTATACTTTATCGCACCTCTGAAAGCTGAAATTGATACGGTAGCCATTGAACCAATTAGTCAGAGTAACGAAATTATTGAAGTCCAAGAAGTTTCAGAATAACTGTGGGATAATATTCATATTCCAGCTTGTGAACTTTTTGCGCCAATGATGAAGCATCATCACTTGATGTAACTTCGCATCTGGCCTGATGAATAATATCACCTTCATCATAAGCCTCATTCACATAATGAATGGTTATTCCCGATTCCGTTTCTGTATTTTCAATAACGGCCTTATGAACATGTTCGCCATACATTCCTTTGCCGCCGTACTTAGGCAATAAGGCAGGATGTATGTTAATAATGCGCCCTGGAAATGCTTTTACTATTTTTGATGGCACCAACCATAAAAAACCTGCCAAAATAATTAAATCGGGTTGACAAGTTGTTAAAAAATTCAGAACTTCATTTGAGTGATAAAACGCATTTTTATCGAATACTAATGTTTTGACATTCAATGACTCAGCACGTTTCAACACATACGCATCCGGGTTATTGGATACCACACATGAAACCTTTGCCCCCCCATTTGCGTTTATTACCCGGATAATATTTTCGGCATTGCTTCCGGAACCCGATGCAAATATTATTATATTTTTCATTTTTAATACATTACAGCTGCTTACCAGCTCGTTTTCAACATCAAAAATAGAAAAAAACACCCCCTGATCACAATTTCCTTCAAGGAATATTTGATTTATTATAGGCAAATCTTTTTCTTTGCACAATTATTTTTAAAACCAAAATTGAATTATTAACTTAAAATTTAAAGCTATGTCAGACATTGCATCAAGAGTAAAAGCAATTATTGTAGACAAGTTGGGAGTTGACGAAACCGAAGTTACTCCAGAGGCTAGCTTCACCAACGATCTGGGTGCTGACTCTCTTGACACTGTTGAACTGATCATGGAGTTCGAAAAAGAATTCAACATTGCTATTCCCGACGATCAGGCTGAAAACATCGGCACCGTTGGTGACGCAATCGCTTACATCGAAGAGAACGCCAAGTAAGACAGTAAGTTAAATTTCTGAAAAGTAATTATGGAGTTAAAAAGAGTAGTAGTAACGGGATTAGGAACCATTTGCCCCATAGGCAAAACCATTGATGAGTATTGGACCAGCCTAGTAAATGGTGTAAGTGGTGCCGCACCGATCACTCGATTTGACACCACCAATTTCAAAACAAAATTTGCTTGCGAGGTAAAGGATTATAATCCTGTGGATTACTTCGATCGTAAAGAAGTAAAAAAACTTGACTTGTTTGCTCAGTTTGCCATGATAGCAGCTGAGCAGGCAATTCAGGATTCCGGATTAAGCCTTGAAAACGTTGACCCTGATGAGGCTGGCGTTATCTGGGGAGCCGGAATTGGCGGGATTATTACATTCCAGGAAGAAATTAAAGGATTTGTTGAAAATAATGGGGTTCCCCGTTTCAGCCCGTTCTTTATACCCAAAATGATTTCCGACATTGCCGCCGGCCAGATTTCTATGAAATATGGATTTCGCGGACCAAATTACGGAACCGTTTCAGCCTGTGCTTCTTCAACCCATGCCATTGCCGATGCTTTTAACCTGATTCGTTTAGGTAAAGCAAAAGTGTTTATTACCGGCGGGTCAGAAGCAGCCATTAACGAGGCTGGAGTTGGAGGCTTTAATGCCCTTCAGGCTCTTTCTACCCGCAACGACGATCCCACAACGGCCTCCCGTCCGTTCGACAAAGATCGGGATGGTTTTGTTATGGGCGAAGGTGGCGGTGCGCTTATTCTAGAAGATTACGATTACGCTGTAAGCAGAGGTGCTAAAATTTATTGTGAAATAGTTGGTTCTGGCATGACTGCCGATGCCCATCACCTCACAGCGCCACACCCCGACGGACTGGGTGCTGCAAAAGTTATGGAAAACGCTTTGCGCGATGGAAACATTGCGCTTGAAGAGGTTGACTATATTAACGTACACGGCACTTCAACGCCATTGGGCGATATTGCTGAGCCAAAAGCCATTCAAAAAGTTTTTGGCGATCATGCTTACAAATTGAATATCAGCGCCACAAAATCAATGACTGGTCACTTGTTGGGTGCCGCTGGCGCTGTTGAAGCTATTGCTTCCATTCTCGCAATCAAGGACGGTATAGTGCCTCCTACAATCAACCTGTTCGAAATTGACCCTGAATTGGATAGTAAACTCAACTTTACTTTCCATAAAGCTCAAAAAAGAACAGTGAAGGTTGCATTGTCAAATACTTTTGGATTTGGTGGACACAACGCATCTGTTGTATTTAAAGCAATTGAGTAACACTGTGTTTAAACACATTCTGATATCTATGAAACTTCTTCCTCACCCGGGGAAGAAGTTTTATAGTTTGGTAAAAAAGATAACAGGAGTTAAGCCAAAGAATATCTCCTACTATCATCTGGCTTTCCAACATAAATCCTTAATGCGAAAAGACCAGAGCGGACAACCTGTGAACAACGAGCGGCTTGAATTTTTAGGCGATGCCGTTTTGGGGTCGGTTGTAGCACACGAGCTTTTCAAACGATTTCCTCATCTCGACGAAGGTTCGCTTACCAAAATGCGATCGCGGATTGTTAACCGCAATAATATGAATCGAATCGCATTAAAAATGGGACTCGATAAGGTTATCAAAACCCAGCCCCTCAACGATATGGCTCAAACCCATATCCCCGGTGATGCCCTTGAAGCCTTAATTGGGGCCATTTACATGGATCTGGGGCACGAAAAAGCCACAACATTTATTTATCGTAAAATATTATCAGAACAAACCGACTTCTCTGTAATAGCAGAGAATGATACCAATTATAAATCCCTGCTCATTGAATGGGGACAAAAGAATCGGTGCTCGGTTCATTTTGTAACCGAAGAATACCCCGACCAGTTACCTGGAGGTTTGGGTTTTATTGCGCGTGCACTCATTAACCATCAGATAATGGGAGAAGGTAAAGGCGCTTCGAAAAAAGAAGCCCAGCAAAATGCAGCCTGCCAGGCTCTGGATAATGTGGCTAAATTTCAGGGGATATCTTTCAATTAAAAATTGACTTAGCACAGGCTTTAACGCTGATTTTTAGGGTCATTTCATACTCTACATCAACCATAATCACCCAATCCATCTATAAATTTTAATAATTCGAAATGATTGTTGGCAATTTTTAAATGTTAAACAAATTAAAACTGCTGATAATCAATAGAATCGAGTTAATTAATGTTAAATAGAGTGTTTATTATTGCCAAGCAATTATTTTTGCATTTATGAGCAGAAGGTTTATTCAGATTTTAATAGTTGTAATATCCATAACACTGGTAGGATTAATCTATATCCAAACCATGTGGATTCATAATGCAACGCGTATAAAAGAAGAACACTTTGATCAAATGGTTCGGCAAGCCATTGATCAGGTTGTGACACGCCTTGAAATGAATGAAACTTCCATGTTGGGTGCCCAACTGGATTTGAATCCGTTTATCAATCTTCCCCCTCAATTACAAAAAGAAAATAAATACTTTTCGGGTAAGCAAACGCCATCTGAAACCAACCTTCTACAATACGATATATCGGTTGATTTTTCCATTCAAGGGGCACACATGAGTACCCGCCTGTCGACTTACCAGAGTGATACTCTTGTTTTTAGCTACCAGGAGCGTACGCCAATGGTTTTTAACCCTCAGGATAATGTAGATCCGCTTTCGCATGCACTTAACAACATGCAGAAACAACTACGGAATAAATTGGGTGAACAGGGTGGGCGTATTATGAAAGATATACTGATTAGCGACAAGCCTATACAAGAACGTGTCAATCGTGACATGCTGGATGTATCACTTTTGCAAGCATTTGAAGACCGAGGTATCAAGCTCCCCTTCGAGTTCGGAGTTTATGATTCGCGTGGGATTTTAGTAACCTCCACCACTTCGTTTAAGAAGGATGATGCCTCCACCGCTTACCAAAAGCAACTTTTTCCCAACGATGTGCATCCAAAAGCCAACCACATATTGGTTTATTTCCCTAAAAGACCTAACTTTATCATGGAGTCGATGGGGATGGTGCTGCCCACTGTGGTGTTTACGCTGGTGATGATTTTGTCGTCGATATTAACACTGGTTATTATTGTTCGGCAAAAGAAACTTGATGAAATTAAAAACGATTTCATCAATAACATGACCCACGAGTTTAAAACACCCATATCAACCATTTCGCTGGCATCGCAAATGCTAAAGGATTCAACGGTATCCAAAACACCATCTACTTTGCAGCATATATCAGGTGTAATACAGGACGAAAGTAAAAGACTTAGTTTTCAGGTTGAAAAAGTGCTACAAATGGCTATCTTTGACAAGGGAAAAGCCAGCCTGAAAACCAAGGAGCTTGACATTAACGAATTGGTGCATGGCGTTGTTAACAGTTTCCGGATAAAAGTGGAAACCAAAAACGGAAAAATTATTGAGAAATTAGAAGCAAAAAATGCAATTGCGCATGTTGATGAGGTGCATTTTACAAATGTTATTTTTAACTTGCTTGATAATGCATTGAAATATCGCCGGGGCACTCCAATTTTCCACATTAAAACCTGGAACCGCGGCTCAGGATTGGTCATTACAGTTCAGGACAATGGTCTTGGCATATCAAAAGATAACCTGAAACGGATTTTTGAGAAGTTTTACCGGGTGCCCACCGGAAATATTCACAATGTAAAGGGATTTGGACTTGGCTTGGCTTATGTGAAAAAAATAGTTGAAGATCATAGTGGCACCATAAAAGTAGAAAGCGAACTGAATGTTGGAACTAAATTCGAAATATTTATACCCCTTAAAAGCAACAAGGAATGGAAAAAGAATATAAGATTCTCCTGACCGAAGACGATGAAAACCTGGGCATGTTGCTCAGAGAATATCTGGTGGCCAAAGGTTATGAAACCGACTTAATGCCCGACGGAGAAGCGGGTTATGAGGCCTTTATGAGCAAGAAATACGACGTCTGCATCTTTGATGTGATGATGCCCAAGAAAGACGGGTTTACCCTTGCAAAAGAGATTAGAATGGTGAACACCGAAGTGCCCATCATTTTCCTCACTGCAAAATCGATGAAGGAAGATATCTTTCAGGGATTTAAAATTGGTGCCGATGACTATCTCACCAAACCCTTCAGTATGGAAGAGTTATTGTTCCGCATAGAAGCCATCCTGAGGCGTACCAAAGGAACACTAGCCAGTCAGGATATTTTCCAGATTGGAAAATATAAGTTCGACACACAGAAACAGCAACTCTCTGAAGGCGATCAGGTGGTTAAGCTTACCACTAAGGAATCGGAACTTCTGAAGCTTTTGTGCAACAATGCCAACAAAGTACTGGAGCGTAACTTTGCCTTAAAAACCATTTGGGTTGACGATAATTACTTTAATGCCCGCAGTATGGATGTTTATATCACTAAACTGCGCAAACATCTTAAAGACGATGCATCGGTTGAAATCCTTAACGTTCACGGTAAGGGTTATAAGCTGGTGATG
The DNA here is from genome assembly GCA_937920475.1 of uncultured Marinilabiliaceae bacterium. GTDB lineage: Bacteria > Bacteroidota > Bacteroidia > Bacteroidales > Marinilabiliaceae > CALEUX01. The sequence goes on from CALEUX010000015.1 coordinate 50,298, forward strand.
TAATTAGTTTTTCCTGTCAGAAAGGAACAAGGTAGATTTTTTGCGTGCCTGAACATGCTTTTAGTATAAGCGCTGACTATTGATTTGCGATAAACTCATAAAATAAGGAAAAGGGGCTTCATTCATAATGACAGTCCCTTTTTTTATGATTGAATGGGTAATTTCTCTGATTAATCCAACTTTAGCACAGCGAGGAAAGCTTTTTGTGGGACTTCAACATTACCAACCTGTTTCATTCGTTTTTTACCTTTTTTCTGCTTCTCAAGCAGTTTGCGTTTACGGGTAATATCGCCACCGTAACATTTGGCGGTAACATCCTTCCGAAGTGCTTTAACTGTTTCGCGTGAAATAATTTTAGCTCCAATGGCAGCCTGAATAGCCACATCGAACTGCTGACGTGGTATCAACTCTTTTAGTTTCTCGCACATGCGCTTACCAAGATTATAGGCATTGTCAACATGCGTGAGGGTTGAAAGAGCGTCAACACTTTCGCTGTTGAGCAATACATCGAGCTTTATCAGTTTAGAAGGACGAAATCCGGTGGTATGATAGTCAAAAGAAGCATATCCTTTAGAAATGCTCTTCAACTTATCGTAAAAATCGAATACAATTTCGGCCAAAGGCATGTCAAACTCCAGTTCCACCCTATCGGTGGTAAGATAGTGCTGCCTGATTAATTCTCCTCTTTTCCCCAGGCAAAGCGTCATAATATTTCCAATATAGTCGGATTTGGTAATAACCTGAGCCCGAATGTAAGGCTCCTCAACGTAATCGAGAACTGCGGCATCGGGTAACCCGGATGGATTATTTACCTCAATTTTTTCGCCCTTTTTGGTATAAGCCCAGTATGGAACGTTAGGCACGGTGGTAATAACATCCATATCGAACTCGCGGTCGAGTCGTTCCTGGATAATTTCCATGTGCAAAAGACCCAAAAAACCGCATCGGAAACCAAAACCAAGGGCTGCCGATGATTCCGGCAAAAAGGTTAATGACGCATCGTTGAGCTGCAATTTTTCGATTGATGCCCGTAAGTCCTCATAATCCTCAGCATCGATTGGATAAACACCGGCAAACACCATGGGTTTTACCTCTTCGAAACCGGCAATTGCATTACTGCAAGGACGCTTGACGTGTGTAATAGTATCGCCAACCTTCACCTCCTTACTCGATTTAATTCCTGATATGATATATCCAACATCTCCGGTTTTAACCACCTCACGTGGAATTAAACCCAAACCTAGAATACCAACCTCATCGGCATAGTATTCATGCTCGGTGTTTACAAACTTTACCTGTTCGCCCTTCCTGATTTCGCCATTAACCACCTTGAAATAGGCAATAATGCCGCGAAAGGAATTAAAAACTGAATCAAAAATAAGAGCTTGAAGCGGTGCTTCAGCACTGCCCGACGGCGGCGAAACCCGATCTACAATGGCTGCCAGAATTTCTTCAACGCCCATACCGGTTTTTCCACTGGCATGAATAATGTCACTCCGTTCGCATCCAATAAGGTCAAGAATCTGGTCTTCAACTTCCTCGGGCATGGCACTTGGCATATCCATTTTATTCAGAACAGGTATGATGGCCAAATCGTGATCAACAGCCTGGTACAAATTACTAATGGTTTGAGCCTGAATACCCTGAGTAGCATCCACAATGAGCAAAGCACCTTCGCAGGCAGCAATGGAACGCGATACTTCGTACGAAAAATCCACGTGGCCGGGGGTGTCAATAAGGTTTAAAGTATAGTTCTGCCCTTCGTAGCTGTATTGCATCTGAATGGCCTTGCTTTTGATGGTAATACCTCGCTCGCGCTCCAAATCCATGCTATCGAGCACCTGATTTTGAAGGTCTTTTTCCGACACCGTTTTGGTAAATTCAAGCAAACGGTCGGCCAGGGTACTCTTACCGTGGTCAATATGAGCAATAATACAGAAATTACGAATATTCTTCATGTAAAAATGGTTTCAGCCTCTATACAAACCTATTGAATAACAACCCAAAACAAATCTGGTTCGGGCAGTTATTTTGTGGTGCAAATATATCGAATTCCTGTTAATTTTCTTAATGATTACGTTTAGCAGAGACACCTATTTTTACATAATGGTAAGGGCTGTATTTTTGCAAATAAAACCCTTACCTAAAACCATCTGGATTAAACCACATTATTCATTAACAACCAACTGTTTATTTAGCGTTTCAGCTGTTTTAATCAAGCGTATCATTTCAGCTTTAAAACCATCTTCATCTTTACCCCGGGCGTTTCTGGCCATTTCCTGAACAAACGAATAAGATAAATCTCCTTTAAATTCCGAGTTTCGCAACAACATTCCAAAACCTGCAACCGATGCAGCAAATCTGAAATTATCGGTGGCTTCATTAAAGGTCTTAACCTTACCATTAACAGGAGTTTCTATTAAAGAACTCTGTTCGCCATCGGGTTGTTTATATCTGAGTTTAAGAGTTAGCCACTCATCAGATGCCGACGCATTTGACTGAATTGGTTTTTGATATTTCAATGGGTCAATTTGCTTAACCCAGGTTGCAGCATCAGAAGCACCCACCGGAATAATTTCGTATAAAGCAGTAACCGTATGTCCAGCACCAATTTCCCCGGCATCTTTCTTATCATTATTAAAATCTTCGGCATTCAACATTCTGTTTTCATAACCTATTAACCTGTATGCCAAAACCTTTGATGGATTGAATTCAATTTGAAACTTCACATCTTTAGCTATGGTAAACAACGTACCTCCAAACTCCTGAACAAGTGTTTTTTGAGCCTCCTGAAGATTATCAATATAAGCGTAATTGCCATTTCCTTTATTGGCAATCAACTCCAGACGGTCGTCCTTGTAATTACCCATTCCAAACCCGAGTACGGTAATAAAAATGCCCTTGTCGCGCTTGTCGGTTACCAAACGCTCCATCTCGGCATTGGAACTAACGCCCACATTGAAATCGCCATCGGTGGCCAAAATAATACGGTTGTTGCCACCCTTAATAAAACTCTCTTCAGCTTTTTGATAGGCTAATTTTAGCCCGGCTCCACCGGCAGTTGAACCGCCTGCCTGTAAACGGTTAAGTGCATCGAGTATGGTCTGCTTCTGATTGCCCGGGGTTGGCTCTAAAACACAACCCGAAGCACCGGCATACACCACAATAGAAACCTTATCCTGCGGACGCAATTCTTCCACCAGTAAATGAAAGGCCGATTTTAATAAAGGTAATCGGTTAGCAGGACTCATGGATCCTGATACATCAATTAAAAAAACAAGATTGGATGGCGGTAAATTGTCTTTAGGAATATCTCTGCCCTTCAATCCTATTTTCATTAAATAATGTTCCTTGTTCCAGGGACAAGCCGCCATTTCGTGGTGAACTGCAAAAGGATGATTATTTGTAGGGCCATTATATTCGTAATTAAAGTAGTTAATCATCTCTTCAATACGCACGGCATCAACCGGGGGCAGTTGCCCTGAATTTAAAAAACGGCGTACGTTCGAATAAGCAGCCCGGTCAACATCCACCGAAAAAGTTGACAAGGGGTCTTTGGCAACCTCTTTATATCCATTTTCGTGAATGGTGGCATAGTTCTCAGTGTTGTAGTCCATATCGGCAACAATAAAAAGATTAACAGGATAACTGGTCATCTCGTTGCTAACCTTTTGCTTGGATTGTCCGCGTACTCTAATGCCCGGAGCAACATGCTGAGTGGCATAGCCTGTTACTACAACAACCTCCTCTAAATTAACAGCATCATTCTCTAAAACAACATCAATACGGGTGCTGCTTTTTATCTCAACAGTCTGTGGAGCCATGCCAATAAAGCTAAATACCAAAAATTTATCGGTCGGCTTTACCTCAATTTTATAATAGCCATTGATGTTGGTGATAACCCCGCGGTTAGTGCCTTTAACAACCACAGTGACACCTGCAATGGGTTGTTTGACGCTATCTGTAACCACACCTTTAATAAATCTATCAGTGGTCAGTGTAAACGCAAGGGTAGTAAATAATAGAGTCAGGCTGAAAAAAACAACCATGATTTTAAATGAATCCTGGATAGATAAAAAATCTACCAAATTCTGTTTGATGTTAAAAGTTATTCGTTCCATATTTCGCAGTTTTAATTGTTATTTCCCAAAGGATGCAACGAAGGATTAAATTCCATAAAAGAATTTCAATTATCTTTAAAGCTCAATAGAAACTAAGCCATTAATGCCATTGCGTTTATTACCCCGAAAACCACTTTCTGATGATGAACTTCTGGAGAAATTCAGGAAGGATGGTGATATGGATTGGCTTGGGCAATTGTACAAGCGGTACATGCATTTGGTATATGGCGTGGCGCTAAAATATTTGAAAGACCGCGACCGGGCGCAGGATTGTGTCATGGAAATATTTGAGAAACTGGTAAAAGAATTACCTGGTAAAGAAATTAGCAGCTTTAAACCCTGGTTACACGTTGTTACCAAGAATTATTGCCTGATGGCGCTGCGCCACGATAAATCAGTTCAAAACCGTGAAGCCGTGTATAAAAATAATCAGGTTTTATTTGTGGAAAATGATTACGACTGGCATCCTTTTGATAGTAACGGGCACGATGATTTGGAGGCGAAGCTGAAAGGTTGCCTAGAAAAATTAAAAGCTCAACAAAAATCATGTATTGAACAATTCTACCTTGAAAAAAGATGTTATAAAGAAATTAGCGAATCACTAAATTTAGATATAAAAAAAGTGAAAAGCTTTATTCAGAACGGAAAGCGCAATTTAAAAATATGCCTTGAAGCAACATATGAAGGATAATCGCAAAATAAAGGGAAAACCCATTGGTTTAAAAGCCTTCATTGCATATCTGGAAGGAAGGCTTTCGGGAAGCGAACGGCACCAGTTTGAACATTCTGTTATGTCGGACCCTTTTGAAGCCGATGCTTACGATGGTTTTTTACAACTTTCGGCCAATGAGCTCAGGCAGGATATGGATGCTTTAAACAGGCAACTTGATAGCAAAAAAAACAATAAAAAACTTTGGTTATGGATTGGGGCTGCCGCATCGGTTGCCATTGTGGCAGGACTGTTTTCTCTGTTGTTTTTAATTATCCCCCACTCGCCTAACGAACAAATGGCAATATTAAAGCCATCGGACGACACGTTATTTGTTAAGGAAGCTATAAAACCTGAAATGGCCAGACAAAAGGCAATAGATTCTTTACCTGCAAAACCATCTTTAGCTGCTCCCCCTAAGCCCGTTGTTACAGATATTATTATAGTAGATGACAATTTTGTAACCGACAGTGATTTGGATTATGAGCCTTCCGCCCCACTGGCAATCGTTTCATCTGAAGAAGAACTCAACACCGAAGATTCTACCCCCAAAAAAGTCCCGGTTATTTCAGGTAATGCTATGAATTTGGCTGAGATGCCCGAACGTTCAAGCAATATCCGAATAAGAGGCATTTCGTCGAGAACTAATACTCCCCCTCAGGATACCTCAGGTGAGAAAATACTTCAGGGAAAAGTAAGTGGTGTAAAAATCACTATGGATAAAATGGATACAGGGGCTTTAATTGTAAAAGGCTACGTCATGGATGATAACCGCCATCCTTTACCTGGTGCCAGTATTGTGCATAATAAATCGAAAAAAGCAACCATAACTAACATTAATGGTTATTTTGAGATAGCCATACCAACCGATGAGAAAGAAAATGATAAATTGACAGCATCTTTTATTGGTTTCGATAATTTTGAATTTGATGCCCGAAAGGATACTACTAAAATTATTCTTAATCCAAACCTGCTGGCTCTTGAAGAAGTGGTGGTAGTGGGCTATGGCGTTCAAAAGGAAGAGACCCAAAACTATGAATACATTCAGTCTAAACCTCGAATGGGGTATAGTGCCTATCGAAAAAAAGTATTAGAACAGATAAAATCGCTTAATCTGCCAGAGAACAGTGAAAATCGCCTGATAGTAAAAATCACCATTTCGTCATTTGGAGAGGTTGAACTGGTGGAGGTAATAAGGTCTCCATACGAACCGCTTAATGCCGAGATTATACGGATTATTCAACAGGCTGACCGATGGGAACCTGCCAGGAAAAACAATTCTCCCGTTAAAGAAACCCAACGATTATCTTACAGGATTAAATAATAATATCCTGATTTTATCATGTTAAGAATATATGAAGGTTTTGTTATTTTTGCGGCCATATAACTGAGGCTGCGACCAAACAAAACATCCTAATTTATGGCATATATTTACCAGAACTTTCAGAAATTCAGAACCTCCCTTCATCATTTAACCCTGATTTATATTTTACTGCTTTTACTGTTACTTCTGTTTCGGGTGGCATTATTCATAATGCTGGGAGGGCTTTCAACTACCGGGAGTGATGTGTTTGAACTAGGTTTGGCGTTGTTTACAGGGTTCAGGTTTGACACCCTGGTGGCGCTGGCCGGAATGACACCTTTAATTCTAATATCGTTCACAGAACTTTTATCTCCATCCAGTTCTATCATTTCTGCCATAAGAAAAAAACTATTTCGCTATTTCACCCCGGTACTATTATCTATTTACCTGATTATTTCAATTGTAAACCTGTTTTTCTTCGAGTTTTTTCAAAGCCACCTCAATATTCTGTTTTTTGGCTTTTTTGAAGATGATACCACTGCACTTTTGTTTGCCATGTGGGACGACTATCCTGTAATCTGGATATTGCTTGGATTAACAGCCTCAGTCATCTTTTTTAATTACATCATAAAAGCAATTCTAAAAACCTCACCTGTTATTAATATCAGCAACCTGGCATTTAATACCATAGTGCCGCCAGTTGTGCTGATTTTAGTATTCATTGGCATAAGAGGAACCATATCGGACAACCCGTTAAGGATGGACGCAACCACCATAACCAATAACGACCACATTAATGCTTTGACATGTAACGGCATTTATGCTTTGAAAGATGCCATATCTGTTAAAAAGAAAAGCCGTGTTACAGTAGATATCCATCGAACCATTAATAGTGCTGGTTTTGTGTCGCTCGATGAAATTCAATCGTTTATTAACCGTGGCTCAATGTTAAACACCACAGACGATGAGGGAATGAGTCATTTTTTTGATACTACTCATGACAATGAGTTCCTGAGGAAAAATCCACCCAATGTTATATTTATCCTGGCTGAAAGTATGAGCAGCTACTACATGTCGCTCCATAAAAGTGACAGTTTTAATCTTTTAGGCCAACTGGAAGATGTGCTGCCCGAATGTATCGTTTTTGACCGCTTTCTGGCTTCAACCCCATCTACCATTGGCTCATTAGAAAACCTGATGGTAAATACAGTGCAGTTTCCGCTTTCGCAATCGCCTTATTTAAATGTATCGTTGAACACCTCGGTGGCCTATCCATATAAACAATCAGGTTATTCAACTACATTTCTAACTGGGGGGGATTTAGGCTGGCGAAATATGGGTTCGTTTATAAAACGCCAATACTTCGATAAAGTAAAAGGTTATGCTGCTATAAAGGAAACAGTAGCAATTAACAGCAAACACCAGTATGGAGCTTACGATGAGTATCTGTTCAATTATCTTTTTTCAGAGCTTGAAGCCAATCCAAACCAACCTCAGTTTATATTTGCTTTAACCATCGCCAATCATACCCCTTACACCATCCCTTCGCATTATAAGCCATATACTTTAGTGATAGATGAAACATTTAAAGCAAAAATAAAAACAGATGCTGAATATACCCATAGGAGTCTGCTTTCGTTTCAATATGCCAACGATTGCCTTGGAAGGCTCATTAAAAGAATTAAAGAAAGTTCGTTTGGGCAAAACACCATTGTTGCCATAACAGGCGACCATAACATCCGGAAAATTATGGATTTCCCGGGCGAAAATCTCCTTCAAAAACATGGTGTTCCATTTATTCTGTATATCCCCAAACAATATCAACCAGCACCCGACAGCATTCAAAAACAGCACTTTGGCTCGCACAAAGACATATTTCCCACCTTATACCATCTTTCACTATCGAACACTGCTTTTCTCAAATCAGGGGCTAATTTGCTTTCGCCTGCTGAAGCCCGACAAAACTTTGCAGTTTCGGAATGTAATATTTTTATGAATCACGATGGATGTGTAGTGGTTAGCCCAAAAGAGCAGTATTATATCTGGAAAGATACAGTTAACAACATACTTTCACCAATTGAAGCATCAAAAGCCACTGATGAACTTAGGTTTTTATTGAAGAGAGGGAAGGCCCAGGTGGCAGCCATGGATATTGCAGTTCAGAAAAACCTCACAAAAAAAGGCTACTCAAAATGAGCAGCCTTTTTGTATTTAGGAATGAAAATTGATTACATCATTCCGGGCATACCCCCGCCCATACCGCCTGACATTGGAGCAGGATGTTCTTCCTTCTTCTCAACCAAGACACACTCGGTGGTGAGGAACATACCGGCAATTGAAGCGGCATTTTCCAACGCAACGCGAGCTACTTTAGCCGGGTCGATAACACCGGTTTTGTAGAAATTTTGGTATTCGTCGATACGGGCATTGTAACCGTAATCATCTTTACCTTCGCGCACTTTTTGCACCACAACGGCACCTTCCTTACCGGCATTGAAAGCAATCTGACGCAGCGGCTCTTCAATGGCACGCTTAACAATTTCAATACCTGTGGTTTCGTCTTCAGTTTCACCTTTAAGGTTCTCAAGAGCAGCAATAGCACGAATGTAAGCTACACCACCACCAGGAACAATACCTTCTTCAACAGCAGCGCGGGTTGCACTCAAGGCATCATCCACACGGTCTTTTTTCTCCTTCATTTCAACCTCAGAAGCGGCACCTACATAAAGCACTGCCACACCACCAGCTAATTTAGCCAAACGCTCCTGTAGCTTTTCGCGGTCGTAGTCGGAAGTTGTGTTGGCAATTTGAGATTTAATTTGGGCTGCACGGGCATCAATGGCTTCTTTGGCTCCGGCACCATTAACAATGGTAGTGTTTTCTTTATTGATGGTAATTTTTTCAGCTTTACCCAGCATTTCGAGGGTAGTATTTTCAAGTTTTAAACCGGTTTCTTCTGAAATTACAGTACCACCAGTTAAAACAGCAATATCCTGAAGCATTTCCTTGCGGCGGTCGCCAAAGCCGGGAGCTTTAACAGCAGCAACTTTTAAAGAGCCTCTCAAACGGTTAACAACTAAAGTTGCAAGAGCCTCGCCATCCACATCTTCGGCAATAATTAACAACGGACGACCAGTTTGAGCAGTTTGCTCCAAAACAGGCAGCATGTCCTTCATGGTGCTGATTTTCTTATCGTGGATTAAAATGAAAGCGTTGTCAAGTTCGGCTTCCATTTTTTCGGTGTTGGTAACAAAATAGGGAGAAATGTATCCACGGTCGAATTGCATACCTTCAACAACATCAACAGTTGTTTCGGTTCCTTTGGCTTCTTCAACGGTAATAACCCCTTCGCGACCAACTTTTTCCATGGCCTCAGCAATTAAACGACCAATTTCGCTGTCGTTGTTAGCTGAAATTTTGGCAACCTGCTCAATTTTCTCATTGTCGTCGCCAATAGAGTGGGCTTGTTTTTTAATGCTTTCAACAACTTTGGCAACAGCAATATCGATACCTCTTTTTAATTCCATTGGGTTGGCACCGGCAGTAACGTTTTTTAAACCTACGTTGATGATTGATTGTGCTAAAACGGTAGCAGTGGTTGTTCCATCACCGGCATCGTCGCCTGTTTTAGAAGCCACTTCTTTAACCATTTGAGCACCCATGTTGGCAAAAGGATCTGAAAGTTCAATTTCTTTTGCTACAGTAACACCATCCTTAGTAACTTGGGGCGCACCGAATTTTTTATCGATTACAACATTTCGACCTTTGGGACCCAGAGTAACTTTAACGGCATTTGCCAACTCGTCAATCCCTTGTTTCAGCAGCTCGCGTGCTTCAATATTAAATTTTATTTCTTTAGCCATTTTCTTAGTGTTTAAAAAAATTCGTTATTACAATTAGGCAATGTAAAGAATGTCAGTTTGTGAAATTAAAAGATAGTCCTCACCATCGATGTTAAGCTCAGTACCGGCATATTTTCCGTAAAGAACCAAATCACCAGCTTTTACTTCCATTGCTTCATCTTTTTTGGCAGCACCAACAAGCACAACCACCCCTTTTAATGGTTTCTCCTTGGCAGAGTCGGGAATAATAATACCGCTGGATGTTTTTTCTTCGGCAGCCTGAGGTTTAACTAAAACCTTTCCGGCCAAAATTTTACCTTTTAAAGTCGACATTTCTATTTAATTTTTAATGTTAAACATTTTAGATTTTACGGGTTGTGCATGTTCAGAAACTGTGCCAAAGCCCGAAAACCGGCTTATTCGGCATGTTTCCCGACAAAATTACAGAACTGTGCCAAACTGATTCTGATATTATAATTAAAGATAATCATATAAATCAGCATTATAACTGATATATGACCAAAAAAAAGAGTGTCAGGAAACCTGACACTCTGACATTTTTTATAAGTAAAATCCGTGATTTACTCTTGGGTAGAATCCTCAGAAGCTCCGGTTTCTTCGCCCGGAATTGGGAAACTTGGCATTCCTGATGGTGTGGGAATGTTTTGGATTTGCTCATCTATAACAGACTGAGATCCCATTTGTTCCTTGGGTAAGGTCATAACAGCCACAAATGATAAAACCAAAAGTGCTCCGGCCAAAGTCCAGGTGGCTTTTTCTAGAAAATCGGTTGTTTTACGAACACCCATAATTTGATTGGATGCTGAAAAATTGGATGCAAGTCCACCACCTTTGGAATTCTGTACCAATACAATTAAAATTAACAACAGGCTTACCAGAATCACCAAAACTGAAACAATAGAATACATATCGCTTATTATTACTGATTATTAATTTGTTCTTCCAACTCTTTGATTCGACGTGCAAAGTAAATGTTTTTTTCGGGATATTTCAAACGTAATCGTTCGAATATCTCCATAGCTTTAGAAAAATGCTTCTGCTTTATATAAATATTAGCCAGCGTTTCTGTCATCAGGTCTTCGCTCTCCTGTAAACTTTTCAGAGAAATATCTTCATTTTCATTGTTTTTCGATGCATCGGCCACAACTCTGATTCTTCCCTTAGTACCTTTTTGCAGAAAATTATCGATTAAATCGCGCTTGGCACCTTTGCCATGGACTACAGGTTTTTCTTCAGTTGTCTCGTTTTCAGGCAATGGATGCTGACGAAGCACCTTTAGCCAGGCCGAAAATGAACGGTATTCATCCAATTGAAGCTCCTCATCATCGGCAATGTAAAAAAAACCGGTATCAGCTCTTTCGTAATCGAGTAAATCAGCGGTGGGCAAAACCATATTTTCATCGCTCTGAGGGTAGGCATATTTAATCACATCCTCATCGTCATGATTCTTAAGCTGCAAGGTTGAGAAATCAATTGATTCACCCGAGTCCATTTCAACGGTATCATCCACATTGAAATAATCAGAAGCCACATCCCGTAAAGGTGACTCCTTCATTAAGTCACCGACATCATCCTGTTCTATTGTGTCAGGTTCAGCTATTGACGCTTTTGAAGTGTGAATCTCAGTTGGTAAAGCCTCTTTCTCTGAAGTCTCTGTATCGAACAAAAGATTGTACAATCGAGCCCGATCGTTAATATGTACTGCGGCCAATTTTAACTCATTGTTATAGCGAATATGGTCGAGGGCATGCAGATTTTTAATCCATAACATTCGTGCTGCCTGAAAAAACGGATATTCGTCTAGAATAACCTTAATCTCGGACATTGTTTGTTCGTTAAGCAACGCGGGTTGCCGCATTATATCTATAATCTGATGCCTGTTCATGGTTTACCAGTCGGCGAAGGCCTTATTAAAAATATTTTCGGTAAGCTCGTCGATAATTTGTTTAACCAGCTCGTCTTCAATGGCAGTAATATTCTGCTCACTGGGAAAATCCTGATATGCTGAAAACGTTGACTCCCAGTTCTGTCTTGGATTTTTGAAATTCTGATATCTGACCTTAATACTCACCGTTAGTCGCGTCTCCTGCGACAAGGCATTGGCCTGTATGGCCATGGGGCGGGTATCATATCCTACAATTTCACCTGAAAAATCAACATCGCCAACGCCGGGCCTGACAATTAACCGTGACTCGCTGGTTATCCGGTCTTTTAAAGCTTCGGTAAAATTCTGACTTAATGCCGGGTTAATATAAGGTGCTCTGTTCTCGAAATATTGCACTGATGCAATTCTGACATTATCGGGTACGGACGAACCTTTAAACGTAACCCTGACAGAACATCCTGCCAAAAACAAAATCATGGCTAAACCAACAACCAAATGCCTGCCATATCTATCCATTAATATCATATTCTTTAATTTTTCGATAAAGTGTGCGTTCCGAGATACCCAACTCGTTGGCAGCGCTTTTTCTTTTGCCATTGTGTTTTTCAAGAGCCTTTTCAATCAATTCTTTTTCTTTTTCCTCTAATGATAAGGACTCCTCTATAAACTCTTCTGTATCTTCGATGGTATGCTCATCATGCCGCGGCGTAAAAGCAACTGTTGGTGCAGCTGTAGCTGCTGGCTTTAAAATTTCACCTTCCCCATTATAAAGGTTCCTGATAATCTGAGCATGTTCTCCCTGCATGTTGACTTCACCTCCATGCTGTAGCATTTCCAGTACCAGTTTCTTCAGGTCGTTCATATCGCGCTTCATATCAAACAAAACCTTGTAAAGAATCTCTCTTTCGTTAGAAAAATTACTATCGCCTCTGGGCTCCTGGGTACCTAAAAGCGCTGGTAAATTTTCCCCCGCATGGGATGGAAGGTACTGCTTTAATAATTCGGCTGATAAAACCCGTTGTTTTTCAATAACCGATATTTGCTCTGTAATATTTTTAAGCTGACGAATATTCCCCGGCCAACGGTATTTCTCAAGCAACATGCGCGCCTCATCGTCGAGCCGCACAGCTGGCATTCGGTACCGGTCGGCAAAGTCGTTGGCAAATTTCCGAAACAAAAGGTGAATATCTTCAATACGCTCTCTTAATGGCGGAATTTTTATGGGAATACTGTTTAGCCTATAAAAAAGGTCTTCCCTGAATTTGCCATCGCGAATGGCCTTTTCGAGTTCAACATTGGTGGCACCAACAACCCTAACATTGGTTTTTATAATTTTAGAGGATCCAACCCGGATAAATTCGCCAGTTTCAAGTACGCGTAACAACCTTACCTGTGTTGACATGGGCAGTTCACCTATTTCATCAAGAAAAATGGTTCCGCCATTGGCTTCTTCAAAATACCCCTTTCTATCGGATAAAGCTCCGGTAAAAGAGCCTTTTTCGTGCCCAAACAACTCGGAGTCGATCGTTCCTTCAGGAATGGCACCGCAGTTTACAGCTATATAAGGCCCATGCTTACGTGCACTATGCTGATGAATTATTTGAGGAAATACTTCTTTCCCAGTTCCACTTTCGCCGGTTATAAGAACAGATAAATCGGTGGGAGCTACCTGAACAGCCACATCAATTGCCCGGCTAAGGGTATAAGAATTACCAATAATTCCAAACCGTTGCTTTATTTGCTGAACATCCATCATTAAAAACTGCTAAAATTTCAGTTACAACTGCCAAAGTTACAATTTCCCCTCCGATTTTTCCGTTTTATTAATGTAAAAATATGCTAAGGAGGGTTTGAGCAATTCTTTAATTGTTTAATAAAAATTTAACCTGCGATTAATGATTCGCAAGCCAGATGCTCTGTAAAATCTTAAAAAAATCTTTACATTTACCTGTATCAATAAATAAATGCCATATATCTGGTTTCAATGAAATCAAAAAAAATAATTACCAAACAATATGCTTAAAGACAATATTCTAGGCTTAATTCCTTCCCGTTACGGTTCAACACGTTTTCCGGGCAAACCACTTGCCGATATTGGAGATAAGCCCATGATTCAAAGGGTTTATGAACAGGCCAGTAAAGTACTCAGCCATGTATATGTAGCTACCGATGATGAAAGAATAGAAAAGGCGGTGAAACAATTCGGAGGCAAAGTGATTATGACTTCTCCCAGCCACCAAAGCGGTACCGACCGATGCACCGAAGCTCTGAATAAAGTGGAAAAAGCAGAAAACAAGAGTTTCGATGTGGTTATCAATATACAGGGCGATGAACCATTTATTGACCCCAACCTGCTGGAAACCCTTGCAGGCTGCTTTTTAAGTTCCATGACTGAAATTGCCACGCTGGTAAAGCCTTTAACCCGAAATGAGGATTTGTTCGACCCCAACAAGCCTAAGGTAATTTTTAATCCCAAATATGAAGCCATTTATTTTTCGCGGTCGCCCATCCCATATTTAAGGCAATTTCCCCAACAGGAGTGGGCCTTTCAATACAAATATTACCTGCATATTGGTTTATACGGCTATCGCAGCGACATTTTACGCGAAATTACCAATCTGAAACCATCATCGCTGGAATTGGCCGAATCGCTGGAACAGCTCAGGTGGATAGAAAATGGCTATACAATTAGCGTGCGAATAACCGACCATGAAAGCATTGCCATTGACACGCCTGAAGACCTTGAGCGAATTCTTAGTATGGGATTTCCAGATTAAAAACAAACAACTAATTATCAAACTCATGAAACTGGTTGAAATTGACCCCTGGCTGGCGCCTTTTTCGTTACAACTTGAAAAGAGAAGCAATTTGTACCGTTCGAAACTTGAAGATATTTACATTCAATGGGGAACGTTAAAAGAATTTGCATCGGGACACCAGTTTTTTGGTTTGCATAAGCACGAAAATGGCTGGATTTTCCGCGAGTGGGCGCCTGCAGCCACTGAGATTTATCTGGTTGGCGAATTTTCGCAATGGAAACCTATGCCTCAATATGGTTTACAAAAACAACATCACGGAATCTGGAGTATTCAATTGCCCGCTGATGTATTGAAACACGGAGATTTTTACAAACTTTGGATGGTTTGGGACAATGGTGCAGGTATGCGCATTCCTTCCTATGCCACCAGAACTGTGCAAGACCCGCAAACATTGTTGTTTAGTGCTCAGGTGTGGCAACCTCAGCCCTTTCAATGGAGCGACCACGGTTTTGCAGGCCCCGAGCAACCACCATTAATTTACGAAGCGCACACCGGAATGGCTCTTGAGGAAGCCAAAGTAGGTTCATACATTGAATTTACTGAACAAATTCTGCCCCGAATTAAAACAGCAGGTTACAGTATGATTCAGTTGATGGCAGTTCAGGAGCATCCCTATTACGGTAGTTTTGGCTATCACGTGTCGAATTTTTTCGCTCCGAGCAGCCGGTTTGGCACTCCCGAAGAGTTGAAATACCTTATTAATGAAGCTCATAAGCTGGATATTGCCGTTATAATGGATATTGTTCATTCACACTCGGTTAAAAATGAAGAAGAAGGCCTGAGCAGGTTCGATGGTTCATACGACCAGTTTTTTCATGCCGGCGATCGAGGTAACCATCCTGCTTGGGATTCGCGTTGTTTCAATTACGGCAAAGATGAAGTGCTTCGCTTTTTGCTTTCAAATTGTCGCTATTGGATTGAGGAGTTTCATTTTGACGGGTTCAGGTTCGATGGTGTTACCAGCATGTTATACCTGCATCATGGACTGGGACGCGATTTTACAACTTACCATCATTATTTCGATGGCCAGCAGGATGAAGACGCAGTGCTTTATTTAACGCTTGCCAATCAACTAATCCATGAAATCAAACCTACAGCAGTTTCCATTGCGGAAGAAATGAGCGGATTCCCGGGCATTGGGGCCAGTCCTAAATCCAACGGACTTGGATTTGATTACCGGTTAAGCATGGGTGTGCCCGACTTTTGGATAAAACTTATAAAGGAAGTGCCCGATGAGCATTGGCAGGTAGGCTACATTTATCATGAACTGATGCAGCACAGGCCTGAGGAGAAAATTATTGCCTATGCCGAATCCCACGACCAGGCCCTTGTTGGCGACAAAACCATCATTTTCAGATTGGCTGATAAGGAGATGTATGATTTTATGGCCAAAGACAAGCCCAGCTTGATCATCGACAGGGCTATTGCTTTGCACAAAATTATACGATTGATAACGCTTTCAACTGCTTATGGTGGCTACCTGAATTTTATGGGCAATGAGTTCGGCCATCCTGAATGGATAGATTTTCCTCGCGAAGGTAACAACTGGTCGTATCAATACGCCAGAAGGCAATGGAACCTTGTGGATAATGGCCTGTTAAAATATGAATGGCTGGCTCTTTTCGATAGAAAAATGATAGAAACAGTCCGGCAATTTGAATTGTTGCATAACAATTATATCAACACCAATCTTATAAACGATGGCGACCAAATTTTAGCATTTGAGAGAGGCCCATTGATGTTTGTCTTTAATTTTAATCCCACACGTTCGTTTACCGATTATGGTATTCCGGTTAAAGCAGGAAAATTTAAAGTTATCCTGAATTCAGACAATTCTGAATTTGGAGGATTTAGCCGTATTGATGAAAATCTGATATATTATTCGGAACCAATACCACTGCAACGAACAACACATCAGGTAAAATTTTACATCCCATCCCGCACAGCATTGGTATTTAAGCGAATGGAAGTTAAAAGTGTTTACGATGTATGAACCATTCCCTACTTCAGAGAAGGCATTTGATCTCTTGTAATAACATTGGGATTCGCAAAAGAAGTGACCCACCATGCAGCATTGGCATGGGTGTGGTCATCCTTCGAAAACTCAGCGCCAGAGGTGTTAACTGTTCTGCCATAATCGTACCAGGGCATAAAAAACGACCAGGTTGCACCGGTATTCCATTGGCTGGCAATGTTCGACACGTCGCCACATTCGCTTAAAGCAACGATTTTATCAGGATACTTATTCTGAATAGACTCATAATGCGTTGCAATCCATACTACATCATTACGGTGGTAAATATCGCGACCAATAATATCAACATACTCATTGCCAGGATACCAGTTGTCATCATTGGTTTCAACCGTCCACACCCAAATCAGATTATTCAAACCTTCATCCTTAAAATAGTTGAACATAAAACGCCATAGCGCTTTGCAAGGTTCTGCCCCTTTAGCTCCCCACCAAAACCAGGTGCCGGCTGCCTCATGTAAGGGTCGCCAAAGTACGGGTATATTTTTCTCCTGAAGTTTCTTTAGAGTTATTGCAGCTTTGGCCAGGTCGGCTTTAATAACTCCGTTTTCCCAGGTTCCTTCCTGCACCGCTCTGGAAATATCGAATGTGGTTTCATTGGTATAAAAAGCATACTCGGTGCTACTTTGATTTTTTGGGACGTTCCAGTGCCACATTAAAGTTACCAGCCCATTGTTATTCCACCAATTCTCAATAACTGAAACATCTTCATAATTAATCCAGGAACCAGGGGCAGAAGCGTATAAATGAATTAGATCGAATCCATTTAAAGCCGGATATTTAGCTGTTTTGGAATGCACCCAAATGGCCTCGTTAATATTCCAACTTACATTGGCCATAGCTCCCGATATTATTTTTGAGCCATAATTACTGCGCATAAAATTGTAAACCTTAACTGCTTCCGGTGAGGGATTCTCCAATACCAATGATTGTTTAATATTATCGCTAACAGGAGGTTTAGTGGTAAATGAAAACTCAATACTTTCCTGTAAAGGCACTTTTTTGGTATTGATAACAGCACCTGCAGGAATCCTGACAGTATATTGTGTGCCCATGGTTAATGACACTTCAAGAACAACTTTTGTAAACTGTGCTGCAGCCTGAACCTGTGTGCCGTTAACAGTAATTCCATGTGATGCCTTTAAAGTTACAACCTCATCAAACGTTACAGTAACTTCTGTAGCGATCCCTACATTTTGCACTCCGTTTGCAGGAATACTACTGATGAATACTGGTGGAATACCCTTTTCTGTATCATCATCACCTTTGCATGCCGAAAGAATGAAAAGACTTATTATTAAGAGAGATAAGTATCTGCCCATTGATGCAATTGTTAAATGTTAATAAATGCAAAAATAGCTTGATTGAAATTATTGAGCTAATACGATTTGTGCATTTTCATGTAGATTCTAATCCATCATACGATCTTTAAAGACAAATATATTGCCTGCCCAATTGATGACTAACAAAATGGCTATTAAAGTCCTGTAGGTAACAAAAAGGAGGCCGTCTCAAAAGTCAGAGACACCCTCTTTTTATTCGTACTCCTACCCGAGTAGTTTTTCAAATACTCAATTTTCAGAGCCTTAAAAAAACTTATGAGACAGCCTCTTTAAGTAGTTTAAAGGCTTTGTTAATTCTATAACCACCTTACCAGACAAAAATCCTGTTTGTGAGGCAATGCTTCATTTTTAGGTACCATACGAATACCAAACTTGAACACACCAGGAAGGTTCAGTTTGTAATTCAATTTATAATGAATTACAGAGCCTTCCCTACTAACCACATCAAAGGGTTCAATATGCACAATGGTTGGAAACTGCTCATCGGTAGGTTCGGCTATTACTATTTCGAGACCAATATCAACACCTGCTAACCGTTTTAAATCAAGAGAAACCTCAACATTATACGGATCGCCAATGCCCAATTCCTGCTTGCCAATATCAGGCATAGTACAGTTTAGTACGGTAACATATTCCCACCCTGAAATAACCCTTCGTTTCCAGGAAGCTAGTTCGTGAACAACTCGATAATCATTCTCTTTTAGTTTGCTTACACGTTTATACATAGGGTCGTAAAATCTTGTTCCATAATCATTTATCATCCTACGGGTAGTAAACTCCGGAGCTATTAATGCGATGGAATTTTTAATATATTCAACCCACCCTTTCGGAACCCCCGCTTTATCTTTATTGAAAAATAATGGAATAACCTCATTTTCAAGAATACTGTAAATAGTAACAGCATCCAGTTCATCTTGAAAGGCTTGGTTCTCAAAAGTCTTTTTATCAGTAAGCGCCCAACCGGCACGCTCTTTATATCCCTCGTACCACCACCCATCAAGTACGCTAAAGTTTAACACACCATTAAGTTCGGCTTTTTCTCCACTGGTACCTGATGCTTCCAGCGGTCGGGTTGGTGTATTGAGCCACACATCTACACCACTTATTAAGCGCTTGGCCAAATCCATATCGTAGTTTTCGAGGAAAACAATTTTTCCTACAAACTCGGGGCGTCTGGATATTTCAACAATTTTTTTGATAAGCCCCTGACCTGCACCATCGGCGGGGTGTGCCTTGCCGGCAAAGATAAACTGAACTGGTTTGTCGGGGTCGTTTACAATTTTCTTTAACCTGTCAAGATCGTCGAACAATAAATGGGCTCGTTTATACGTAGCAAACCTACGGGCAAAGCCGATGGTTAAAGCATCTTCACGAATGGTATCCAATACATCCACAATATGCGATGGATCTTCGTGGCGATCGACCATGCCGGCCCCCATGCGCCACCTGATGTATTCAATGAGTTTCCTTCTGAGATACTTGCGAACTTCCCAAATTCTTTCGTCGGGGACAGAGTAAATCTTTTCCCATTTAGTTTTGTCCGACACATCGTTGAGGAAATCTTCCCCAAACTCGCTTTCATAAAGGCGTCTGAACTCAGAGGCAGTCCAGGTTCCATAATGCACACCATTGGTAACATAACCAATGTGCAATTCTTCGGGAAAATATCCTTTCCAAAGGTTACGGAACATTTTTTTTGTGACTTCGCCATGTAACCAGCTCACACCATTCACCTCCTGAGAAGTTTTTGCAGCCAATACGCTCATCGAAAACTTTTCAAACCCGCCATGCTCTTCACGCCCCAAATCCATAAATTCTTCCCAGGTAATTTTTAGTTTTTCGGGAATATGGCGCATATATGCACGGAACATATCTTCGTCAAATTGATCGTGGCCCGCAGGAACCGGTGTGTGAGTGGTAAACAAAGATGAAGCCCGCACAATCTCCATGGCTTCGGAGTAACTGAATTTCTTCCCAATCAGGTTAACCAGTCGTTCAACATTAATCAGAGCAGCATGCCCCTCGTTACAATGATATAAGTCCATGTCAGCTTCCAGTTTGTGTAGCAAACGGATACCTCCCATACCCAAAAGAATTTCCTGCTTAAGCCTGTTTTCCCAGTCGCCTCCATAAAGCATGTGGGTAATTTCGCGGTCGGCATGGCTGTTAGCAGGTACATCAGTATCTAAAAGATACAATGGCACACGGCCAACCTGAGCTTTCCAAACCAGAGCCTGCACTTCACGTCCGGGTAAATCGATGCGAACCATTAAGGGTTCACCATTTTTATCTCTCACTTCCTCAAGCGGCAGACTTGAGAATTCCTGCATTTCATATTTAGCCGTTTGCTCCCCATTGATGGTTAAAGCCTGCTTAAAATAGCCATAACGATAGAGCAATCCTATTGCTGTAATGTTAACCCCTTTATCTGAAGCTTCTTTTAAATAATCACCTGCCAGAACACCAAGTCCTCCTGAGAAAATTTTCAGCACATCGTTAATTCCATACTCCATACTGAAATAAGCTATGGAATAGTCGTTTACAAAAGGCTTATTCATATACTCGGTAAACTGAGCATGCAAAGTATCCAGCATTGACAGGAATACCTCATCGGAAGCCAGCTGGGTAAGCCGATTGTATGAAACTTTCTCGAGCAGCATGAGTGGGTTCTTGCGTACTTCTTCCCAAACATCTTCGTCGATGTATTCGAACAATTCAGTAGCTTGGTAATTCCATGTCCACCATAGGTTACGGGATAAATCGTGCAGAATGCTTATCCGGTCGGGCAATTTTGATTTAATTACCAACTTTTTCCAAACTGGGGTGGAAATGGTATCAGGAACCACTTTAACGCGAGGCTCGCGCTGAAATAAACTGAACTGATCCTTTCGATTATTGACTTCTTTTAGAGCAATATCGTAAGCTTTGTAATAATTCCGTATCAGGTTTTCCCATTCGAGAGTGGCTGCCAAAGCAAACGATTTTTGGCGTATGGATGCAACCTCCTCACCCGATTTGGCTGCGTAATGATTAATAACGCTGGCAATTTCGAGGGCTACTTCCTGCTGATTAACATCGTTACGGTAAAGCACTTCAACGCCATAAGCAATATTTTTAGAAAATTGTTTGGCCCAAATGCCAAAACCAGCAAGGCTTGTGGTTATGGTTGGAATTCCAAATGCAATACTTTCGAGTGGTGTATATCCCCATGGTTCATAATATGAAGGGAACACCGTAATGTCCATTCCAATAAGCAAATCGTAGTAAGGGATATTAAAGATACCATCGTCGCCATTGAGGTAACTGGGCACAAAAATGAGTTTAACCCGCTCGTTGGGTTCATTATTCAGGTGGATTTCCTGAATTTTATTGATGATGGGATCGTAGCCCAGATCGTTCAAACCATGTGTAAGAAAAGGGTTGGGTAGTGCGCCTTCAAAGTTTCCCTGGTGCAACCGGTCAATTAAATCCTTTCGGGGACCGTAAGTGTTGGCCGGTATTAAAACAAAAGCCAATACTTCGCGCTTTAAATCTTCCTTTTCGTTCAATACTTTCAAGGCATCCAACAAAACATCGGCGCCTTTGTTTCTGAATTCGTAACGTCCGCTACTAGCTACCAGTAAAGCGTTTGGGTCTACTTTATATCCTAAAACCGCCGACGCCACTTCAATCAGCTTAGAACGGGCTTTACTGCGCTTGTCATTGTAGTCGGTACCTGTTGGCACAAAATCGCTTTCAAAGCCATTGGGTGTTACCACATCAACACCTCGTTTCAGAAACTGGGCACACTCAGTGGCCGTTATATCAGAAACAGTGGTGAAACAATCCACTGCGTTGGCAGTAATTTTTTCCATGGAGTGCTTAGCCACAACATTTAGTTCCTGTGCTTTAACATCGCCATCAAAACTTTGCAAATCATCGTAAACCGGAATTCCGTTCCCCGACAGAGATCGCCCAACTACAGTGGCATGTGTGGTAAAAATGGTTCCCACCTGTGGCAGTTTGTCTTTTAGATATAAAGCTCCGCTACCGGTCATCCATTCGTTAAAATGCGCCACCACCTTGTCGGAAATGGTGAGGTAGTATTTATAGAAACTCTCAATTACCACTCCGGAGGCATAACCAAACAGAGCCGATTCAACATAATCCCAGTGGCCAGATAAGCTATCCACATGAAATTTTTCCCACAAATACGAGAGAATGTCGTTTTTTTGAGCTATAAATGGACTGAAATCAACCAGAAAAACGGTTGGTTGACCGTGTACATTCCACCTGCCAACTCTCACTCTGATACCTTCGTGCTGTATTGTTTCAACCCAATCGGCATAGAGTTTATCATCCGGAATAAATTCCGGGTTTTTATTTGGACCGCGCCATACATCAGGGCCAACAAATATGAGTTTATCCTGAAATTGCTGTACCAATGTATTGGCTTTTGAGGAAAGTACCGTATGAATTCCCCCCATTTTGTTACAAACTTCCCAACTTGTTTCAAACAGATAATCGGGTTTCAAAAAACTGTCAACCATAAATAAATCTTTTCCTGTTAATTTTCAAATCGTTATTCTGTCTCAGCGTTCTTATAACAAAATTACCTGGCCAATCATATTAAAAAGAACTCTATTCCTCATTAAGTAACCGTTTTCTCAGACTTTAGTTTTACTAACTGTCTCTTTTTTCGAAACAGTTTTCTTTGTTTTAGTTTTATTAAGAGCGGCTTCAAGTTCCTTTATTCTCAATTCTTTCTCATCAACAAGCTCTCTAAGCTTAATAATTTCTTTATTCTCAGCATCTTCAGGCACAGCCGCCTTCAACCTTAAACTAAAATCGCTCAGAACATTCATATAATTAATGAATGCTTCATAAGGTGTCTCATAAGGATTAAAATAGGCATGCACATCGCCATCGGAGAAAAACTTGGTACACATGTAATAGAAATGATCGCTGCATTGCAGATATCGCCAATCTTTCATTAGCTTAGGATCGTTGCAATGTTTAATCCGTGGCAATAAACTGTATAATTTATTGAAGGCTTCCTGTTGCATTTCGTTGCCCAGCCATGCTGTTAGATCTCTTTCCTCATCGGCCCACGAAATAGGATGAGGAACACTTACGGTGGCCACAGGTTGAAATTTCTGTGCCACTTCTGTAGGTGTGGAAAAGGACAAACTCTGGCTTTTAACCACTTCAGCTGCGAAATGCTCAAGAAACTGAAATATGCCTGTATCGCGAGGCTGATGCTCTCCAAAGGTTTCGTAATCCATAAAGAGATTGATCACTTCCTCGCGACTGTCAAGATTTTTAATCCAATTAACATATTTAGTGGCGGTTAATGGCCATTCGCTCCAAGAATTGTTGCCAAACCGGAATGCAATATCGTCGCTGAGTTTATAGTTTTTCAGCAACACCTTTAAGCGCGGATTAGCGGCATTGCAGTATAGAAAGTTTGGACTCTTCCACCCTAAAATGTGTTTGGCGCCTTCGGTCAACATAGCATTAAAGCCCATGTTGGCAACCATCTCTCCCATTTGGTCGGAGTAAATTAACTCTGTATTTCTAAAAACCTGGGGTTTCGCACCAAAATGTTCCTCCATTAAAGCCGAATGCGATTCTACCTGGGTTTTAAATTCTTCATAATCTTTTAACGAAACCAAAGAGTGCGAGTAAGTTTCACCCAGAAACTCAACCATGCCGGTTTGGGCAAGGGCTTTAAAACTTTCCAATACATCGGGGGCATAAAGTTTGAACTGCTCAATAGCCATACCGGTTATGGAAAAAGCAACTTTAAACTTACCCTTATGTTTATTTAAAGCTTTTAATAGTAGCTCGTTGGCAGGCAGATAACATTTAGCTGCCACTTTATTCATAATGCTTTCGTTGGTATAATCGTCGTAATAATAATGGTCCTTACCAATATCAAAAAATCGATAACGCCGAAATCTAAAAGGTTGATGAACTTGAAAATAGAGACAGATGGTTTTCATATGTTGTTATTTTTTCGGTTTAAGATTATTTGTAACCTGCCTGTTTATTATACTTTCGAAAAGTGATATGTTGATTACCGGCAAGCTCTTTACATTGCTTTGTTTTAAAGGTTTTAATTTTTGTTGCGGCAATTGCTTTTTAACAGATTTATTTGACAATACCGCTTTAGAACGAACAATATCTGAAAATTGATTAAGCTTACCTCTCTATCAGGTTTATTAAAACATTAATTTCTGATAAATTGAGGCCATCGTTTAATTTCGCATACAGATGATAAATTTCACGAAGGGTTTTTCAAAACCGAATCGTACACCCGCTTAACATGCAAGGCAGAATTTTCCCATTTGAGAGAATCAACTTCCTTTTTACCATGGCTGACAAACATTTTTGCCATTCCTGGATAGTTTAGCACGCCATAAATGGCATCGGCCATGGCATCAACATCCCAAAAATTGGTTTTAATGGCAAAGGTGAGAATTTCAGCTACGCCCGACTGATGCGAAATAAGCACAGGAACATTGCTCTGCATGGCTTCCAAAGGACTGATACCAAATGGCTCAGAAACAGATGGCATAACATACAAGTCACTAATGGAGAGCATATTAAACACTTCATCACCCTTTAAAAAGCCGGTAAAATGAAATCTATCCATGATTTTAAGCTGGGCAGCCCGACGAATCATTTTTTCCATCATATCACCACTTCCGGCCATCACAAACCTTACGTTGTCCATTTTTTGCAAAACACGATGTGCAGCTTCTATAAAATACTCTGGTCCTTTCTGCATGGTTATGCGTCCCAGAAATGTTACCACTTTCTCATCTACCCCTTTTTTAATCCCCTCTTTTACATGGCCTTCAACAGGCTCCACCGCATTATAAACAGTAACCACCTTGTCTTCGGGAATGCCGTATTTCTCAATCACAATGCGCCGGGTTAAATTACTAACCGTGATCACCTTATCGGCAGCATTCATACCTTTTTTCTCAATTTCAAAAACCGTTGGGTTAACGCTTCCACCACTTCGGTCGAAATCGGTGGCGTGTACATGCACCACCAATGGTTTACCGGTTGCTTCCTTGGCTGCTATGCCGGCAGGATAGGCCAGCCAGTCGTGGGCATGAATAACATCAAACGAATAATCCTGAGCAATTACGTTGGCCACCAAAGCATAATCGTGAATCTCACGCATCAGGTCGGCGCCATATTTTCCTGAGAAATCGACTTTTCCCTCAGCATTGGTGTTCAGGTATTTTAAAGAGCCCGCCACTTCCAAACGTGTTAACCGCCAGAATTCTTCGGGATCAACGTAAGGTACCAATTTGGATTCCACTTCAATGTAATCCAATGTTTTGCTAAAGTGTTTCAGTTCCAACTGGCGATGCACCACCGGTATCTGGTTGGCTCCTATTAGCCTAATGCTCGACTGGTCTTCGTCGCCATAGGCTTTGGGCACTACAAAAAGAACCTGAAGGCCTGGTATATGGGATAAACCGCGGGTTAATCCATAGCAGGCAGTTCCTAAGCCGCCGGAAATGTGGGGAGGAAATTCCCATCCAAACATGAGTACCCTCATATATTAGCTGTATTTTTCGATTAACTTAATAATTCTCAGAACTCCACCAACGTTCCAGGCCATACTGATGGCACCTTTCCCAATATGTGGCGGGTTCCCGTTAAAACACTCAGATATACTTCCAAGGCAATGGTCGCCCATTTCTTCTTCGAATCCATCCAAAATTCGTTTTACAAATGGTAAACCGCCCTGCTTGTGTATGGCCAGATAACCTTCAACAAAAAATGCGGCCAGCCATGGAAAAACAGACCCCTGATGTAAAGCCAAATCTCTTTGCGACTGGGCACCTTCGAGTTCGCCTTGGTATTTTGGCGATTGTGGAGAAAGTGTACGTATGCCTCTGGGAGTTAGCAGTTCTTTTTTAACAACATCGATTACCTGTTTTCGCTTTTCCAAATCGAGTGGCGAAAATGGCAAAGCAACGGCCAGCAACTGATTAGGCCGAATGGAATTATCGCTGTAATCGCCATCAACAAAATCGAAAAGGTAACCGCCCTTATTATACCAAAATGTTTGTTCGAAGGCCACTTTTACTTTTTCTGACAATTCCAAAGCTTCTTTGGCCTCTTTATCTTTCTTATTTTTAGCACAATTTTTCGCATAATAACACAAAGCATTATACCATAGCGCATTAACCTCAACAGCTAAACCAGGCCTCCAGGTAACCGGATATCCGTCAACCATGGCATCCATCCATGTAAGTGGTTTTCCTGTTTGTTTGGCGTAAATCAGGCCCGAGTCATCCAAATGAACCACTCCGTCCTTTTGTAACCGCATGAAATACTGGATAACCTCAATCATGGCTTTACCATATTTCTGGCAAATATTGATTTCGGGAAACATTCGTTCCACCTCCTGAATGGTAAAGAACATCCATAAGGGCACATCAATGTCTTTAAAGTCGGGTTTTAAGCCCTGGCTGTAGCCAGCGACATAGATGCGGCGCACTTCGGCAACTGCCTGATCGAGAATCTGAATAAAAATATCTTTATCGTTTTGATAGGCCATTAGGCCCGGAAGTGCCACAAAAGTATCGCGCAAACGTTCGTTGTACCAATGATATCCTGCCACCAGTTTAACCTCTTCGTTGCGGTTTTGGATAAACTGTTGTGAAGCATTTAAAAGATTGTTGAGAAGTGTATCACGTGGAATACGCTTGCTAATTTCGCGTGTAAATTTTGCTTTTAACCCGTTGGGTTTAACTTCAGCAGTAGCGGCTGAAAAAATGATGGATTCACCTTTTTCAATGTCCATTTCAAAGAACCCGGGTACAAATAGGTCTTCCTGATATGGATATCCACGGTGCTGTTCCTTGATGTACTCAACCCCTCTAAACCAATCGGGTGCAGCAACAAACTCAGCTTTCTTACTCAACTGCATATTCAAATAAGGAAAGCCTTCGTACATTTTAACTCTAACGCCCTGCACAACCTCCTCGTACCGGGTGTTGGCCACCATGTTCTGACGGGTTAATTCGTGAATGCTTCTAAATGCCAAAAACGGCTTAAATCTTATTTTGGTTGGAGAATGAGCTTCTTCAAGTGTAACCTTGAATAATAACTGTTCCTCTGTTTCTACCAATAGTAGCTCAGTGGAAAGGATCATTCCTCCAACCCTGTAAACTCTTTTTGGGATAGTTTCCATCTCCAGATCGGTAATGTATTTATGCCCTTTCGGGTCATAATGATTACCCTGATACTTTCTGATGCCCAGATTAAAAACCTGTTGATGCTGAATTAAAGAAACATCTAATGAAGAAAGTAAAACAAACCGCCCTCCGTTAAAATGGTCGATGGGGCAAACCAGCATGCCATGATATTTTCGGGTGTTGCAACCAATAATGGTGGAACTTGAATAGGATCCAGCCCGATTGGTTCGAATCATTTCACGGTAAAGTGAGTACTCAAGATTTACCAGTTTGGTTTTATCAAGGTTCAAATAGGCCATAGTTAGAAATATTGTAAGTAATATGGTTTGCTGTAAAGCTTTTTATTCAATAACTAAACAAAAAAACAACCACCTCACAGGAATTTCTCCTTCTTCACCCACAAAACCCTGAGTTCTTTTGCTTTATCAATGCATTAATAACGTCTATGATTTATTATTACATTCATTTTAAGACATATACTCTCATGCCTCTTAAAAATACAAACATCTGCAAAACAGATATTTATCAAAATTCAAAAATTAACCATTAAACAGTCGTCTGAACTGTTATAATAAGCTTTTAAGTTAATAAAATAAAAGCAGAAATCAAATCGGAAACTTTGGGGTTATTTAAACTTTTTGAAAAAATTACCCAATAATACCCTTGACTGGAAAACAGACTCCACACGAAGTTTCTTCCTGCTAACAAGGTTTTTTATGACTAACATGACACTTGCTTCTTAATTTTTTGCTTCGCATTCTTATGTAATACATTATAAATGACTGCAAAAGAACACTCCCGCAAATTACAAAGAAAACAAACCCATGCATAGTTATTTAATCTTAAAAAATGCCAATAAACACAATGCTAATTCCCAATAAATCAATCCTGACAGCTCATTCTAAACAATATTTCAAAAGAAGAGTTTAAAGTATCTGTTTTTATTCAGTTTAAAGATAGATAGACAAGATTCGTAAGTATAAAGAAATAGGGACAGACTTATTCTACAAATAATTAATCAGCCAAAAAACTATTTAGCTTTTGCTGAAAAAACTCCCTGTCGTTTTCAAGTGAAGCCTCCGGATATCTGGCGGATAAAGAATGAATCAATTCCAGCGTATTTTGAAGAAAGAGACGGTACTCGGGTGTAACAAACCCACTGGGTCGATGATTGCGTGCAGAAATTATTCTATGTACTTCTTTATAATAACTTTGAGCCTCTTTTGAAAACGTTGATTCAACAAACCGGTTCCAGATGTATTTTACAGCCATTTCATTGGGCTGTGTCATGGCTTCATCATAAAACCGGTAATCGCGCAATTCATCCAGAACAATTTCATAGGCCGGAAAATACCACACTTTTTCAAAAAGCATGGTTAACTGTTCAACAGCCAGTAATAAAACGGCTTTGCTTAGCTGGTTCCCGTGCGCCCCATCTTTAAGGTGGCGAACAGGACTAACCGAAAATATAATGTTCAGCTCAGGATTGAAAACCCGGAGTTGAACAATTAAATCTTTATAGGCATCTACTATGTCATCAACGTCGAGCAGGTATCGGATAAAATTATTTTCGGGAAATTTATGGCAATTGGCCACTACCCGTTGAAGTTTTGTATGCTCGTAAACATAAGCAGTACCGAAAGTAATCACTGCAAAGGATGCGTTTTTCAGAAAGTGATGGCCGGTTAGTGTGGCATCAAAAACTTTAGCTATTACCTCGGAAGGTTCGGGGTTACTAAAACTTCCATGATGGAAAAAGCTGTGCCACAAGCCATTGTTAAAAACCAAATCGGTTTCTTCCGGAATGGTTTTGTTCATCATTAACTGAAGCGCACCACCTATCGACAAAGGATTGTATAACACTCCAAATGGGTTAATGGAAACAGAAAACCGGGCATCGTCCATGAATTTACCCATGTTACCGGCAAAACAGGAACCTATAAATAAAACCCTATGGCCGGGGTTTATTAAAACAGGTGCCTTGGGCACAGACACAATGGTACGAAACTGATCGTGGTTCACAAACGTTGGCTTAAGGTAATACTAAGATTGGTGGCCAATCCTTTTAAATATCCAGCTCGAAATATCGTTTTGCAATTCCTCTGCAATTGGCTCGTTGTGCAACTCATGCAAAGCCCCCTGATAAATTCTAAAATTTATATGCTCCTGATTAAGGGTAGCCAACTTTTGAGAAAAATCGAAACGTGTTACATTGTCTGCATCTCCATGACAAAGTAAAACGGGAATTTCAATTTTTTGAATGTTTTTCATGATTCCATCAGCACTTTTATCCACTTCAAAAAAAGTGCGGAGGGTTATTTTTCCATGCATCAGGGTGTCAATATCCGATTCAATCTGATTTTTCTTAATGCTCGAAAGTGATGATGATTTAATCCCGGTGGACATGGTTAAGCCTGGAAATATATGGTTCACCAGTTTCCCTACTTTTAATAATAAGCCGGTTGGAGCATTAACCAGCCCTATCCAGGGTGAAGTGATGATGGCACCGGAAAAATTCTGATGTCGTTTTAAAAGAAAGCTCAAAACCAGATTGCCACCCATGCTGTGTCCGTAAATAAAAGATGGAATATCGCCATGATTCCTTCGGCACCGCTTTACCAAAGCACTAATATCATCCAAATACTCCGACAAATGGTTAATATGCCCTCTTTTGCCAGCTGATAATCCATGTCCACGATAGTCGAGCGCATATACCATAATTCCCTGTCGACAAAACTGCCTCGCCCATAAATCGTAACGCCCGGAGTGCTCGCCAATGCCATGTACAAAAATGATGGTTGCCAAAGGATCGGTCTTAGGTTTCCAGAGCCGCCCCTTTAAAGAGGTGCCGTCGGCTGATGCCAAAGTAAAAACCTGATGTGTTAAAGGCATAGATAACAAAATAATTTAAGGTATTTCTTGTTGCTTAATAAAATTCAGATTTCTGACTAACCCTTCAAATTTAGTTCTTTTTATGGCAGATTGTTTAAAAAGTTGCGCAAAACGTTCAGGTGTCAATGATTCCCAATCTTCAGGGGTTAAAGAAAACAACTCGGGCGATGAATTGAACTCCGGCTCAGAATGAGGTGTGGCTTTACGGTTCCAGGGGCATACTTCCTGACAAATATCGCAACCAAAAACCCAGTTATCAAATTTCCCTTTATACGCTTCGGGGAGAGGCGAGCGGTTTTCGATGGTTTGATAAGAGATACAGCGGTTTGCATCAACCTGGCGTTCGGGCAGAATAGCCTTTGTGGGACAAGCATCTATACAGCGGGTACATCCGCCACAGCCATCGTTCATTAAATCATTGGCATAAGGTAATTCAAGATTAACAACCAATTCGCCAATAAATACATACGAACCCAACTTACGATGTATAAGCATGCTGTTTTTACCAATCCAGCCCAAGCGGGCTCTCACCGCCAGCGCCCGTTCCAATAATGGCGCTGAATCAACAAAAAAGCGACCCTGAACATCGGCATAAATATGCTCCCTGATAAAATTAAAAAGTCTTGAGAGTTTATCTTTTATTACAAGATGATAATCGACTCCGTATGCATAACGCGATATTTTAGGAGCCTTTAAAGATAAATTCTGATTCTGAGGGTAATAATTTTTTAATACGGTAATTACCGATAAGCTTCCTTCAACCAGCAAGGCAGGATTAACCCGTTTCTCGAAATGATTGGCCATGTAGGCCATGCCGGCATTATAGCCATTATTGAGCCAGTTTTGCAAACGCTGCTTATCATCAACAAGTTCATGAACAGGCGAAAACCCAATATCATCAAACCCAAGTTTGCCGGCTTGGTACCGAATGAGGTTGGCCATATGTTCTCCGGCAAGGTTCATTTGAAGGCAGTTCTATCAGAATAATTAAAGCTCATTACAAAAGCCCTAGTTCCAGAAGTGCCTCATCGCTTAACATATCGCGGCTCCAGGGCGGGTCGAACGTTAAATTGAGTTCAACTTCGGTTACACCATTAACGCCGGCCACTGCATCCTGCACTTCCACAGGAAGCGATTCGGCAACCGGGCAGTTGGGCGATGTAAGTGTCATTAGCACTCTGACTTTGCCACCTTCAAGCACTTCAACTTCGTAAATCAACCCAAGGTCGTATATGTTTACAGGAATTTCGGGGTCGTAAACGGTTTTAAGCGCGTTTACAATTTCCATTTCCATATTTAGAAATTCGTTGCTCATATCAAGTCAAATAAATAAGACAAACCAGAAAAATTCTGCTAAAACTATTTGATGTTAGAAAAATAGAGAAGAGCTTAAAGATGTTGAAGCAATTATTAAAAAAAACAACTGCAAGCAACTTCTTACAATTAAACATCAGAAAAAAAAAGATGTTTACCAACCAATTGAAACCCCTTAAAATATCAGCAACTTTCTATTTTTCCATTTTGGCTTTATAAGCCAGGGCGAACAGGCGCATTTGTTTTATCATCGACACCAATCCATTGGAGCGTGTTGGCGATAAATGCTCTTTTAAACCTATTTTATCAACAAAGAAAAGTTCCGACTGAAGAATTTCATCGGGGGTTCGGTTGTTAAGCACCCTGATAAGCAGAGCAACAATTCCTTTTACAATTATGGCATCGCTGTCGGCCATAAACTGTATTTGGCCATTGTTGAGCCAAGCGTGCAGCCAAACTTTACTTTGGCAACCTTCAATCAGGTTTTGGTCGGTTCGTTGGGCCTCATCAAAACCATCAAGGTCGTTTCCTAATTCAATCAGCAGAGAATATTTATCCATCCAGTCGGTCAGCATCCCGAACTCATCAACAATCTCCTGCTGAACTTCTTGTATTGTCATGGTAAACTATATTTTTTAAGTTTGCAAAGTTTACCATTTTAATCGCTTTAACCAAACAGTTGCCTAACTTTTACCAATCCGTTTACAAGGGCATCCACCTCCGAAGTGGTATTGTACAAACCAAAAGAAGCCCTGATGGTGCCCGGAATTTTAAAGCGCTCCATTAATGGTTGTGCGCAATGGTGACCGGTACGAACGGCAATACCCATTTTATCAAGCAGGGTTCCGGCATCAAATGGGTGAATCCCATTCAGCAGAAATGAGATAAGACTACCGCGTATGTGGGCTGTGCCATAAAATGTAATATTGCCCAAGGCCTGAAGTTTCTCGAAAGCATAGTTGAACAACTCATCTTCGTAGGCATGAATTTTTTGAAGGCCAATATTTTGAAGATATTTAACAGCTGCTGCCAAACCTATAGCTCCGGTAAAATCGGGGGTGCCCGCCTCAAATTTATAAGGCAACTCGTTAAAGGTGGTTTCCTCGAAAGTAACCGTTTGAATCATTTCGCCACCACCCTGATAAGGAACCATTTGGTTAAGCCATTTTTCTTTTCCGTAAAGTACGCCAATACCAGTTGGCCCATAGAGCTTATGGCCCGACAAGGCGTAGAAATCGCAATCAAGTTTTTTAACATCAACCGCCAGATGCTGAACCGCCTGAGCGCCATCAATTAACACGGCAATATTATGCTGATGGGCAATTTCAATAATTTCTTCGATGGGATTTATGGTTCCCAATACATTACTGACATGCGTAACCGACACCAAACGGGTTCGGCGACTGATAAGCGAACGGAAAACCTCCATATCAAGCTGGCCGTTATCGAGAACCGGAATCACCTTTAAAACAACACCTTTACGTTTTTGCAACAATTGCCAGGGAACAATATTTGAATGGTGCTCCATGCCCGAAATAATTACCTCATCGCCACTTTGCAGAAAAGTTTCGCCAAACGAATACGCTACAAGATTAATGGATTCGGTGGTTCCCCGGGTAAAAATAACTTCATGAGAATTGTGTGCACCTATAAAAGAAGCCACTGTTTGCCGGGCGTTTTCAAAAGCTTCGGTACAAAGGTTACTTAAGGTGTGAACGCCACGGTGAATATTGCTGTTGTACCGAAAGGCCACTTCCTCCATAGCTTCAACCACCTGTCTGGGTTTATGCGTGGTTGCCCCATTATCGAAATAAACCAAAGGTTTTCCGTGAACCTGTTGCGTAAGAATTGGAAAATCATTCCGAATGGCCTCGATGGGGTAATTCATCTGCAATTAATTTGTTTTAAGGGTGTCTCGCTAAGTACGCGGAGAACGCCAAGTTTGTTTATTCTAAAAAATGCTTTTCTCTTTGCGTTGCTTTGCATTTTTGCGCGATAGTATCATTTCTCGCTAAGCACGCAGAGAACGCTAAGTTTTTTTTAACCATTCTTTCTTAATCCTTTGCGTTTCTTTGCGCCTTTGCGCGATACTTTTTGTTTCTCGCTAAGTACGCAGAGAATGCTAAGTTTTTTTTAACCATTCTTTCTTAATCCTTTGCGTTTCTTTGCGCCTTTGCGCGATATCATCTATTTGGCTAGTTCCTGAAACTTGTCAGCCAGCTGGTTACATATAATACAGGAATCGCATTTATCCAATTCACCCCGAAACCGCTTCTCAACCAGCTCCCGAATTTGTTCCTTTAAAGCCGGAACTTTAATTTTTTCAATTACCTCATAAGCAAAAGCGTACATCAACAAAATTAAAGCCTCATCCTTGCTGATTCCCCGGGCTCGCAAATAAAACAGTGCATTATCATCGAGCTGACCAACAGTTGCTCCATGACTACACTTAACATCGTCGGCATAAATTTCCAATTGCGGACGTGTATTCATTTTTGCTGTTTCGGTAAGCAAAAGGTTATTGTTCGATTGGTAAGCATTGGTGCGCTGTGCATCAGGAGAAACGAGAATCCGTCCTGTAAACGCACCTGTGCTGGAATCGTCCATTACGCCCTTGAAAAGTTCGTTGCTTTGGCAGTCGGGCACGGCATGGTGAATAAACGTAAAATTATCAACATGCTGATTTTTATCGGTAAGGTAGAGACCCGAAAGATGACTCTCGGCATGACTACCGTTTAGCCGCATGAAAATATTATTGCGGGTGGTGCCTGTATTGAGCGTAAAATAATTGGCATTTAGCACCGATTGAGCCTCCTGATTGAAATAGTATCCGCCAAACTGCACCGTGCCATTATGCTGATTTTGAATATTGTAAAAATCGACGTTGGCCAGTGGATTTACAAATCCTTCGGTAACAGAGTTAACTACAAAACGGTTGCTGGTGAGGGTATGATCGCAAAAAAGAATACGAGCCTGGGCCCCTTCTTCGGCTACAATGAGGTTTCGCTGAAAAACCAGTGTATCTTCCTCCCCACTAAGCAGGTTAACTATCTGAATTGGCTGCTCAACCACCTTGTTTTTAGGTATGTAAATAAAAACACCATCAACGGCACACATGGTGTTCAGTGCCACCAAACCATCTTCCTGAGCAGGCGCATTTTTACCAAAGTAGGTTTCCACAATTTTTGGATGTTCTTTGCTTAATTGTGTAAAACTGCCAACCAAAACACCATCGGGTAAAACAGAACCATTGCTGCCGTTTTGGTAATGGCCGTTAACAATAAAAATGGTATGCGAGTCGATGGTATCAACATCGCATTTAAATATCTCAGTAATGTTCCCTTCAAATCCCTTGTTGGTTAATACTGGATTTAACTCCGGCTTAAACCAGGGTTGAAGATTGGTATATTTATAGGCTTCTTTCTTATTGGAAGGAATTCCCAACCTGTTAAACGCCTCAACAGCTTTTTGCCGTTCGGCATTCACCTGAGGCGATGAACCCTTCTCAATAATGTCCCTGTACTTTTCGTAAAGGGTTAACATGGAAATATCTGGTGCTGCTGCCATAATGCTTACTCTTCAAACTCTTTTTTAATCCAATCGTACCCTTTTTCTTCCAACTCAAGAGCCAGTTCTTTACCTGCCGATTTTACAATGCGACCTTTATAAAGCACATGCACGTAATCGGGCTGAATGTAATCGAGTAACCGCTGATAGTGCGTAATAACAATAGTTGCATTATCGGCCCTGCGTAATTTATTAACACCATTGGCCACCACGCGAAGCGCATCAATATCCAGCCCCGAATCAGTTTCATCCAGAATGGCTAATTTTGGATCGAGCATGGCCATCTGAAAAATTTCATTTTTCTTTTTCTCACCGCCCGAGAAGCCTTCGTTAACCGAACGATTGGTTAAATCAGAGTCAATCTCGACCAGATTTTTCCGGTCGCGCATGAGTTTTAAAAACTCACTGGCCGATAATGGCTCCAGGCCACGATATTTCCGTTGTTCGTTAATAGCAGTACGCATAAAATTGGTCATGCTAACCCCTGGAATCTCCACCGGATACTGGAAACTTAAAAATAACCCTTCGCGGGCCCTGTCTTCAGGCGCCATCTCCAGCAAATCCTTTCCGCTGAATTCTACACTCCCTTCACTAACTTCAAAAGCTTCGTTTCCGGTTAATACGGCAGCTAAGGTACTCTTCCCCGAACCATTGGGCCCCATTATGGCATGTATCTCACCCGGTTTAACATCAAGGCTGATTCCCCTGAGAATTTCCTTATCGTCTATTTTAGCATGTAAATTTCTAATCTTAAGCATGATATATGGTATTTTACACTTGTCATAATTATATTGATTCAATTTTTTCTAAAAGATTCGGATTGTAATTCAATCTGATTTCTTCAATTCTCCTTACCCAACACTTCCTTCAAGGCTAATCTGAAGAAGTTTTTGGGCTTCAACGGCAAACTCCATGGGCAATTGGTTAATAACCTCTTTTACATAGCCATTAACAATAAGCCCAACTGCATCTTCGGTTGATATTCCACGCTGATTGCAATAGAAAATCTGATCTTCACCAATTTTAGACGTGGTAGCCTCGTGTTCAACTTTGGCAGTGCTGTTATTAATTTCGAGATATGGAAAAGTATGCGCTCCGCACTTGTCGCCTAATAAAAGTGAATCGCACTGCGAAAAATTGCGTGCATTATCGGCTTTCTTTGAAACCCGAACCAACCCACGGTAACTGTTCTGGCTTTTACCGGCTGATATGCCTTTAGAAACAATGAGACTCTTGGTGTTTTTGCCAAGGTGAATCATTTTAGTTCCGGTATCGGCCTGCTGATAATTGTTGGTTAATGCCACCGAATAGAACTCACCCACACTGTGGTCGCCCATTAAAACACAACTGGGATATTTCCAGGTAATGGCGGAGCCAGTTTCAACCTGAGTCCACGAAATTTTTGAATAATCGCCTTTACAGATGCCACGTTTGGTAACAAAATTATAAATACCGCCCTTCCCTTCCTTATCGCCCGGATACCAGTTTTGCACGGTAGAATACTTCACTTCAGCACGCTCAAAAGCAACAATTTCAACCACAGCGGCATGTAATTGGTTCTCATCGCGCATGGGAGCAGTACAGCCTTCAAGATAGCTAACATAGCTGTCGTCCTCGGCCACAATCAAGGTGCGTTCGAATTGCCCTGTATCGCGTGCATTTATTCTGAAATAGGTTGAAAGTTCCATGGGGCAGCGAACACCCTTTGGAATATAAACAAACGAGCCATCGCTGAAAACAGCAGAATTAAGTGCTGCAAAATAGTTGTCGCCCACAGGAACTACTGAGCCTAAGTACTGCTTCACCAAATCGGGATATTCACGTATGGCTTCTGAAATACTGCAAAAAATAATACCACGCTCGGCCAGTGTTTCACGGAAAGTTGTTTTAACCGACACACTATCAATCACTGCATCCACAGCAACACCTGCCAGTACCTTTTGCTCGTCGAGAGGGATTCCAAGTTTATCGAATGTTGCCTTTAATTCAGGGTCAACCTCATCTAAACTGTTTAATTTTGGCTTTGGCTTGGGGGCCGCATAATATATAATATCCTGATAATCGATTGCAGGAATTTTAAGATGCGCCCAATCGGGAGATTCCATTTTTAACCATTTCCGATAAGCATCTAGCCTGAATTCGAGCATAAACGCCGGTTCATTTTTCTTTTCAGAAATGGCCCGTATGGTATCTTCGCTCAGCCCTTTGGAAAACATATCCATCTCAATATCAGTATAAAATCCATACTGATACTCCCTATTGGTTACTTCCTCCAATAATCTATCTTGGTCTGTTGCCATAGTTCATTAATAAATAATCGGTTTTACAACCAAAAAAATAAAGTCAGAACCTGTTAATATCACTCTTGCATCTTAAACAATTGGAAAATAAAAGGGTTCATGGCTGCGCAATCAGTAAATTCTATCAATATAAGCAGCAGTTATAATTTCAATTGAAATATAAGCAAACCCTCTACTCCTTATTATTGTCCAAAATTACGAAATTATTTAGATTAATTAAATTTAAGCAACAGTTGATAATTCTTAAAAAACATCAATATTCCTTATATTTGCAATAAGCCTTACAAATAATAACATACAATGCCCGTTAGCAAAACCACCAATAAAAAGAAAATCATAAACGATCCTGTACACGGATTTATATCAGTGCCAACAGAGTTATTGTACGATTTAATAGAACATCCTTTTTTTCAGCGTTTGCGGTGGATTAAGCAACTGGGCATGACTTCGCTGGTTTACCCCGGAGCTACACACACCAGAATTCAGCACACCATGGGATGTATGCACCTGATGTCTCAGGCGGTGGAAACCCTTAAACAAAAGGGATACGATATTACCGATGCTGAATCGGAAGCTGTACATGCCGCCATTTTGATGCACGACCTTGGGCATGGGCCTTTTTCACATGTTCTGGAATCTACTTTGGTTGAAGGTGTGCACCACGAGGAGTTGTCGCTTTTGTTTATGGAACGGCTTAACCGTGAGTTTAATGGTAAACTTACCACTGCCATTGAAATATTCACCAACCGCTATCAGAAAAATTTTTTGCATCAGTTAGTCTCCAGCCAACTCGATATGGACCGCCTCGATTACTTGCTTCGAGACAGCTTTTATACCGGTGTATCAGAGGGTGTGGTCAGCTCCGAACGTATCATAAAAATGCTGCGCATACACAACGACCAACTTGTTGTGGAATCGAAAGGCATTTATTCAATTGAAAAATTTCTGATAGCCCGCCGGTTAATGTATTGGCAGGTTTACCTTCATAAAACCGCTCTGGTAGCCGAAAAAATGCTGACCCATATTTTTCGCAGGGCAAGGCATCTGACTCAAATGGGAGAAATGCCGCAATCGTCGCCCCATTTGGAATATTTTCTGAAAAACAAGCCTACCATTGCCGACTTCCGCAATAACGAAGAGGTTTTAATCCGATTTGCTTTCCTGGATGATAACGACATCATGAGTGCCCTTAAAATTTGGATGTTTCATCCCGATAAGGTTTTATCCACACTTTCGGGTGGACTATTACACAGAAACCTGTTGGCCATTGAAATTCAGGATACCCCTTTTGAGCAGGAAAAAATTGACTCCCTTAAAAAAAAGGTGAAATCAAAACTGGAACTTGACAACGAAGAGCAGACCGGCTATTTTGTCTTCACTGCATCCATATCCAACAATGCCTACAGTGTAAAAGATGATAAAATCAATATTCTTTGTCGCGATGGGGTAGTTAAAGACATTTCAGATGCATCAGACATGCTGGATTTATCAGTGCTGGGAAAAACTGTTAAAAAGGAAATCCTCTGCTATCCTAAGTCAATCAGGTAGATTCACTCAAACAAAACGCCCAACCTATAGCCTGCATTAACAGTTTTTTTAAGAGAGATATTTTTGTAGTTTTGCACCAAATTTTTACCTATGGAATTTACCGCTCAGCAAATTTCGCAATTAATAAACGGAGAAATAGAAGGGAATCCGCAGGCTATAGTGAGAGATGTATCGAAAATTGAAGAGGGGAAACCCGAAACATTAACATTTCTGGCCAATCCAAAATACGCCCCCTATATTTACACCACCGAAGCATCGGTTGTTATTGTAAATAAAGCATTTTCTCCCGAACAGCCTATTAAGGCTACATTAATAAAGGTTGACGATGCTTACCAGGCTCTGGCCAAACTACTGCAAATGTATCAGGCCTCGTTACCTCGTAAAACAGGAATTGAACAGCCTTCATTCATCAACGCTTCGGCTCAGATGGGAGATTTTGTTTACGTTGGCGCATTTTCATACATCGGCGAAAATGTGAAAATTGGAAACAATGTTCAAATTTACCCTCAGGTTTATGTGGGCGATAATGTTGAGATAAAAGACAATACCATCATTTATCCGGGTGCTAAAATTTATAAAGGCTGTAAAATTGGTGCCAACTGTGTTATTCATTCAGGTGCAGTAATTGGCTCCGATGGCTTTGGATTTGCCCCCGATGCCAGTGGCCGTTTCGAGAAAATACCACAAATAGGCATTGTTATTATTGAAGATGACGTTGAAGTTGGTTCAAACACCACACTTGACCGCGGCACCATGGGCGCTACACTTATACGCAAAGGTGTAAAACTCGACAACCTGATAATGATAGCCCATAATGTGGAAGTTGGTGAAAACACAGTAATGGCTGCGCAATGTGGTATAGCTGGCAGTACCAAAATTGGCAAAAATGTAATGTTTGGAGGTCAGGTTGGTATAGCCGGACACCTTAAAATTGCCGATGGTGTTAAAGCTGCTGCTCAAACAGGCGTTGGTGGAAATATAAAAGAAGACGGAATGGTAATTATGGGCTCGCCTGCTTTTCAGGCTATGCAATACAATAAAGCCTACGTGGTTTTCAGGAACCTTCCCGATTTAAAAAACAGAATTGAGAAACTGGAAAAAGCCATAGCGGCTAATACCGGAAAAATATAAACACACTTACAATGGCTGAAAAACAAAGGACCATAGGAAAATCTGTTTCATTAAGTGGCCCGGGCCTTCATACCGGTGTTAACGTAACATTGACACTGAATGCTGCCGAAGAAAATTCAGGATTCCGCTTTAGAAGAGTTGACCTGGAAGGTCAGCCCGTGGTGCGTGC
Organism: uncultured Marinilabiliaceae bacterium; assembly: GCA_937920475.1. Lineage (GTDB taxonomy): Bacteria > Bacteroidota > Bacteroidia > Bacteroidales > Marinilabiliaceae > CALEUX01. The sequence continues at coordinate 90,503 of CALEUX010000015.1, forward strand.
TTTGGTTGACCATGTGGTTTACACCCAGCGCGGCACTGTTTTGCAGGAAGGTGAAGCAAAAGTCAGCACCATTGAACACTGCCTGGCAGCATTACGCGGGCTTGGTGTCGACAACTGTTTGATAGATGTTACCGGGCCTGAGGCTCCCATTTTGGATGGTAGTTCGAAATTTTTCGTTGAAGCCATTCTCAGTGCAGGTTTTGTTGAACAAACTGCCGACCGCGAATATTTCGAGGTTCGTGAAAAAATGATGGTTGAAGACCCTGAAACCGGCAGCTACATTATTGCTTTGCCCGACAACCATTTCTCTGCCCAGGTGATGATTTCGTTCGACAAGTCGCTTTTACTGGCCAACCAGTTTGCAACTCTGGAATCGCTCGATGACTTTGCACGTGAAATTAGTCCCTGCCGTACGTTTGTGTTTCTACACGAATTGGAGCCATTGCTAAAAAACAACCTGATAAAAGGCGGCGACCTCGACAATGCCATCATTATTATTGACAGGCCGGTTGAGCAAGACGAATTAGACCGATTGGCTACTCTCTTTAATAAACCAAAAGTTGAGGTAAAACCTACCGGTATACTGAATAACCTTGAACTGCACTATACCAATGAACCAGCCCGCCATAAACTGCTGGATGTTATTGGCGACTTAACGCTATGCGGCAGTCCCGTTAAAGGAAGAATTATTGCCAGCAAACCCGGTCATAAAATCAATGCTGAATTTACAAAACTGTTGCGCAAAGAGATACGCAAGCGCCAGTTAAAGATTGATGCACCTTATTACGACCCTAACAAAGAGCCCATTTTTGATGTTAACCAGATAAAAAAGATGCTGCCACACCGATATCCTTTCCTGCTGATAGACAAAGTAATCAGTCTGGAGGAAAAAACAATTGTGGGCATCAAAAATGTGACAGCTAACGAACCGTTTTTTACAGGCCATTTCCCGGAAGAACCTGTAATGCCTGGTGTTTTGCTGGTTGAGGCCATGGCTCAGTGCGGAGGCATTCTGGTATTAAGCCAACTGGAAGACCCTCATACTTACAGCACCTATTTCCTAAAGCAGGACAATATTAAATTCCGCAAAAAAGTGGTTCCCGGCGATACCGTGATTTTTAAACTTGAAATGATGACTGAAATCCGCCGTGGTGTAGCAAATATGAAAGGTCTTGCTTTTGTGGGCGATACCATTGTGGCCGAGGGTGAATTTATGGCTCAAATTGCAAAAAACAAAGAATAATATAATTAGATTGAAGCCTCTATTCTTTGATATTGGCCTCAATAACACATAATCAGTTAAAATGAAGCAACCATTAGCATATATCCATCCAGAGGCAAAAATTGCCCCCAACGTGGTTATTGAACCTTTTGTTACCATCGATAAAAACGTAATTATTGCAGAAGGCACAAGAGTAGGTAGTAATGCCACCATTTTAGAGGGCACCCGTATTGGAAAAAATTGCAACATTTTCCCGGGAGCCGTTATTGGAGCTATTCCTCAAGATTTGAAATTTGTTGGCGAAGAAACCACCGTTGAGATTGGCGACAATACCACCATTCGGGAATTTGTTACCATTAACCGGGGCACCAAAGCAAAAGGAAAAACTGTGGTAGGCAATAATTGTCTGCTAATGGCTTATGTGCATGTGGCTCACGATTGTATTATCGGCAATCAGGTAATACTTGTTAACAGTGTTCAGGTGGCAGGCGAAGTGGTTATTGACGATTGGGCCATTGTTGGCGGAACATCTGCGGTGCATCAGTTTGTGCACATTGGTGCGCATGTAATGGTTTCAGGTGGTTCGCTGGTTAGCAAAGACATTCCGCCATATGTAAAAGCCGGACGCAACCCATTGTCGTATGCCGGGGTTAATTCCATTGGCCTGCGCCGTCGAAACTTTACAAATGAGCAAATTCGCGACATTCAGGACTGCTATCGGATGTTATTCCAGTCGAGCCTGAACAACTCCGATGCCATAGCCCGCATTGAAGCTGAACTGCCAGCCTCGAAAGAGCGCGATGAAATTATCCTTTTTGTAAAAAATTCCCAGCGGGGCATCATAAAAGGCTACAAGCAGGGACTTGGCGTAGAAGAATAATCGCTCGCAGGAAAAACCATAAAAAAGAGGGAGTCTCAAAAGTCAGAGACACCCTCTTTTTATTCGTACTCCTACCCGAGTAGTTTTTCAAATACTCAATTTTCAGAGCCTTAAAAAAACTTATGAGACAGCCTCTTATTTATACTTTATCACTATTGTCCGATAAAAAATCCATTCTTCGTTTAAGTGCTCTCCCGATGAATCGGGATTACTTTTTTTATTCATTCGTGTTTTCTTTTTAAGGCATTCATGATCCGCTTCGCTCCACTTCAGCAAAAAAAGTAAGCACATTTTGCTTTGAGTGAGAGCAGTGAGCAAACTTGTTTGCATCAATGCCGAGCGTAGCAAAATTCAACGGACTTAAAAAATGCCGCCGCTGAATATAATTTCCTAAAAATCACTGGTTTCCTTATGTACAAACACATTCAAATAAATTCTAAAAAATTAATCGGACACTAATGATACTTTATTAAAGCGCGCATTAAATAACCACAACTTTTGAGGGTAAATATTCCAGTAAATATTCCACATCTTTAGTCTTCCAAAACCAAGTTTTAATGGTTAAATTTGTTACAGATAAAAATGGAGAATATGAATTTAGAGGCAAGAAAAATAAACTTAATCAATTGGATTTCATCTGTTCAGGAAGAAGAAATCTTAGCTCGTATTGAAACGTTGCAAAAAGAGCGGTCTGATTGGTGGGACAGAGTTAGTAGTGAAGATAAAAAGGCAATTCATGAGGGTCTCCAACAACTTGACAAAGGCGAATATTATACACGTTCGCAGATTAGGGATAAGATTAAAGAAAAATATAATCTCTAACAGATGCCATTTGAAGTAAGGTATTCAACAAGGGCATATTCTGAATATGAAGAAATATTGGATTATGTTCTTGAGAAGTTTGGTGCAGTTTCAGCAGCAAAAGTAGACGCCCATTTTGAAGAAGTGATTGACCAAATTGCAATAAATCCATACTTATTCCCATATTCTAATAAACATAAGAATCTCCGGCGCTGCGTAATAAGCCCGCAAACTACTTTATATTATCGATTTAATGGAGACTGCGTTGAATTGGCAAGTTTTAGAGGCAATAAGATGAATCCTAAAACAATAGGATTGTTATAAAATAAAGAGGCTGTCTCATAAGTTTTTTTAAGGCTCTGAAAATTGAGTATTTGAAAAACTACTCGGGTAGGAGTACGAATAAAAAGAGGGTGTCTCTGACTTTTGAGACACCCTCTTTGATATTAATTTTTTTAGATTCAAAAACAAACCTACTCATCGACACCCAAAGAGTTAACATCAACCGATTTAAGCGGATTGGCCGTTAATTCTTTGTATTGTTTACGGTTATTAAATACATCAATAGCCATATAAATAGCCGCCAAAAAAGATTCCTCGCTGGCCTCGTTCTGTCCGGTAATTTCAAAGGCCGTTCCATGGTCGGGTGAAGTACGAATAACCGATAAGCCCGCAGTAAAATTAACACCGGTTGCAAATGCCAGTGCCTTAAAGGGTGTTAAGCCCTGGTCGTGGTACATAGCCAAAACGGCATCGAAGGTCGATATTTGGTCAGCTCCAAACAAGCCATCGGCGGCATAAGGCCCAAAGGCCATAATTCCTTCCTGACGCGCCGTTTCAAGTGCTGGTATTATAACATCAATTTCTTCTTTGCCAAGCAAACCATTATCACCGGCGTGCGGGTTCAACCCCAAAACAGCAATTCTGGGCTTCCGGATAATAAAGTCGACCTTTAAAGTTTGGTTCAAAATCCGAAGCTTCTCAAGAATTAACTCTTTTGATATAGCAGTGCTCACTTCTTTTAATGGAATATGCCCTGTTACCACTCCTACACGCAGCTTATCGCTCACCATCAGCATCAGTGGCTGGCCACTAAACTCTTTCGCCAGAAATTCAGTATGGCCGGGAAAATCAAATTTTGTTGATTGAATAACTTTTTTGTTGATGGGTGCGGTTACCAAAACATCAATTGCGCCTTTCTTCAGTTCTTCAACCGCTTTTTCAAGTGCCAGAAAAGCAGCTTCACCGCTAGCCTCGGTGGGTTTCCCTAACTCAACACGCACATTATCGTCGAGACAATTAACAATATTAATACGTTTGCTATGGGCTTCATCGCCCGAACGAATGCTATTAAGACTTATACTTGGTAAGTTCAGTGCCTTTCGATGATAAGCGGCTACTTTAGACGAACCATAAATAACCGGTGTACACATTTCAAGCATCCGTGGGTCGGCCAAGGCTTTAAAAATAACCTCATAGCCAATTCCGTTTATATCGCCCTGGGTAATCCCAACTTTAATTTTATCGCTGCTCATATTGATGGTGTAAATGAGTTGTCATAAACTCCTTAAAAATACATCTGATTTTTGGATTGATAAAGCTATCAGCAAACTTCTTTATTGTTGTTGCATTTATAATGCTCTGCAATATACTCTAAAAAGGCATACAGCAAGCGCACCCCGGTTCCTGTACCTCCAATCCCGCGATAGTTTGATTCGGCTGAAAGATAAGCCGGACCGGCAATATCAAGGTGAATCCATGGAGCATCCACAAACCTGGATAGAAATTTTCCGGCAGTAATGGCGCCACCTTCGCGTCCTCCCAAATTTTTAATATCTGCCACTTCCGATTTTATGGCAGCATCATAATCATCCCAGAAAGGAAACCATACCACCCGTTCGCAAACCTCATCGCCAATGCGGGCAAGCTCTTCCTTAATAGCTTCATCAGCAGTACCCATGGCCACTATGCCATGTTCGCCAATGGCCATTGCCGCACTGCCTGTAAGCGTAGCCAGATCTATTACCAGTTCGGGGTTGTAATGTTTTGAAAAACTGAGCGCATCGGCCAGAATCAATCGGCCCTCAGCATCGGTATTGATAATTTCAACAGTTGTACCGCTGTGCATTTTCAGAATATCGCCCGGCACAATGGCATTGCCGCCAGGGCGGTTATCGGTTGCAGGTATTAAGCCTACAACATACAAAGGCACATTATTAATGGCAATGGCCGACATGGCCCCCAGTACCGATGCAGCTCCGCTCATATCACATTTCATGGTATCAAGACTGCCGGGAACAGTTTTCAGGTTTATGCCACCTGTATCGAACACAACGCCTTTACCAACCAACACATAAGGCTTTTCATTAAGCGCATTATCGGGCCTCCACTCCATGGTGGTAAAAGTTGGCGGGTCGATACTTCCTTTGTTAACCGCCAGTAATCCGCCCATTTTAAGCGATTCTATTTTCTTCTTATTGAAAACTTCGGTTTTAATACCCAGCTTATTCCCCAAATTAACAGCCACTTCGCCTAATTGCTCTGCATTAAGATGCCCAACCGGCTCGTTGACTAAATCGCGTGCCAAAAACACTGATTCGCAAACATTGGCCAATGCCGAGAGCTTGCATCCGGTAACATCGGGACTAACCAGCATAACCTCAATATCGGTTTCCGGTTTGGCATTGGTTTTATACTTATTAAACGAATAAGAGCCTAAAATGACACCTTCGGCCAGAGCCAAAATGAATGCAGGGCTACTGGCTAAATCGAAAAGTGCCAGCGATGTTAACGACTCTTCTTTAACTTGTTTAATAATGGCAGCCCCATGCCGTCGTAAATCTTCCTTTACCAATGGCAGTGATTTGGCTTCATCCGTTAAAATAACAAAAACCAACTGGTCGAGCCGATTCAAAACAAAGAACTTTTTCTTCGGGTCGTTTTCGAGTTTTTTATGTAGGTATTGAAGTTCCTTGTCAGAAACACTGAAATCATTAAGCACTTTTAAATCCGGAACAATAAAAGCTTTGCTGCTGTTCTCCGGTATATTAATGGCTATTCTTACTTTAACTGACATAAATTTAGATTATTAGACAAATAGATTGTTAGACGTTAGAAAAAAGAAGATGGAAATCAATAACTAAACAACCGTTTAAATTTTATATTGAAATTTTTATTAAGATGGTTAGATTTAAGATTATTAGACTGATAGATAAGTCTGGAAAGATGCTAAGACATCTATAAAAGCTTACAAATCTTCTCTATCTTTCTTGCATCTAAATATCTTATTTCTAAAATTAAACGGTTTATAAACCTAAAATAATCTCATTTCATCCGTTAATAATTTTTAGGCTATGGTTGGATGGAACTCCATGTTTGCTATTTTCATTGATGTTTGTGTTTTAGTAAACATGTTCGTTTCATCTATTTATCCTGATTTTTTTGTTTAAACCACTCACGGGTTAACACCTTTTTAAGTTCACGGTGAATAATGAGTTCGGTAACAATGGCAGCATATGGTTGTCCGGTCATCTCGTTTTGGTACATTTCTATTTCTTTTTGGCCAATATCAATTCTATAGAGTAATCCCAAAAAACGCGAATGGCTGTTCTGCAGAAGTTCTTCCACATGAACAACCATTTGCTGCGATAGTTCATCATAAAAAGTGCTGGCATTTCCCGAGAAAGCGATGTCGATATTAAACTCACCAAAATCCTTGATGATTTGAGCTGCTGTTTCCTTAATCAGGTCGTCGCGACGAGCAGCCTTGCTAAGCTCACTTTTCGAAAATGCGGGCAGCGCCATTTGTTACTGAGCCTCCTCTTCTTTATCGGTGGGGAATTTTAAAGAATAGAGAATGGATTCAACCTGCCAAACAAAATTCCGTTTGTTGGGTTTTTCAGGCGAATAAACATATCCGTCGGTAACCACAACCCGATTGTTGGCAACATCGTGGTGGGCAAACAATACAAAAGGGCCTCCCATAGGGTAACCGATGACTTTCCAAAGTCCTCTTAACTCAACCACATCGTGCCCATTCACTTTTAATGTTTTATAGGTAATTGGCAAATCGTATTCGGTCGACATAAATGAACTATCAACCGGCCCGGGTACGTTCATTCGCAAGGTAGAGTCTCGTTTATTCAGAAGAAACTCTTTTGAAAAAGTACCTTCTCCTACATAATCGAACGAATAAATAAAAACACCCTGACTGGTAAGCTGGGTTTCGTTGCTTAACCATGTAAAGTTTTCAGACGACGACTGGTTCTGTTTAAAATTGTTGGGAACCACAAAGCCAACATTCCATTTATCGCTCACCATTTTGGTGAGTTCGGCACTGCTGAATTTGGTATAAAAGCGTAAACTGCGCTGACGCTCGGCCCTCACAAAAAAGCCCAGAATGCGTAACTCATCCTCTTCAATAATTTCGAGGAATCGCTCAGGCGATTTGGCTTCGATACGCATTAAAGCCTGTTCGCGCGCCCAGGCATTCTGAGTGAAAAATTTAACGCCTTCTTCTTCCACATCGGGCGATATTTTGGTAATTATGAGGTTACGAAATACTTTCATGTGGTCGGAAAATGCGCGATGCGGCACAATGGAGAGGTTAAAAAGATTCTCAACCTGCGGCAATCCCATCATCGGCTGCGTTAACATTTCGATGGCTCTTTCGCCCGGTTCTGAGTTTCTCCATTTATCATCCATCACCATCAGCATCTCTCCCATCGACCCTGTTATATTCGGTTTCGTATTTCCGGAATCTTTGCACCCGGCTACAAGTATTACAAATAATATAAGCAGAGAAAATTTAAATGTTCTCATGGTGTTATTTTTTCGTTTAAAAACTGCTATCGGGTTCAAGTTACAAAAAAAAGCAAATAAGAGAAAATCAAAACTGTTTGTTCTATCTATATTCTAAGGCTGGCCAGTCCTCTTTATGAATAAAGAAATATTTTTTTTCTTCGGGATGTGTCCAAATTACCAACTGCTGACCTGCCGAAAGATGCCTTGATTTCAGATTGTTCCATTTTTGTACATCTTCTACCCGACATCCGTAGAGCATGGCGACACGGTGAAAAAACTCACCTGGAGCAACTTTGTGAACCACCTTTACTCGTCCTTTGGTATCGCCAATTGGTGGCAAATGTGCAATTGGCGGGCCTTTTTCTTCTTTAAGATCGCCCCTTTTACGCGAATAAATCAGCACATTCTCTTTTGGCAACAGAATACGCACCGGGGTTGAAACAACAGGAATAAAATCACGGATATAAACAGGGTTCAGCATTCTTATGGTTTCCACAGGCAAATCGAGCAACTTGGATAATTGGGCAAAAGAAATACTTTTATCTACAAATACAATATCCAGATCATCATAGCCATATTTGGGCGGCTCAGGTTTAATGCCGTAGCTTTCGTAGTAATTCATCACATAATTAACAGCTATAAAAGCAGGCACATAACTACGTGTTTCGCCTGATAAATGCTGTCGGATTTTCCAGAAATCGGTTTGCCCCCCCGATTTATATATGGCTTCGTTCACGGTAGCAATACCGCCATTATATGATGCCAGGGCCAGATTCCAGTCGTTAAAATTTTCGTAGAGGTACTTCAGATAACGGGCCGCCGCATCGGTTGATTTTACAGGATCACGCCGCTCATCAATATAGGATGTTATTTGCAAATCGACCACCCGGGCAGCATGAAACAGAAATTGCCATAAACCGATGGCCCCTGATGTGGATTTGGCCTCAGGGTCGAGCGCCGATTCCACAATGGCCAAGTATTTAAGTTCGAGCGGTAACCCCAACCTGTCGAGATGTTCTTCAAATAAAGGGAAAAAAAGTTCAGCCCGTCCAATAATTCTGGCCAGATGGTCGCGGCGGCGTATGGTATACACGTCGATATAAGCCTGAACATCGCTGTTATAAACCAGCTCCATTGGCGTAAGTGCATTCAGAGCTTTGATTCTTTCTTCAACAACCTGTGGGGAAACCATCACCTGACCGGCACTGCTTTGCGAAAACAACACGGTATAAAAACCAGTAAATAACAATGAAACAAACAATCTGCGCATACAAACAACCTTGATTAATCTGTCTGGAAACTATCTTAGTTCGTGTTTAAATTTAAACAGCTTCTTAATAATAACGCTCAAAAAAAACAGAAAAGGCCCGATGAACAATAAATTCAGGGGGCCGTACTCTGAAAGAAATCAAAACCTAAGCGAATAAAAACCCGGTTTATCCAAAAAGGCAAACTCTATTTAAGAGCTTCTTTTTTGGAGTCATCCTCTTTTCTGGGTGTATCATCGGCTTCGTTTCGGGCTTTTTTAAACTCTCTCATACCCTGTCCTAACCCTTTCATGAGTTCGGGTATTTTTCTACCTCCAAAAAGAAGTACTATCGCAAGAATAATGAGAATCCATTCCCATCCTCCGGGCATTGCCAAAAAAAACAGTTGAGCAGTCATAAATATTGGTTTTAGCTATCTACAAAGTTACAAATGAATTTCGGATTATTTAAATATCCACTTAAACAAATCGTTGCCATTGGCATAAAGCAATAATCCAAGCAAAAGAACCATCCCCGTAATTTGGGCATACTCCATAAATTTTTCGCTGGGCTTTCGACGTGTAACCATCTCATAAAGAAGAAACAACACGTGACCACCATCCAGAGCAGGTATGGGTAATATGTTCATAAAGGCCAGAATCAAGGATAAAAAAGCTGTATTGTACCAGAAACTTTCCCAATTCCAGGAGGTTGGGAACAAACTTCCTATGGCTCCAAAACCACCAATTTGTTTGGCTCCTTCGCGGGTAAATACCAGCTTTAGTTGTTTTACATAGTTAACAAGGAGGTTGAGGCCTTTACTAATGCCAGCCGGCAACGCTTCAAAAAAGCCATACGTTACCACCTTATACCCCAAAATTTCGGTTGGTGATTTAGAGCCAAACCCAATTTTTCCGTCCTGGGTAACAGGTATTGAGAGCGATAAGGTATCAGTACCTCTTAAAAGACCTATTTCAACAGTTTTACCCATATTACGACCCAATTCGGCCACCAACTCGTTGTAAAAGGGTGTCTCTACTCCATTAACCGAAAAAATGTTGTCGTATTTCATTATTCCGGCTTCACTGGCGGGCATCCCCGGAATTATCGAGTCAACCACAGCAGGATAGCGGTAAAACGCAAACATGCGAACCTCTTCCGATAAAAGTCTTTTCTTGATGTTGGCCGGAACCGACAGCGTGAAGACTGAATCGCCACGCAGCACAGTCATTTCCGAAGGCTCTTCGAGCATCAGATAACGACCCACCATCTGCACATTGTCAATCACAAAAGTATCTACTTTTAACACTCTGTCGCCATCCTGCAGGCCAAGTTCATGACCAATTGGATGATAGAAAAATCCGTAACGGGCATTCTCGGCAGGTATATAACTTTCGCCCCATTTAAACAATATGAGCCAAAATATTACAAAGGCAGTAATGAAATTAACCAAAACGCCACCAACCATAATCAGTAACCGCTGCCACGATGGTTTTGCCCTAAATTCCCATGGTTGGGCAGGTTGGGCCAGTTGCTCCTTGTCCATCGATTCGTCAATCATCCCCGAAATCTTCACATATCCGCCCAGCGGAAGCCATCCCACTCCATATTCTGTTTCACCCTTTTTAATTTTAAAAAGAGAAAACCACGGATTAAAAAACAGGTAAAACTTCTCGACTCTGGTTTTAAATAACCTGGCGAAGAAGAAATGACCAAACTCGTGAAGAATAACTAATATGGATAGGCTAAGGATAAGTTGCAGTGCTTTAATTAAAAAATCCATCTGATAAGTTTTCTTTTATGTTTCCGGCACAAATATATTCTTTTTCTGGTATTTCTAACTATTTCCGGATAAATGAAGCGGCAACAGCGCGCGCTTCACTGTCTGTATCAATGTAATCGCTAAAAGCAGGCTTCTCAATAAAAGCAACTTTATTAATGGTTTGTTCAATGATGAACGACATTTCTACGAAGCCGCTTTTACCATTTAAAAACGCATCCACAGCCACTTCGTTAGCAGCGTTCAGGATGCAAGGCGTATTGCCACCTTGCTCCATGGCCACGAAAGCAATGGAGAGATTTCTGAAAACCGACACATCGGCGTACTCAAAGGTGAGGCTGGGATAATCCATAAAGCTAAACCTTGGAAAATGGTTTGGCAACCGCAGCGGATAACCCAACGCATATTGAATTGGCAATCGCATATCGGGCAATCCCATTTGTGCTTTTATAGAACCATCGGTAAATTGAACCATGGAATGAACGATGGATTGCGGATGCACCACCACTTCAATCTGTGATGGCTGTAAATTAAATAACCATCGGGCCTCGATGGCTTCGAGCCCTTTGTTCATAAGCGATGCCGAGTCGATAGTGATTTTATTGCCCATTTTCCAGTTGGGATGATTCAATGCCTGGCACCGTGTTACCTTGCGCAAAAAATCAACACTTTTCCCTCTGAATGGGCCGCCGGAAGCAGTTAGAAAGATTTTTTCAACCAGATTGGCCTTCTCGCCCTCCAGACATTGAAATATGGCAGAATGCTCCGAATCGACCGGAATAAGCGGTATGTTCTTGATTTTTGCCATCTCCATAATAAGCTCACCGGCCACTACCAAAGTTTCTTTATTGGCCAACGCAACCGGAATGCCAGCCTCCAAAGCCCTGTAAGTGGGCAAAAGTCCGGCAAAACCAACCAGCGCCGACAAAACCATATCAATATTCGACATGGCAGCCACCTGCGCCACTGATTCGTCGCCCGCAAAAACCTTTATCGGCTCGCTGGAGAGCGCCTCCTTTAAATATTGGTATTTTTCCTTGTTGGCAATTACAACAATATTGGGCTGATATTTTTTGGCTTGACGAATAAGCACATCAACATTATTGTTGGCGGTTAAAACCTCAACCGAGAATAATTCGGGATGGGCATCCACCACTTCGAGTGCCTGTGTCCCAATGCTTCCTGTGGAACCCAATATGGCAAGGCGTTTCTTCATAAAAAAAGAGAGCTTTTTTGTTTGGCTGGCGATCAGTAATGCAGATTCTGAAATAGCGATTGTTGATTAAAATGATATGTATTCCTGTGGATTTAAAGGCATACCGTTGTACCACAACTCGAAGTGCAGATGCGGTCCGGTAGTCAACTCACCCGAATTGCCAACCCGTGCAATGGCCTCGCCGGCTTTTACCGATTGACCTACCTCTTTCAACAAACGCTCGTTGTGTTTATAAATAGATATCAGATTATTAGGATGTTGAAGTTGTATAACATAGCCTGTTTCAACTGTCCAACCCGAGAAAACCACCATACCATCCATTACTGCCGAAACCCGGGCGCCCGGAGCTGCCACAATATCGACCCCGTAATGACCTTTGGAGTCGCCAAAAGCATTAACAACCATTCCCTTTATAGGACTGAAGAAAAAGGTATTCTCCAATGCCACAACCCTTGCGGGTGTTTGCTTTACCGATAAATTAAACCGCTCCTCGCGCTCTACCTGCTTACGAAACAATGAATCCTGCTCCGAGCGGGAGAACTGAATTTGTGTACGCGATTCAGCTGTAGCACTCTCATTGACTTTATCGTCGGGCGATGCCGACATTTCGGGCTCTTCGCCCTTTAACACAGCCTGAAAATTGCGAATAAAGCGGTCGCGTTTGTTAATTTCAATCACCAGCGAATCGAGCCTTTGTGCATTACGTACTATGAGTAAACGCTCATGTGGACTTGGGTATCCGGGAATAAACTCGCGCAAGCTGGTAAATGCAATTAATAGTGTAACTAAAATAATGAGTAGTATGATAAACGAACCTACATAGGTAAATACATTCAAACGCGATAGCCTTAACACTACTACCTCTTCATAAGTCTGTTCGTTAAATATGGCCAGCTTATATTTACTGCTGAGTTTTTTTAGCAGCGAACTTTTTTTCTTACGTGTTACCATTCAAACAATGTTAAAGTGCCAACAAATTTATAAAATAATACCGGATGAGGCTAAAAAACCTAAATTAATTGAGCAGAGAGAATAATGATTATATACCTGTCCAACAACAATATAGCGTCATATATAAAATGAAACGTTATTTTTTTTCAAAAAAAACCACATTCGTTTAGGCAGATAAAAATAAAACCTCTATATTTGCAACCGCAAAAATAAAAGAAATGTCTTGACGTTTGCGCTTAAAAAGTAAACAAAAATATTTAAGATATATTGCGGGGTGGAGCAGTTGGTAGCTCGTTGGGCTCATAACCCAAAGGCCGTCAGTTCGAGTCTGGCCCCCGCTACTAGGAACCTCCTTTGAAAATCAAATTTTCAAAGGAGGTTTGTTTTTATACGGAATAGGCTTATTCTCGAAGAATTATTTAAACCTAAAACGCCGCCATCAGCAACCCAATGTCTTTAAATGGCAAATTAAGGTGGTTGCCGATGTGGCTGTTGGTAAGAATGCCTTTATAGATATAGGTTCCGTTACTAATACCCAAATCTTCTTTAATAAGTTGATGAATACCCCCCGTTTCGGCTAAGCGAAGCAAGGTTGGCGCAAAAATATTACTGAGAGCAATGGATGCCGTGCGTGACACCCGCGATGCCACATTGGGCACAAAATAGTTCACCACGCCTTTATCGTTAATGATGGGATTATCGAGGTTGGTGCTGACAGATGTTTCGAAACAACCACCATTGCCAACGCTTAAATCCACAATAACAGAGCCGGGCTTCATTTTTGATACCTGTTCTTCGGTAATATAAAAATTAGGATTATCGTCGAAATAGCGCAGGCTGGCCACTACGGCATCAGCCGATTTCAGAGCTTTCGATAACACCTGCGGATGCAGAATTGAAGTAAACAGTCGTTGCCCCACATTACGCTCCAACTCTTTCAGGTTTTGGTACGAGTTGTCAAATACCTTTACCTGACAACCAAACCCAAGCGCAGCCCGTGCAGCAAACTCGCCGGCGGTTCCCGCTCCAATAATCACCACTTCGGCAGGCGAAACACCGGTAATACCCCCCAGAAGCACGCCTTTCCCTCCCCTCGCTTTGCTTAAATACTCCGAGGCGATGGTGATGGCAGCATATCCCTCTATTTCGCTCATGCTTCGAATAACAGGATAGCAACCGACCTCATCCTTCAAAAATTCGTAGCCAATGGCATTTACCTTAGTATCCAAAAGGGCCGAAAATGTTTCGCGGGTCTGGCGGGGCATGTACAAAAACGACATCAGCAACTGGTTGGGCTTCAGCAGAGCCACTTCATCGGGGGTGGGCGGAGAAATTTTTAAAACAACTTCACTCTTAAACACTTCTTCTTTGGAGGCAGCAATAATACCGCCAGCTTCAGAAAAATCATGGTCGAAGTAATTGGCGGCATCACCCGCTCCTTTCTCAATAATAACTTTATGACCATTATCGGCCAACAATTCAACGCCTTGTGGTGTAAGAGCAATTCTATTCTCTGAGCTATCGGCCTCTTTTGGAATACCAATGGTGAGTGAGCGTTGTTTACGCTTTGTTTCCAACATTTCTTCACGTGGAATTAACTGTGTCTGCCTAATTGCAAAATAAGAAGCCCGCTTTTCGTATTCAGCCATAACCAGTTGTATGAAAAATGAAGGAGAATTAATGTAGCAAGATAGGAAATAATCGTGATAAGTGGATGCAAATTTGTGCGAAAAGATAGAATGGAATCAAATCGTTTGAGTCAAAGTAATTTGGCAATAACCATACTTACACCCTTCTTATTCCTCTAAATATCTTATCCCGAGACTCGGAATTCCGTGAACTTCAATTCTAATCATATTTATAAATTTCTATTTCAATCCGATCATATCGAAAAAAACAGTAAAGTTCTTAAATTTGTCATCAATGGGTGTAGAGTAATCACCTGAATTATTTAAAACTGACTATAGTGAGAATTTTACAACATATTAAATCGCAGATGAAAGAGGGCTTCCTGCATACTAAGGTTATTCATTTATTAAAACTCAGAAATTGGGTTGACATAACCATACTGCTTTCATTCCTGATTTTTTTGGCCTGGGGCTGCGCCAGTACAGGGTATCCAACCGGAGGTCCAAAAGATGTTGACCCTCCGGTTGTTCTGCGTTCCAATCCACCTGCCAATTCTTTAAATTTTAAAGGGAAGGAAATTGTAATCTCTTTTAATGAAATCATTCAGGTTAAGGATATTTTTCAAAAACTGGTTGTTTCGCCACCGGTTAATAAACGGCCTGTTGTTACAGCCCGTGGGCGCGAGTTGGTTATCAGGTTTGAAGAGGATTTGCAACCCAACACCACCTATACACTCGATTTTGCCGATGCCATCAGCGACAACAACGAAGGAAATGTGTTACAAGATTTCAGGTTCTCCTTTTCAACAGGGATGGTGGTCGACAGTTTGTCTGTTTCCGGGTTTCTTTTCGATGCCACCAACCTGGCACCGGTTGCAGGGGCGCTGATTATGATACATAAAAATCAGGCCGATTCGGCATTTAAAACCCAGGTGCCGATTCGTCTGGCCAAAACCAATCAGGATGGAGGGTTTTCTGTTCAAAATGTGGCACCTGGCGAATACCGGCTTTATGCTTTGGAAGATGCCAACAGAAATTATATTTACGACCAACCTGGCGAACGCATTGCCTGGCATTCTGATTTGGTGATTCCTTCAATCGAGTACCGCCAAAGGATCGATTCTATCGGTCCCGACTCGTCGATGGTAGTTAACTACAGAGCGTTTTTACCCGACAGTCTTCAGGTTTTTTTATTTCAGGAAGACAATGCGCCTCAATACTTAAAAGATAATAAACGACCTTCACGTAACAGGATTGATTTTGTTTTCAATCGTCCTAATAAAATTCCGGTTGATTTCTCGCTGGCCAGGGAACCATCTGCAAAAAACTGGTTTATCCACGAACGAAGTTTGGAGCAAGACTCCATAACGGTTTGGTTAACCGACTCGCTGCATATTAAAAGCGATTCATTGTTTATGTCGCTGCGTTACCA
The DNA here is from genome assembly GCA_937920475.1 of uncultured Marinilabiliaceae bacterium. GTDB lineage: Bacteria > Bacteroidota > Bacteroidia > Bacteroidales > Marinilabiliaceae > CALEUX01. The sequence continues at coordinate 106,463 of CALEUX010000015.1, forward strand.
AGTGCTTGACTCTTTAAAACAACCTGTCTTTAAGACTGATACCTTAAATGCCTTTTTCTTTCAGAGGGGTGGAGAAGAAAGTCGCCCACGCAGGCGCGACCAGCCTAAGGAGATTTCCACTCTTAAACCTGTAAGTTTAAAGCGAACCCTTGAAATTCTCAGCGATTTCGACCTTGTATTTCCAACACCGGTTAATCAATACGATTTATCAAAAATACAACTGTTTCAGGTGGTTGACACCGTTCAGGTTCCCGTAGAGTTTGCTTTAATACGCGACTCGGTTCGGTTACGGCGCTTTATTATCGATTATCCCTGGGAACCTGGCGGGAAGTATGAATTTTTGGCTGATTCAGCGGCTTTTACCGATATTTACGGATTGACATCAAGTACCATTAAACAATCGTTCGGCGTTAAAACCATCGATAGCTACGGTATTATTTATGTTGATATTGCCAATCCTCAGCCAAACTGGATTATTCAGGTATTAAACCAGCAGGAAAAGCTGGTGCGACAGTCGAAAATTCCACGCAACGGGAAAATTGGGTTTCAGTTTTTACGCCCTGGCGATTACTTCCTTCGCATTTTTGAAGATGCCAACGAAAATGGTATCTGGGATACAGGCGATTTTGACAAAGGACAACAGCCTGAACGGTTGATGTATTTTCCCGAGTCAGTAAACATCCGGGCCAATTGGGATCGAATTGTTCCCTGGAATCCGGCAGCTTTCGATATTCATGATTTTGTGAAACGTAACAGAAAGAAAACAGGACAACAACGGAGATAAGGTAATGAATCTGTCTAACCAAAAACCATATCTTTTTATAGCTAAAACCAGTTTTAGGTTACTGGTGTTGCTGATTCTTGTGAGTTGTTGTTATGTTGGCTCTGAGGCAAATGGGCAATGTCACGAAAAGAACACTGTTTTCACCGCCGGAGAAGAAGCCCATTACCACGCCTATTATAACTGGAAGTTTATTTGGTTAAATGCCGGGAAAGTAACTTTTTCGGTAACGAAATCAGACTGGAAGGGAAATCCGGCTTTTCTTCTGTCGAGCATTGGGGTTACTCATCGTGGTTACGATAAGTTTTACAGGGTTCGCGATACTTTCGAGGTATATGTTGACCCATTAACCATTCAGCCTTTTGAGTTCAGGCAGATTACCAATGAGGGCTCATTCTCGGCCAAACATCATTATGTTTTTAATAAAACCAACAAAACTATTCGCACCGAAATTAGCAGAGATGGCGGCCCTTTGGAAACCAAATTTTTAGACTGGCCCGATTGCACATTCGATTTGTTGTCGATGGTTTATCAGGCGCGTAACATCGATTTCAACAAGTATAAAAAAGGTGATAAAATTCCAATAAGAATGATTATAGATGGTGAACTTCATAACCTCTATATTCGTTATTTGGGTTTAGAAACCATTAAAAACCGCGATGGGAAATGGTATCGGTGTCTTAAATTTTCACCATTGCTTGTTAAAGGTACCATATTTGAGTCGGGAGAAGGGATGACCGTTTGGGTTACCGACGATTTAAACCGGCTACCCATCATTGTTGAAGCAAAAATTCTGGTAGGGTCGGTAAAAGCCGTGTTTTACGAGGCAAAAGGTTTAAAGTATCCGATGACTGCCGAAGTGAGCAAGCCCTAATTCTTTTTCAATTGGCACCTGACCACTGAACTACAATTTTTTCTGACACATGAAACGAGCCATGTGTAAACCTTCCACACACAGGGTGATGATTATTTTACGAGTTCCATGTGGCCTTTGTAAAACAAATTATAAGCACATGAAATGAGCCATATGGAAGGTTTCGGCACACAGAAGAATAGCCTGTCCCGATTTATCGGGAACTATTTGGTGAGTTCCATCTGACCATTAAAAATTAAATTTTAGATACATGAAAAAGCGTGAGATAATAGAACTGGCAGCATCACAGTACGAACTGTTTTTGTTGTATTATCTTAATTCCTGCACCGATGGGGAAAAAGAATCCATTCACCAGTTACGTGTCTCATTAAAAAGATTTTATGCCTTAAAAAAGTTCCTTTTACAAGGTATGAAACCATCAGGTCAGGCGCAACTTGTTTACAATCTTGAGCCAATTCGATTGGTTTACAAAGCAGGAGGAAAAGTTAGAGATTTACAGGTAATTTTTGATGTTGCCTGCAGTTCTGCTCCAGATAGGGCCCCGGAAGCTTTCACCAATTATTTGCAGGAGTTAATTCAGGAACGTTTGGATGCATTTATCGCATTATCACAGAAGGTTCAATTGCCTCCCCATCACGAGTTTATCCATAATCTAAAAAACCACCTTGATAAGTTTTACCGTAGTTACAGTGGTAAACTGGAGCAGTTTATGTCGGAAAACTTAAAAGTGGCCTGCTTTTACATTCAATCAACCGACCCGGGAGAGTTGTGGCACGATGCCCGAACTTTAATCAAACAGAATTATCTACTGATGCAATTGGCATTGAATCATAATCAACACAGGTATAGCTCCGGCGAAATTCAGTATTACCGGAATTTAGAACAATTGCTTGGCGAATGGCACGATTGGGTTGTGCTAAAAAAATATGCCCTGCGTTTTGAATTAACGAGGGCATTTGAAATGGAGGCTTATTTAAATCAGGTTTCTAAGTCGATGCACTTACTGGAAAATACAATTTTGGAAACCATTGGTTCTATTAACCAAAATTAAGCGTATTCTCTTTTAAGAAACATTCCTGGAACTTCATTTTTGAAAAGTGTTTCCGACGTTTCTGTTTTATGATTCTTTTTAATGGTAAATCCAAACGACTTGGGGTAGTTCATAAATGTTTCATAGAATTTTACCTGCTCAAAGTAATTAAGTTTAATATCTGTTGGGCTTAACAGGTATTTTTTTATCCAAAAGTTGGCTTTAATATCCAGATCAAGAGTTTGCAGTCCTTTTATTTTTACAAAATAATCCAGAATCTGCTCATCGTTAAAGCGTTGGTTTGTCAGTTGATGAAAAACATTCATAACTTCGGCTTGTTGTTCTTTGCCACCCGGAAACAATAACGATAACAAAATAGCCTGAGCTTTACCTTTAATAAAAGTAGGAAGATAAAACTTATATATCCAAACGGATACAGCAGTTAGAAGGGCTATCGACGCAATAATCCAGTAAATCATGTTTTCAGTTTTAATTGCTTTCTATTACGGAATTTTTCTGAAAAGGTTATACTTTTCTGCTTAATTAAGGGTTTTGCTTCTTTTTGCAGTTATTCGTGAAAACATTCCCGAAGGTTTTTCGTTTTTGACCAGTGAGTTGTTTCTTTGGATAAAAATGGCACTGTGATTGGTAAGGCTTTTTGCCTTGTATTTAAAAGGCAAGCTTGATTAATTTATTTTTTTACATCCAGAAATTAACCACGGATGAAATTCAGTTGGACAGACCATTTTAGCAAGCATTCTAATAACTGTTATTCAGCAACATACTTGCTATTAAAACCTAAAAATATGTTCTAAAGGAGGCTTCTGATATTTTAAAAAGTTGCTTTAGTGATATGGCCTTAAAATCAGTCTGACTTATAGCAAAGTGATTCTTTTGGTGATGATATCCTGCCAGATATTCCTGCTCAGTTTGTCCGGGCGTTGGTATTACAATGGCGCTCTTTTTTAAATACCAAAGGTCCATCAAGGTTGTATAACCCGAGCGGCAAATTACATAAGGCGTTTTAGTAATCAGGTATTTTAATTGCCCTGATTTTAGATGTGGAAGAATTTGCAAATTACACGAATTGTCTGATGAAATAGCTTTGATTTCCGGCTTTCCGGCAATAATTAGGGTTTTAATATTTTCAGACATCGCCTTTTCTGAAATAATTTTCTGCAAAATGGTTCTTTGCGGCTCAGGCCCCGATAATATCACCAGCAAATCCGGTGCGTATTTTTCTGTTGTTGTTAATTCCAAGGGCTCATCATAAGAATCTGCAAAGCGGGAAAGAGGCCCTATGAATCGGGCATTTTGGGGTAGTTTGTACCGATGGGCCAAATCGCCTGCCAGCAAATCAGGCAGAGGGCTGTCAGGAATCCAGCACTCTGAAAATCCTGAGACAAGCAATTTAATCAAACAATGAAATGGTTTCTCCAACCAGCTTAAGCCGCTTGGCATTTTCAGCATTAACTGGTGAGTGATGATAACACTTTTTACTTTTGAATGCCGCACCCCATAGCGGTTATCAGATATTATGCAGGCAGGCTTGTACTTTTTTACCAGTTTTGCAGTAATCTGCTTTTCTCTAATTAGCCAGAATAAAGCCAAAGGCAGTTGTTGCATCAGTTTCCATATCTGGTTGTTGCCTGATGAATAAGTGATATGTGCACCCTGAAAATAGTCGGTTTCAATACCCGGAACTTCCTGTTGAAGCAATTGGATAATATTGGCTTCTGAGGCAACCACTACCCTATAGCCTTGCTGCAGATAACTTCGAATAATAGGTATATCACGGGTTGCATGCCCAAGTCCCCAGTTAAGCGGGCAAACCAATATGGTATCCGGCTGTTGACCCATTTGTTAATTTCTAATAAGAAACCTGAACTTTAATGTTTAGCGATTTAACCAATGCAGCTATCTGGTCGAGGCGTTCCGGCGAAACCTTTTCAAGTGTATGCACCGGGGTGTCTCTTTCAATGGTGTAAACCATAACTTCGCGTGGGGCAATATACTCAACTAAACGAAGCCATGCTTCTACTTCCTGGTCGGTACTGTTATCTATTAAAGTACCGTTAAATGTACCTTTTACAAAAAGTGTTTGAATAATTAACCGGCCATTAAAGCTTTTTAAATATCCTATGGTTTCTTCCAAATCGAAATGGCCTTGTGGACGGTCGAGAATGCGTATGGTATCGGGGTTGGCCGAGTCGAGCTTCAGAATATTATCATCAACCTTTAAAAGAGCGTTAAAAATGGAAGGCGAATAAATGCGCGATGCATTCGATAGCACAGCAACTTTGGCATTGGGGCAATATTGGTTGCGAAGAGCTATGGTGTCGTCAATTATTGAGGGAAATTGAGGGTGCAGCGTGGGTTCGCCATTGCCGGCAAAAGTAATAACATCGGGAGGTGTGCCAGTAGCGTTCATGTCGGACAATTTGGTTTCGAGGGCATCTTTTATCTCATCACGATCGGGCAAAACCGAAGTGGGTGCATTGCTTCCGGGGTTTAACCCGCATTCGCAATAAATACAATCGAACGAACATACTTTACGGTTAACGGGTAACAGGTTAATACCCAACGAAACCCCTAAACGTCGGCTATTTACCGGACCAAAAACAATTTTATCAAACAAAAATGTGGGCATAATATACTGTGAGTTTTAGCAAAGGTAAGGCTTTCTGCCGACTCGATAAACAGACTCCGGGGTATAATTCCAAATCGGATGAATTTGCTATCTTTGACAAGAGTAAAAACAATGTGATGCTATTTAAAGATGTAATTGGTCAGGAATCTGTTAAGGCGCACCTTCTTAAATCGGTAAAAGAAGGAAGAGTCGGTCATTCTTATTTGTTTGCCGGGCCCGAAGGGGTGGGAAGCCTTTCATTGGCCATTGCATTTGCGCGGTATTTAAACTGCCTGAACTCTGGCGAAACCGATGCCTGCGAGTCGTGTAGCTCATGCATAAAAACGGCAAAACTGGTCCACCCCGATATACACTTTGTATTTCCGGTTGTTAAAAAGGGTAGCTCCACACCGGTAAGTGACGATTACATTAGCGAATGGAGAAGCTTTGTGTTAGCCAACCCGTATTTTAGCGCCGGTCAATGGTTTGCCAATATTGCCGACGACAAGAAAGCAGGAATGATTTATGCCGAGGAGAGCTTGTCGGTTATACGAAAGTTGGGGCTAAAGAATTTTGAAGGTAAGTTTAAGATAATGATTATCTGGCTGCCCGAAAAAATGAATGAAACCGGTGGCAATAAACTTTTAAAAATTCTTGAAGAACCACCTTCCAATACTGTTTTCATGTTGGTTTCTGAAAACCCGGGAGCGCTGCTCGGAACCATATTATCGCGCACACAACGAATTGAGGTGCCATTTATCGAAGTTTCAGCATTAACAAAAGTACTTCAGGAGAAATATGAGCTGGGAACCGAACAGGCTGAAGCATTGGCCCGATTGTCAAATGGCAATATGGTTAAGGCGCTCGATAACCTTGATAGCGGCGTTGATAAATCGGGTTATTTAGATTTATTTGTGCGTATCATGAGGGCCACATACAGCAGAAAAATTTTCGAAATTGTTGACTGGGTTGATGATGTTAGCCCCATGTCGCGCGATAATATCAGAAATTTCTTAACTTACGCCATTGGGATGTTGCGCGATAGTTTTATTTTTAACTTTAAGCAGCCTGAACTGGTGTTTTTAAGTGCCGGCGAAAAAGATTTTGTTTCCAGGTTTTCCCCTTTTATCAATAACGATAATTTGTTACGAATGGTTGAAGAACTGGAACTGGCCTGCGCACAAATAGAGCAAAATGGCAATTCGAAAATAATCCTGTTCGATATGGCCATTAAAATGGTTGGAATGTTTAAGCAATAAATATTGCTTAATTATACAGTAATATATATACATTGCCAATGGCAATGCCTGTACAACCAAGGCCTGGAGCCTTGAAAATTTGTAGTAAAGATGGATACAGATATAATTGAAAGCAAGGTAAGTAAATGTGACAGTTGTGGCGATCGCTGCGGAAAACTTGAAGTTTTCGACTGGTTGGGCGACATACCGGATATGCCCGGTATTACAGATATTGTTGAAGTTCAGTTTAAGAATACGCGTAAAAGCTATTTTAAAAATGCCACTCAAGGGCGGCTTCAAAAAGGAGATATTGTTGCTGTTGAAGCTTCACCGGGACACGATATTGGCATTATTACCCTTACAGGTGAGCTGGTGCTGCTTCAAATGAAAAAGAACAACATTGCACCTGCATCATACGAGTTTAGAAGGGTTTATAGAAAAGCCAAGCAGGTCGATATTGAAAAATGGGAAGAAGCCCGTGGAATGGAACGTCAAACAATGCTCGAGGCCAGAAGTATTGCCCAAAAACTTGGATTGAATATGAAGATTGGCGATGTGGAATATCAGGGCGATAGAACCAAAGCCATCTTTTATTACATTGCCGACGAAAGAGTCGATTTTCGTGAACTCATTAAAGTTTTGGCCGACAGGTTTAAAGTTCGCATTGAAATGCGACAGATTGGAGCACGCCAGGAAGCCGGTCGCATTGGCGGAATTGGCCCTTGTGGGCGCGAATTGTGCTGCTCTACCTGGATGACCAATTTTGTATCGGTAACTACCAATGCTGCCCGTTATCAGGAAATATCGCTTAACCCACAAAAGTTAGCCGGCCAGTGCGGAAAACTAAAATGTTGTCTTAACTACGAACTCGATGCTTACATCGATGCCCAGCAGGATTTCCCAAACACAACCATTGCCCTGGAAACTGATGAAGGCACCTATTACCACATGAAAACAGATGTATTCAAACGCTTGATGTGGTACGGTTCAGATAGGGAAAGTGGCGGTAAAATTGTGATGCTTTCTGTTGATAAAGTAAAAGAAATACTTCTTTTAAATAAACAGAACCAGAAGGTTAAGAAAATCAGCGATGAAGCTATTGCTCAGCCCGAATCGGTAGAAATTGGGTACCAAAATGTTGTTGGGCAAGAGAGTATTACCCGGTTCGATGAAAAGGACAAGCGAAATCATCAGAAAAAACGTAAAAAACGCAGGCCTAATCGCCCCAATAATGGAAACAGGGATGAATAGATATATATTTTTAATCGTGGCATTCTTGTTTTTTATGTCAGCCTGCACCAATCGGATAATATTTGAAGAAAGGGTTCAAATGCAGGAAGAAAAATGGGATAAGGACGAGCCAGCCGTGTTTGCAGTGTTGCATCAGGACACTTCACAGGTGGTTGATGTAGGTATGACTTTTAAACACACCGATGAATATGCCTTCAGCAACCTTTGGGTTTTTCTAGAAGTAAACGGCCCCGAAGGTTTGGTTCAAAGAGATACACTGGAAATGTTTCTGGCCCATGTCGATGGTCGCTGGCTTGGGGAAAAGAAAAGTAAGAGTTATGAAATTTCTGCATTATATCAGCATGGAGTTAAGTTGTCTAAACCTGGTAATTATTCGTTCTCAGTAATACAAGGTATGAGGCGTAACCAGTTGGAGGGCATACAGGAAATATCGTTCTGGATTCAGAAAAGCAAACCCTCAGAGAATTGAGGTTTTTTGAATTCATTAAAATTAATGGTGAGTGGCAAAAAATAAGTTACAGAAGTTTGGGGAAATGCGTCAGTTTCCCCATGTGGTGCAGGCCGAGTTTAAAGAGGTGTTTCGCAACGATTATAAGCTCAAAGGAAATTGGAGGTCGCAGTTCTTTAATAACTCAAATCCTCTGGTACTTGAGTTGGGTTGCGGAAAAGGAGAATACAGCGTGGGACTTGCCCGGAAATATCCTCAAAAGAATTTTATTGGCGTTGATATAAAAGGCTCCCGAATGTATAGCGGAGCAAGCGAATCGTTTAACGAAGGCTTGAAAAATGTGGGTTTTATACGCACCCATATCGAATTAATTGAATCATTTTTTGCCCCGGACGAGGTGGATGAAATTTGGCTTACTTTTCCCGATCCTCAGATGAATAAAACCAGGAAGCGATTAACTTCCACACGCTTTTTATCGCTCTATTCAAAGTTTCTAAAACCTGGCGGCATAATTCATTTAAAAACCGATAGCCGGTTTCTATATTCTTACACGTTGCATGTGGTAAACGATAACCATTTTCAGATGATTCACAATTACGACGACCTTTATCGGAGTGGTTTGGACAACGAAATACTGAAAATACAAACTTATTATGAAACACGCTTTCTGGCTCATGATATTCCCATCAAATATCTCTGTTTTATTCCCGATTTTTCAAACCCGCTAATTGAACCACAGGTTGAAATTGAGCGCGATAATTACCACAATGCCGGACGAAGTGTGAAATTGTTCAATACCGACGAGCATGAAGAGCAAGACTTCAGAAGGTGACTTTTTTCAGAAGGTTTATGAAGTAACCCGGCTTATTCCTCCGGGAAAAGTAACAAGTTATGGGGCAATTGCGGCATTTATTGGCTCACCCGGCGCTGCGCGTATGGTTGGCTGGGCGTTGAACAAATGCGATGGCCAAACTGTTTATGTACCAGCGCATAGAGTTGTTAACCGTAATGGAATGTTATCAGGCAAACACTATTTCCCGGGGGAGAATGTAATGGAGCAGTTGCTCAAAAACGAGGGAATTATGGTTGTTCACAATCAGATAGTAAATTTTAAAAAGCATTTCTGGGACCCATTTGTACTTTTAAACGAATAAAAAGCCTCTTAGTGTCTATAAAAAAGAGTGTTTTACTTCAATTAAGGTAGATCAAAACAAGGAGAGTGATTTATTTTTTTTTAATTTTGCGCTAATTTTTAAAAAGTTTAAATAAATATAGTGTTATGAGTTTTTATCCAAAACTGGTATTGGATGCATTACAGCATGTGGTTCATCCGGGAAAAGGAAAGGATATTATTTCGTTAGGAATGGTTGAAGATGACATCCGCATTGATGGTAAAAGAATCAGCTTCAGCCTCCTGTTCGACAGGGCCAACGACCCCATGGTGGCATCTGTTAAAAGTGCCTGTGTACAAGCCATTAAAACCTATGTAGGTAAGGATGCCGACATTGAAGGAAATATTTATGTTAAAATTAAACCTCGGCAACCCAAGCCGGAATCCACCTTATTGCCGGGCGTTGAGCATGTTGTTGCCATTGCATCAGGTAAAGGTGGCGTGGGCAAATCAACTGTTACAAGTAATCTGGCCGTTGCTTTAGCACAAAAGGGTTATAGCGTAGGGTTATTGGATGCTGATATTTTTGGTCCTTCGGTACCCAAAATGTTTGCTACCGAAGATGCCCGTCCTCAATTAGAGAAGATTGACGGTAAAGACCGCATTGTCCCGGTTGAAAAATACGGCGTAAAATTATTGAGTATCGGGTATTTTGTAAATCCCGACGATGCACTGGTTTGGCGCGGTGCTATGGCCACCAATGCGCTGAAACAGCTCATTGGTGACGGATTGTGGGGCAAACTCGATTATCTATTAATCGACCTTCCTCCGGGTACAAGTGATATTCATTTAACGTTGGTGCAAACCATTCCTTTAACCGGGGCAGTGGTTGTAAGCACACCACAGGAAGTGGCTTTGGCTGATGCGCGTAAAGGCATCAGTATGTTTCAGGGTGAAAAAATTGACGTTCCGGTGTTAGGATTGGTGGAGAATATGGCATGGTTCACCCCGGCCGAGTTTCCCGAAAACAAGTATTATATTTTTGGGAAAGAAGGTTGTAAAAATCTTGCTGAAAAACTGGGCTTGCCACTTTTAGGTCAAATTCCTATTGTGCAAAGCATTCGCGAAGGGGGCGATGATGGCGTGCCTCCCGCAATAAACATTGATACAGTTACCGGATTAGCATTTTCAAAGCTGGCTGATGCGGTGGTGGAGGCAGTGCAGGAGAGAAAAACCAATCTCCCGCCAACAAAAGTGGTTGAAATAACAAAAAAGTAATTGTCAATAAATAATGCAATGGATAAGCAAGAAGTTTTAGAGAATGTAAAAATAGCCCTCGAAGGTATCCGTCCATATTTACAGGCCGATGGCGGTGATATTTCAATTGTGGAAATTACTGATGATATGGTTGTAAAAGTTCGGCTTCAGGGTGCTTGCGAAGGATGCCCTATGAGCATGCAAACGCTTAAGGGGGGAGTGGAAATGGTAATTAAAAGCAATGTGCCTGCTATAAAGGAGGTTATTGCTGTGTAGCAAATACATCATGAAAGCAAAAAGGGTCTGAATTCTTGAGAACTCAGGCCCTTTTTTGATGTTGGTATTTAACTTTTATAGTTTTCTTGAAACTTCAATCTCTTCGTAAGCCTCTATCAGGTCACCAACTTTAATATCGTTGAAATTATTGATATTTAAACCACATTCAAAGCCGGAAGCAACCTCTTTGGCATCATCCTTAAAACGTTTGAGCGAGCCAAGTTCTCCGGTGTAAATTACAATACCATCGCGAATAACCCTGATTTTAGAGTTACGTTTAATTTTTCCTTCTTTCACCATACAGCCGGCAATAGTTCCAACTTTAGTGATTTTGAAAGTTTCACGCACTTCAACCGTTGATAGAATTTGCTCTTTAATTTCGGGCGATAACATACCTTCCATAGCAGCTCTAATCTCTTCAATGGCATCATAAATAATACTGTAGAGACGAATGTCGATTTGTTCCTTTTCGGCTATACGGCGTGCAGCCAATGACGGACGTACCTGGAAGCCAACCACAATGGCATTGGAGGCGGCGGCCAGCATAATATCCGATTCGGAGATTCCACCTACGGCTTTGTGAATCACATTCACCTGAATTTCCTCGGTTGAGAGTTTTATTAATGAGTCGGAAAGTGCTTCAATAGATCCATCCACGTCACCCTTAACAATCAAGTTCAGTTCCTGGAAGTTTCCTATGGCAATACGACGACCAATTTCATCCAGCGTAATATGTTTCTGGGCGCGCATGCCCTGTTCGCGTTGCAACTGTAGTCTCTTGGTAGCAATTTCTTTGGCTTCCCGCTCATTATTCATCACGTTGAACTTTTCACCTGCCTGAGGTGCGCCGTTTAATCCGAGTATAAGAACCGGTTCAGATGGACCAACAGAATCGATACGCTGATTGCGCTCGTTGAACATAGCTTTTACGTGACCAAAATATGACCCTGCGATAATCAAGTCGCCAACTTTCATGGTTCCTGATTGAACCAGTAAGGTTGCTACGTATCCTCGTCCGCGGTCAAGAGTGGATTCAATTACCGAACCAACGGCAGCTTTATTTGGATTAGCTTTAAGTTCCAGAATATCGGCTTCAAGCAGAACTTTTTCGAGCAACAATTTTACGTTGGTACCAAATTTTGCTGAAATTTCCTGACACTGGTATTTTCCACCCCAGTCTTCAACCAAATAGTTCATATTGGCCAGTTCTTCCCGAACGCGGTCGGGGTTAGCACCGGGTTTATCAACCTTGTTTATGGCAAATACAATGGGAACACCAGCAGCAGCCGCGTGATTGATGGCTTCAACTGTTTGTGGCATTACATTGTCATCGGCAGCTACAATAATGATTACAATATCGGTTACTTGTGCACCCCTTGCTCGCATGGCAGTAAATGCCTCGTGACCTGGAGTATCCAGGAAAGTTATCATCCTTCCGCTATCGAGTTTTACGCTGTAAGCACCAATGTGCTGTGTAATACCACCAGCCTCGCCTGCGGTAACATCTGCACTTCGGATAAAATCGAGTAACGATGTTTTACCGTGGTCAACGTGACCCATTACGGTTACAATTGGTGGTCGTTCTATCAAATCCTCTGGACTATCTTCCACTTCAACAATGGATTCGGCAACTTCCACACTGATGAATTCAGTTTTATAACCAAACTCTTCAGCTACCAGAGCAATGGTTTCAGCATCGAGACGCTGGTTAATAGAAACAAATAAACCAAGGCTCATACATGATGCAATAATCTGGTTAACCTGAACATTCATCATGTTGGCAATTTCGTTGGCCGTAACAAACTCAGTAACCCTGAGTATTTTCTTTTCCTCGTCGAGGCGATCCATTTCGGCCTGATGACGCTGCGATACCATGTCGCGTTTATCGCGGCGGTGGCGTGAAGCTTTCGATTTTCCTTTTGAAGTTAATCGCGCCAAGGTGTCTTTAATTTGCTTGGCAACATCCTCTTCGTTAACCTCGGGCCTAACCGGGCGTTTTTTAATTTTTTGAGCTTTCTTTTTTACAAGGGCCTTTTTCTCACCTTGAACAGCGGGGGCTCCGGGTTGACCCTGACCTGGCTGAGCTTGCTTAACCTGACCAGGTTGACCGGCGGGTTTCTCGCCATTTCCGCCAATATTTACCCTTTCTTTATCTTTTTTAATCCGCTTTCTTTTTTTCTTGCGGGCTTTTTTATCGTCTCTGTTTTCACCATTTCTAACCGGTTCGGTGGGCAGTTCAATTTTCCCTACCACGGTAGGCCCTGAAAGCTTCTGCACTTTAGTTGGCATAAAGTTTTCCTGTTGGGCAGATTCCCTGATTTCAGCAGGCTCTTGTTTTACTGGTTGTTTTACTTCGGCAGGAGGTGTTTTTACTTCCTGTTTAGCTACTGGTTCCTTTGATTGCGAAGCCACAGGCTGTTCTTTTACCGGAGCTGGTTTGGGTGGTTCCGGTTTAGGTTTCGGAGCATTCAAATCAATTTTCCCAACCACCTTTATTTCGTCTTCCAGTTTTTTTACTTGAACCGGAATGTGCTCAACTTCCTTTTTCTGCGGTTTCTCTTCAACCTTGGATTGTTCGGGTTGTTTTGGCTCAACTTTAACAAAGGGTTTTTCGGCCACAGGTTCAGGTTTTGGCTGAGGCTCCGGCTGTTTCTCTATAGGTTTTTTTGGAGACAAATCAATTTTGCCAACCACTTTAACATCAAGGGTTTTCCTGGGTTCCTGGAAGAGTTTTTCCGCAGGACGTTCAAATGCAGCATCCTCTTCATCAGAAGTATCATGGTCTTCGTGCAAATCTTCGATGGAAATGGTTTCTTTCTTCTCTTTATGCTTACGATCAATTAATTCCTCTGATGCTTTTTTTACGGTTTGATCAAGTTTGTATTCTTTACTCAAGATTACAAACATTTCTTCCGAAACCTTGGTATTTGGATTCACATCAATGTTGAATCCCTTTTTATGAAGGAATTCTACAATGGTTGATATCCCAACATTCAGTTCTTTTGCTACTTTGCTTAATCTTTGTCCAACTGCCATAAATGGAACTTCGGTTTTAAAATGGTATTATCTGTGATTTGCAAATCTTTGCATGACAAAGATAATTTATTTATTCAAATTCAGATTTTAATATTGAAATCACTTCCTTGATGGTTTCTTCTTCAAGGTCAGTGCGTTTAGTCAAGTCTTCCACTGAAAGGTCGAGTACCGACTTGGCCGTATCACAGCCAATAGCCTTCAGTTCGTCGAGAATCCAGCTTTCAATTTCATCGGAGAATTCATCCAATGGTACATCTTCCTCCTCTTCTTCCGCTTCGGTTTCACGATACACATCGAGTTCGTATCCGGCTAGCTGACTGGCCAGCCTGATATTGATACCACCTTTACCAATGGCCAGCGAAACTTCTTCGGGACGAAGGTATACCTGGGCTCTTTTTGTATCCTCAAAAAGTTTGATGCTTGAAATTTTTGCGGGGTTAAGCGCCCGTTGAATAAACAACTGTGTATTGTTGGTAAAATTAATAACATCGATATTCTCGTTACGCAATTCACGAACAATTCCATGGATGCGGGAACCTTTCATACCAACGCAGGCGCCAACAGGGTCGATACGATCGTCGTACGATTCAACGGCCACTTTGGCTCTTTCGCCCGGCATGCGAACTATCTTCTTAATGGTAATGAGTCCGTCGTGGATTTCAGGCACTTCAAGTTCGAACAACCTTTCAAGGAAAACCGGTGAGGTTCGCGAAAGAATAATCAGCGGATTGTTATTTCGGATTTCTACTTTGAAAACAACGGCCCTTATAGAGTCACCCTTTCGGTAGAAGTCAGATGGAATTTGTTCGGCTTTGGGTAAAATCAGTTCATTGCCTTCATCGTCGAGAACCAGAATTTCGCGTTTCCAAATTTGATATACTTCGCCCGTAACAACCTGGCCTATACGTTCTTTGTATTTATTATAAATGGTATCCTTTTCAAGTTCCATAATGCGGGCCGAAAGGTTTTGGCGCAAACTCAAAATGGCTCTGCGACCAAAGCTGTGGAATTTCACCTCGTCGGTTACTTCTTCACCAATTTCATAATCGGCATCAATTTTTTTTGCTTCGGTAAGCGAAATCTGAAGATTGGCATCGGTTACTTCGCCATCGGCTACCACTTCGCGGTTACGCCATATTTCGAAGTCACCTTTATCGGTATTGATGATAACATCAAAGTTTTCGTCGGTACCAAACAGTTTAATCAGCACGCCACGGAACGAGTCTTCCAAAACGCGAATCATGGTTACCCTGTCGATGTTCTTCAGTTCTTTAAACTCAGAAAACGTATCTATCAGATTGATATTTTCCATTGTAATCAATTAAGCGTTGTTCTAAAACTTAATTATTTCTTTCACAAATTTTACTTCATCAAAATTAAATGCATGATTGAAAACCTGCAACTCTTTTTTCTTTTTACCTTCGGGTTTCACCATTTTCTCTTCTTTAACAACGAAGCCTGTTTGAGATGCTTCGGTAAGAATTCCGGTAATTTTTTTCGAGTCTTTGGTCATCACTTCCACGCTTCGGCCAATATTTTTAGCATACTGGCGAGGCACTTTAAAGGGTTGCCCTATCCCTGCCGATGACACCTCCAACGAGAAATCTTCAGCTTCACGGTCGAACGAGTTTTCTATTAATCTGGAAATTTGAACGCAATAATCGATGGGAACGCCCTTTTCTCCATCTAAAAAAACGATTATCAGGTTGGAAGGCTTCACCTCGGCGCTTACCAGAAAGTACCCGTCTGCTTCAAGCTTCTCATTGATAACATCAATGATTTGACTTTGTGAAATCATATCGCAAACTATTAATAAAATAGGGGACTTTCTGTCCCCTAATCTTCCTAAGGCTCAAAACCGGTGCAAATTTAGTGATGAATGGCGGATTTTCCAAACATTTGTTTTAGAAATAAATAAATAATTATGCCATTGGTCAACTGTTTTGGATAGGTTTCAGCCTATTTTGTATCTTTGGGCATTATAACAGGCTGCTATTTTTTTTGTTACATCGTATCGTCACGTGTGCAATATGTTATATATCAATTAAATATAGAATGCTGGCAAAATAAATATTATATATAAATATTTGAAGCCTGTAGCCACAACATAACCATAAAATAAGATGGATGTAAAAGGAACTCCCTTATCGGAGATTGGATTGTATGGTTTAATGAACCGATATCAGCAAAAAGCTGGTTCCAAACAATCGTCAACCATTATTGGAATGGGCGATGATAGTGCTGTTATTGCCCCGGCTGGTGAGTACCAACTAATGACCAGCTTGTTATTTTTAGAAGGGATACATTTTGATTTGATTTATACGCCGTTAAAGCATTTGGGATACAAATCAGTGGTTGCTGTTGCGTCGGATTTACTGGCCATGAATGGTAAGCCCGGTCATTTATCGATAAGTCTGGGTTTAGGTAATAAAATGATGCTTGAAATGGTTGATGAGTTAATGGATGGCATTTTGGGGGCATGTGAGCGGTATCAGATAGATATTGTTGGTTTTAAGCCAACATCATCATTAACCGGATTGTCAATATCGCTTACTATCACGGGTTCAGTTCAGAAATCAGAATTGGTAACACGAAGCGGAGGTAAAGCAACCGATGTTATTTGTGTGTCGGGCGATTTAGGCTCAGCTTTTATGGGTTTGCAGTTATTAGAGCGCGAAAAAAGGGTTTTAAAAGCCAGTGGTGATGTTAAACCCGAATTCGGGAACAGCGATTATGTGCTGGAACGTCAGTTGCGCCCCGAAGCCAAAATCTGGGTTTTGGAAAGCTTTAAAAAGCTGAAAATAAAACCCACTGCCATGATTCATGTAAAAGATGGGCTATCGGCTGCCTTGCTGTTGCTTTGTAAGGCATCGAACAGTGGTTGTCGCATTCATGAAAAGAAAATACCCCTGCATCAGATAACCTTAAAAGTTGCCCTTGAATTGAATTTCAACCCTTTAATAGCAGCATTAAACGGAGGTGAAGATTATGAGTTGCTGTTTTCGTTATCTTTGACAGATTATGAAAAGGTAATGAATGAATTGCCAGAGCAAATAACGGCTATTGGATACCTGACCGAGCGGGAGAAGGGTTGCAGAATTTTTTCATCAGGCGACCAGGAAATAGAGATACAGGCACAGGGGTGGAAGGATTGATTGATAATCAATAGTTGAAAGTATAATAGTTATTAGCTGGGATTTCTAAAATATAGAGAAGTTTAAAAAAGCTTTTAAGTTATGTATGATTTTGTATCAGGAAAAATAGTCCAGAGCAGTCCTGCTCACGTTGTGATTGAAAACAACGGACTAGGTTTTTTTATCAATATTTCTCTGAATACTTTTACTGCGTTAAAAGAGAAAACCGAGGCATCGCTATTTGTCCATGAAAACATCCGGGAAGATGCCTACAATCTTTTCGGTTTTTTTGAGAGCAGCGAAAGAGACCTGTTCAGACACTTGATTTCGGTTTCGGGCATTGGTCCAAATACCGCGCGCATGATGCTGTCGTCGTTACAACCGGAAGAACTGAGAACAGCTATTTTAACAGGAAATGTTGAATATTTAAAAGGTATTAAAGGAATAGGTCTGAAAACAGCCCAGCGAACTATTGTGGAACTAAAAGATAAACTTGGGAAAGAACCGGCCGACCAGAAATTATTTACTTTAGCGAACAATACAGTGCGCGATGAAGCGTTATCAGCTTTAGTAATGTTGGGTTTTCCGAGAGTTGCCGCATTAAAGGTAGTAGAGAAAATTTTAGCCCAGGAACCCGATTGCAAAGTGGAACTATTGGTAAAACAAGCGTTGAAAATGCTGTAACGCGTTTGTGTTACCAAAGAAAATCCTTAACCATTGAGAAAACTATTTTCATATAGCCTGATTTTTGTTTTAACGGCATTTTTGTTTGTTCTGGCTGGTGCTAACGATTATTTACCGCCAGTGCGATTGGCTTTACCATTATCAGAAGTTTCAGTACCCGACACAGTACCCGAGCCACTCAATCCCACACGCCTGGTTCCTCCCCCGGTTGAAACTGCCTCTCCTGCCGGAGCTCAGGGCAACCAGTTTATGATTCCCGATCCGGATAATTTTAATTACATAGCCGAGTACGATCCTGAAACAGGGTTGATAGTGCTTTATCAAACCATTGGTAACATACCGGTGAGGCTTCCCTATACCATGACGATCGAAGAGTATAACAGGCTCGAAATGCGGCGTTCCATCAAACAGTACTGGGAGTCGAAAAACCTTGGGCAGGAAGATGGGCAGGAAAGAGGATTCCCATCCATAAGGGTTGGAAGCGAAGCCTTTGAGAGTATTTTCGGGAGCAACGTTATCAACATACGTCCTCAGGGGATTGCTGAACTTCGCTTGGGTGTAAACCGCACAAAAATAGGGAATCCTACCTTGCAGGAGCGCATGCGCAAAACCACCACTTTTGATTTCCAGCAGAAAATTCAGATGAATATTCGTGGTAATATTGGTGAAAAGCTCAAAATGGCCATCAATTACAACACCGAAGCCACTTTCGATTTTGAAAACCAGATTAGCCTCGAATATACAGGAAAAGAAGACGAAATAATTAAGAAAATTGAAGCAGGTAATGTGTCGTTACCTTTGCCCGGTACTTTAATTACCGGAAGCCAGAGTCTCTTTGGGATTAAAACTGAAATGCAGTTTGGAAAACTTACTGTTACTACCATTTTGTCGCAGCAAAAGGGACAAACTTCGGTTATGAACATTCAGGGAGGCGCCCAAACTCAGGATTTTGATATTCCAGCCGACCAGTACGATCGCAACCGCCACTTCTTTTTATCTCATTTCTTCCGCGACCATTACAACCGGGCCATGGCCAATTTGCCAATTATTAATTCACCCTTTAACATCACTCGCGTTGAAGTTTGGGTTACCAACCGGTCGAACGATTTTGAACGGTCGAGAAATATCCTGGCGTTTACCGACCTGGGGGAAAACACAAAAAACATGGCCAATCCTGGCATATGGGAAGGAACGGCCGATGCCCGACCATCGAACAATAGCAATAATTTGTACGGTCAGATGACTTCCACCTATGTGGAAGTTCGTGATATCAACAGAATAACATCAGCCTTTCAACCTTTGGAAGCATCGGGTTTTACCGGTACCCGCGACTATGAAAAAATTGAAAATGCACGGCTCATACCCGAATCAGAATACTCATTAAACACAAAACTGGGTTTTATTTCGCTCAATACAGCATTAAATGCCGATGAAATATTGGCTGTTGCATTTGAATATACATACAATGGTGAAGTTTACAGAGTAGGAGAATTCAGCAACTCGGGAATTGAAGCGCCCAACACATTGTTTCTGAAATTGATAAAAGGAACACTTCTTTCGCCAAGGGTTAAAACCTGGAACCTGATGATGAAGAATATTTATTCCATCGGTGCCTATCAGATAAGCCCCGACAATTTCACCATGAATGTTGTTTACATGAACGACTCAACCGGGAGTTACATCAATTATTTCCCGGAAGGTTTAAAACCCGAGCAGGGGGGACTCAATGGCCGGTTGTTTTTATCCATCATGGAGCTCGACAGGTTAAATAAACAATTGGAACCATATCCTGATGGGACATTCGACTTTGTACCTGATTTCACCATTAATCCGGCACAAGGACGAATTATTTTTCCTGTTTTGGAACCATTCGGGTCTCATTTATCTCAGAAATTATCGAGCCAACCTTCATTGGTTAAGAAATATGTGTTTCAGGAATTGTACGATTCAACTCTGACCACTGCCAGCCAAACCGCCGAGAGGAACAAGTACCGATTGAAAGGTTCTTACCGTTCGTCGGCAGGATCGGAAATTTCGCTTAATGCCTTCAATATTCCACGAGGGTCGGTGGTTGTAACAGCGGGAGGGTTAAAACTTACCGAAAATATTGATTATTCGGTTGATTACACTTCGGGTCGAGTTCGAATTCTAAACCAGGGATTAATGGAATCTGGAACTCCCATTCAGGTGTCGCTCGAAAGTCAGTCGCTTTATAATTTACAAACCAAAACCCTGCTGGGTACCCATTTCGATTACCGTTTCAACGAAAATTTTAATGTTGGTGCCACCATTATGCACCTTCGTGAACGCCCTTTAACACAAAAGGTGAACTACGGCGACGAACCCATTGCCAATACCATTTGGGGGCTTAACACAGCTTTTTATACCCAGAGTAACGCTCTAACCAATTTGCTCGATAAGCTGCCATTGGTGCAAACCAAAACCCCGTCATCCATATCGTTCGAGGCTGAATTTGCGCAGCTACTGCCTGGTCATCCCAAAGTAATTGAAAAGGAGGGAACTTCATATATTGATGATTTTGAAGGGACAAAAATACCTGTGGATATGAAAAACTGGACTGCGTGGAGTCTTGCCAGTACGCCGCAGGGACAACCGGGTTTGTTTCCGGAAGCCAATTATATTAATGATTTACGTAACGGATTTAACCGGAGTAAATTAGCCTGGTATGTTATCGACCCGCTTTATTTACGCAACAATTCACTTACGCCCGACCATATCCGTCGCGATGCCAATATGCAATCGAATCATTATGTGCGTGAGATTTTTGAATATGAAGTTTTTCCAAACCGTAAGGCGGGATATGGTGAACCTACCAATATTCCTGTTTTAAACCTGGCTTATTATCCACGCGAGCGTGGCCCGTACAACTTTGATACCGACGTTGATTTTAATGGATCGCTTAATAGTCCGGAAAAGCGCTGGGGTGGTATTATGCGGAAGATTGACACCAACGATTTTGAAGCAGCCAATATTCAGGAAATTGAATTCTGGCTGCTCGACCCGTTTATTTATGATGAGGGAACCCATAAAGGAGGCGATTTGTACATTAACCTGGGGAACGTTTCTGAAGATATTTTACGCGATTCGCGAAAGTTTTTTGAACAAGGAATGCCCGGTGCGGGGGAACCGTTTGATGTGGATAGCACCGCCTGGGGGTATATTCCCCGCAAGCAGAGCCTTGTGAATGCTTTCAGCAACGATCCGGCTACACGTCTTCGTCAGGATGTTGGGTTAAATGGTATGAATTCTGCCCGCGAAAGAGACTTTTACCGTAAATCGCCTCACCCCTATCTGGATTTAATGGAGAGTTTATATCAATCGGGAGCATTGTCGGAGCAGGCCTATAATAGAATAATAACCGACCCTGCTTCGGACGATTTCCATTATCACAGGGGTTCCGATTTCGATCGCAACCAGGTTGGCATATTAGAAAGGTATAAGAACTTTAACAATCCCGAAGGAAACTCCATTCCATCAGAGTTCTCACCCGAAAGATACTCAACAGCAGCTACCAATATTCCCGATGGTGAAGATATTAACCGCGACAACACGCTGAACGAAGTGGAAAGTTATTTCCAGTATCGGGTAAGGCTTAATCCCAATGAAATGGAAGTTGGGAAAAACTACATTACCAATGTTTACGAAACTAAAAGCATTAAATTAAAGAACGGTAATGAAGAGAAAGTAAAATGGTATCAGTTTAAAATTCCCGTGAATTCGCCCGACCAGACTGTTGGCGATTTGCACGACTTGCGCTCCATCAGGTTTATGCGTATGTTTTTACACAATTTTGAGGATACCGTTATTTTACGTTTCGCATCGCTTGATTTAATTAGGGCTGAATGGCGAAAATATGATCTCGATTTGTTCACCATCGACGAAAATATTGTTCCGAATCCTAACACCCAGTTCGAAGTTTCGGCAGTTAATATTGAGGAAAATGGCGAAAGAACACCTGTAAATTATGTATTGCCTCCGGGAATTAGTCGGGTTATAGATCCAGCCAACCCAACCGTGCGAGAACTCAACGAGCAATCAATTTCCCTTAAAGTTACCGATTTGGCTCAGGGTGATGCCCGTGCAGTTTACAAATCCATCAATATGGATATGCGCCAGTTTAAGCGGCTTAAAATGGATGTTCATGCTGAGGCTGTTCAGGGATATCCGCTTAAAGATGATGAAATGGTGGCATTTATCCGGTTGGGAACCGACTACCAGAATAACTATTACGAATATGCAGTGCCATTGAAGCTTACACCTTATGGCATTTATAGCGATAATGTGGTTGCACACCGTTATGCCGTATGGCCCGAAGATAACCAGATAAGTGTTCCGCTTGAATTGTTTCAACAGGTTAAACTAAGGCGGAACGATGAACAGCGCCGGGCGGGTTCGCAGGTGAATAGCAATAGAGTTTACGAATGGTACGACCCCGATAAGCCCAATAACAGGGTACGTATTAAAGGTAATCCTAACTTGGGGAATGTGCGTTCAATTATGATTGGGGTGCGCTCCGCAGCCATCGATCCCAAAACTGCTGAGATTTGGATGAATGAACTTCGTTTAACCGAGTTTGATGAAAAAGGCGGATGGGCTGCCAATTCACGTATGACGGTAAAACTGGCCGACCTTGGAACGGTTTCGGTGGCAGGAAGCGCCAGTACCATTGGATTTGGAAGTATTGACAAGGGAGTAACAGAGCGCAATCAGGAAGATTTTTATCAGTACGACGTAGCCACCAGTCTGGAGCTTGGGAAGTTTCTTGGCCCCGATAACCGGCTTTCCATACCATTTTATTATGCTGTAAGTGAGCAAATTGCCACACCCGAGTATTATCCGCTCGATCCGGATATTCCGTTGGATGTAGCGTTGAAAAATGCCGACACTAAAAGTGAACGCGACAGCATTAAAAACATCTCGCAGGATTATACCAGACGGAAGAGTGTTAACTTCACCAATGTTAGGCTACAGCCCAAAAGTAATGAATCTAAGTTTTACGATGTTTCGAATTTGAGTGCTACCTATTCGTACAACGAAACTTTCCGCCGAAACATCAATACCCAATATATGACCGATAAAAACTACCGGGGGGTATTGTCGTATAATTTCCTGAACAGGCCAAAGGCTTTTGAACCGTTTAAAAGCATAAAGAATAACAATCTGGCACTTATACGCGATTTTAATATTTATGCAGCCCCAACTCAGGTGAGTTATCGTTGGGAAGTTATGAGAGGCTACCGTGAGGAGCAACTTAGAAACATCAGCAATCCCGATTTCAAAATTCCGTTAACTATTAATAAGGATTTTTACTGGAACCGGTATTTTGACTTAACGTACAATTTAACCCGTTCGCTGAAGATTGATTTTCGTACTGCCACCAATGCCACCATCGACGAGCCTGAAGGCCCTGTAAACAAGCGGCTTTACCGCGAAGAATACGAGGTGTGGAAAGATTCTGTAATGCGTAATATTTTGCATTTCGGACGAACCACCAACTATCAGCATACCATCAATGTAAGTTACAACATTCCCATTAATAAAGTGCCTTATCTCGATTGGGTTACATCCAGCCTGAATTATGGTGCTTTGTTTAACTGGCAACAAGGGCCTATCACCAAAGATGAGTTTCAATGGGGCAACACCATTCGAAATTCAAATAATATACAGGCCAATGGACAGTTTAATCTGGTAACATTATACAACAAATCGAATTATCTAAAAGAACTCAACCGACCGGCAACGCAGGTTCGGCCGCAGCAAGGTGAAACTGTGCGCTTTACCCAGCATAATCTGAAAATGGAAAAGGGACAGCCTTTAACGATTTCTCACCGGTTGGGAACCGTTAATGTTCAAACCAGGGTTTTTAATGAATCGGGACAACCGGTTCAGGGGGAACAAAAAGTGGTTGATGCCAACACACTGACATTTACTCCTCAGCAGGATATTGCCAGCGCCCGGGTTATGATAACAGGTACCAAGGAGCCGGAAAAAGCATCGTCGGGAAAAATTCTTGAACACAGTGCCAGATTAATCACCAGTCTTAAAAATGTTACCATTACCTTTTCGCAAAATAATGGTACCATTTTGCCAGGCTATTTACCAAAATCTGACTTTTTAGGAAGCCAAAGGGTAGATGGCATTAATGCTCCGGGCTTACCATTTTTACTGGGCTGGCAATCGCGCGATTTTGCCATGACGGCAGTGGAAAACAATTGGCTTACCACCGATAGCACACTGAATACGCCCTATACCATGAATCGCAGCGACGATTTAACCATACGGGCTACCATCGAACCCATAAAGGGATTAAGAATTGACCTTACTGGAAACCACCGTCGATCCAATAATATGTCGGAATACTATCTTTACGATAGTGATGGCTTCCGGGGGGTGTTCAACACCATGGAGTCGGGCACATTCTCTATGACATTTAATGTTTTCAGAACATCGTTTAAAAGTGTTGGACGCAAAGGAGCATTTAAATCGGAGGCATTCGATCAGTTTCTGGATAACAGAGCGATTATAGCTCAAAGGGTTGGAAACCGCCGCGACGGGCTGTTTTATCCAACTACCGGACAATATGAAGGAACTTCATACACCGGGATGCCATATAATCCTAATGGTTATCCTGACTTGGGACTACCGGTAAATACTGGGGTTGATGGTAATGGATTAACATCGCAAGAAGTGATGATTCCGGCTTTCCTGGCAGCTTATTCAGGTAAAAGTGCATCCAAAATATTCCTCGATCCCATGCCATCCTTTGCCCATATGCATCCAAACTGGCGCATTACCTACGATGGATTGTCGAAAATAAAAATCTTCCAGAAGTATATCCGCTCATTCGATATCAGCCATGCATACAGATCAACTTATAATGTGGGCAGTTACATGACTAATCTCGACTGGGAAAATTTCCGCGATGGATTTAGCTTTGTGCGCGATGCCCAGGGGAATTTTATTCCCAAATACCAGATTAATGGCGTATCCATAACAGAGCAATATGCCCCGTTGATTCAGTTCAATATTACATGGATAAATAACATTTCAACCCGTGCTGAATTGAAGAAGGGACGAATTCTGAACCTGAGTTTGAACAACAACCAGCTCATTGAGAATTATAATAATGAGTGGGTGGTTGGACTTGGTTACCGATTTGATAAAATGGACATGATTATAGGATCCAAATCGGGACAACGGAAAATGTCGTCTGACCTTAACCTGAGGGCAGATATCTCAGTACGCGATAATTTCTCAATTATTCGCCGTATTGAAGAGGGCTTAAATCAGATGACATCAGGGCAGAAAGTTACCACTTTAAAGCTAACCGCCGATTATGTTTTAAGCGACCGGTTTAACATGCAGATGTTCTACGACCGGCAGGTTAGTTCGCCTTATATCTCGTCGAGCTACCCAATTACCAACAGTAGTTTTGGGGTAAGTTTCCGCTTTTCGCTGGCCCAATAACAATTGAGAATTTTAATTTGATTTGATTGCAATAGTTTGTAAAGAATTATTGTAAATTTAAGGAACAAGACAAATAACATAAAGTTATTATTAAAAATTACCTAATTTTGGCGCGAAACCATATTAAAAACGCATTATGAATATACCTGAGAGTTTAAAGTATACCAAGGATCACGAATGGGTCCGGGTTGAAGGCAATATTGCTATTGTAGGCATTACCGAATTTGCACAAGGCGAATTGGGCGACATTGTTTTTGTTGAAATTGAAACCGAAGACGAAGATTTGGCTAAGGAGGATGTTTTTGGCACCATTGAAGCTGTGAAAACTGTGTCAGACCTCTACATGCCCCTTTCCGGAAAAGTAATTGAAGTGAATGAGGAGTTGGATGTTCAGCCTGAACTTGTTAATAAAGACCCTTACGGAGGTGGTTGGATGATTAAACTGGAAATTGCTGATCCTTCTGAAATGAGTCAGTTATTATCGGCCGACGAGTATAAAGCATTGATTGGATAATCTGGCTGCTTAAGGTTTTTCCTTAGATGCAAAGTCCCGAGTATCGGGAAAAGACTTCTAGTGTAAAGATTGTTTAATAAACGAATTAATTTATCTTTGTCCTATGGCAAGAATAGGACAGAAGGTTAATTTATCGGAAGATGACTTTAAAACATTAACATTAATATCTATGGCGCATAGCGCCGACCACCGCTCTGT
>CALEUX010000016.1 GCA_937920475.1 uncultured Marinilabiliaceae bacterium
CCTGTTGAAATAATGGAAATACCTCCAAATTACATTCATATTCCAGGTTAAGAGAAGAACAGAAATTATTAAGAAGGTGATATACACTAATCCATACCGGCCAAACTCATCGGCGCTAAAAACCCTTGTAAAAACGGTAGTCTTTACAATGCCAACCATCATGGGAATAAAGGCACCAATAAAGTACCAGAAAAAGTCATGCGCCAAACGGCCGGGTTTTTCCATTTATCGAATATTACTAAATTTGTGCAAGTTGGCCAATAATTACAAAATTACCTTTCTTAAGGCTTATTTATCTATCAAGTCGTTTTAAATTTAATTATGCTACAAAAGATTCTTCTCTTTTTTGATAATAACCTGTTCAAATGGGTTGTAAAAATTGCCTATTCTCAATATAAAAGACCCAGGAAAGGATATTTAAAGAATTATCAGCTTTTAAAAAGATATTTCTTCTTCCAGAAAATTTTACGCATTAACGGGTCAGTTCCCTGGCCTGTTGATTTCAGAAGTAAAATAATCGGTTGGGAATCTATCAAAAAAGGCATCATGTGCGATCCTGGCGATAACCCCGGAATTTATATCAACGGTTCCGGGGGGCTGGTATTGGGAGACAATGTTTCCATTGGGGCCAATACTATTATTGTTACCACAAACCATTACAAGTACGACCATCGCCAAACATCTCATACTAAAGGAGTCACTATCGGAAATAATGTTTGGATTGGTGCCAATTGTTCCATTTTGCCCGGCACGGTTATTGGTGATGAAGTTACCATTGGAGCGGGTTGTGTTATTTCAGGGAATATACCTTCAAAAACCACAGTAACACGAGGCGATGGGCATCTGAAAATTATCCCCAAAACCAAAGATTACGAATGGAATATTTACGATGAAGAGTTGTTTTAAGTGAAGTCAAAACCTGACTCGATTGACAACATTTTATCAATATGCCAGACTTAGTCAAGTTTTGACTTCTAAAATTCTCTTGATGTTTTACACTCTCACTTTATGCCCTTTTAAAGCATAATACAAAATATACAGAAAACAGGGAATACATAACCAATAAGCATTTTGAGACCCGACAACATCTTTTAAAAAGCCATAAATAGTTGGAATTAACGCTCCACCTACAATGGCAATCACCATAAGCGATGATCCTGCTTTGGTGAATTTTCCAAGGTCGACCATGGCCAAAGGCCAAATAGCGGGCCACATTAAAGAACAACCCAAAGCCATAAATACTATAAAATAAATAGAAACCGCCTCGGGTGTAAGCACTACCATAAATGAGCCAAAAATGGCAAGTATGGAGCAAACCAATAAAGCATTTGATTGACTGATGTATTTCGGTATAAACAATACCCCGCATATATAACCTACAACCATACCAATTGGAGCAATTAAAGCATACCGCTCGGGATTGGCTAAGCCTAAGCTTTCGGCGTAATCAACAAGCGTACTGAGCGAAATGGTTTCAACGCCAACGTATAGAAACAAAGCTAAAACCCCTAATAAAAGATGAGGGAACTGCCAAACAGAGGTTTTATTGGCCGCATAGGGACAATCTTCAATACTTGAGTCGTCCTCGCCGGCAGCCTTAACCTCCGGAAGTGGCGACAGAAATGCCAAAACACCTAAAATAATAAAAACAGCTATTATAATAACAAAGGGAACAAAAATATCACCCAACTGCACATCTTCAACACTTTTCCCAATTACCAGAGCTAAAAACATAGGGGCTACAGGCCAGGCCAGCTTATTAGCAATACCCATAATACTCATCCTTTTTGCCGCACTCTCAATGGGCCCTAAAATGGTAATATAGGGATTTACCGAGGCTTGCAAAAAAGTATTCCCCATACCACTAATAAAAGAGGCAATCAGAAAAAGGATTAAACTTTCGTGCTTTGCTGATGGTATAAAAAGAAAAAAGCCTAAAGCAAACATTATAAACGACAAAGCCATGGTTTTTTTATAACCAATTTTGCCAATTACCAACGAAGCCGGATAACCAAAAATTAAAAAAGCAGAAAAAGTGGCAGCCAAAACCAGGTAAGACTCTCCCGAAGAGATATCGAGTGCTTTCTTTAAAAGCGGAATCAAATAACTGTTAATGCCAAGCGCAAAACCAATGGCAAAAAACATAATTCCTACAATAAAAAGAGGAAATATATACGATTTATTCCCTTGTACAGATGTTCCGGTAGTCATAGATTTTATTTTTCAAATGATTAATAGTTTTTTTAAGCCATAAGGTACTTCTCAAACCAAATAGCTGCATTGATATACAAAAATAAAAATTAATTAACATCACCTGTCAAAACGTTTTGTTTTAATTCATAAAAAGTAGATATAAAGGTATCATAACCACAACTTCTTTCGTTTTATTTTGATAATGCTTATATGAGATCAGTAAATTAAATTACTTAACAATATTTAACATTTGTGCATTTTGCATTTAATCAGAAACTTAACATCTTTGCATGGGGATTTTAATAAAACCTGGATTTAGTTAATCGGTTTTAAAAGGATAGTTTTTATAACTATCCTTTTTTTATGAGTAAAAGCACATCTACACAGACTCCGTATAACCCTCATATTCTGAACATTAAAAATAACCCAGACAAGCGATTCCTTTCTAAAACAAATCATTCTATCAGCCTCATAATTATTTAACAGAAAAAAAGTAACCTTTTAATAAAAAAAACGTTTTAATCAATATTTGAAAATCGTTTCAAAAAAACAATCAGGAAAGCCCTGAAAGTTTAACATCAATTAACTTGATTTTAAACTCTTTCACGAAATAATAAACGATATTTGTAATAGTTTTTTTTTCATAGATTTGGATTTGGTTAACAAAGGCTGATTTAAGGGGAAAGGACAGATTTTTAATCTGTCCTTTTTTATTTTTATCTCTACCTTGACTAACATACTTCTCAAACAAAATCCTACTCACGAATAATTAACAACGATTAACACCGTTTAAACCTTATTTACTGTGATTTTATGCATCTTTGCAGTACAGATTTTTTCATTGACTTGGATTTGGTTCACAAGCTGATTAAGGGGAAAGGACAGATTTTTTAATCTGTCCTTTTTTTATGCTTTGATTTTTCATGGTTTATTCTTATTTTCATCCATAAATAGAGCACTGGTTTTAGGTTCTTTATTTAAATTCATTAATTAAAACCAGAAAAAACTTCTACCAAACCGTAATTCAATAAATTACCATGGACAATCTTTTTCTGAAATACATGCGTGAACGTACAGGCAAGCGTAAAAGCAGTGGCCTCGATTTTTACGCACCCGGACCAGTCATAACCATTTCGCGTGAGTACGGATGCCCCGGAAGGCGAATTGCACGTAAACTGTCTGAAACCCTTTCGGAAAAAAACCGCCGGTTAGGGCGAGAAATTGAATGGCGGTGGATCAGCAAAGAAATCATTGAAGAATCGGCGCGGGAACTTAAATTATCGCCATCCCTTATTCAGGATTTGTCAGATTACAGAACCCGTGGTTTTTTCGAAAATCTGGCTTTATTCTTCTCAGATGAATTTTATCCTGGCGATGTAAAAATTAAAAACACCATTGCCCGCTTTATATTTAATGCAGCATCAGAAGGGAATGTTGTAATTGTTGGAAGGGCTGGCGAATCCATTACAAAAAACTTCGAAAAATCGTTCCATATTAAGTTACAGGCTCCGCTTGACTGGAGAGCACAGGAAGTTGCCAACACTTACGGAATGAGCATATCAGAAGCCAAAAAAGAGGCTCTTGAAATGGACCGACGTCGGGCACAATTCAGGAATTATTTCGAAAAAGACCGTCCCGACATTGATTTCTTCGATGCTTTTTTCAACTGCGCCACCATGTCCGATGAGGAAATTGTAGAAATGGTTGTGATTATTGCGGAAACAAGAGGCTTTGTATAAATACTCTGAAACTGTTTAAAATTATTTCTTAGACATAAGACGCGAAGTCCCGAGTATCGGGGAAAGACGCTTAGACACGTGTTCCGGTTTATCGGAAAAAGATAAAAAAGTAACATGCTGAATATATGCAAAATGGCTTAACCGTCTTGTTTGTCTACACTTTCTGTTTAGTTTAGTCTAATCTATCTGTCTGAAGTCTAAAATTCTAATAGTCTTTAATAAAATCAGAAGCCTAAATTTAAACCGTTACCTAATGCCCAATTCTTACATATACTGCTTCATTAATTGTATTGCCTGAGCTTTATAGACTGATCCGAAAAGATTGAGGTGGTTAAACACATGATACAAAGTATAAACCGATTCACGATACTCATAGCCGGGTTTAAGCGGATAGGCAGCTTTATAGGCCGCATAAAAAGAGGCCGGGAATCCCCCAAACAATTTTGTCATTGCCAAGTCGGCCTCGCGATGCCCATAATAAACTGCCGGATCAATTAAAACCGGCAATCCGTTCTCATCAACCATATAATTACCTCCCCACAAATCGCCATGTAAAAGAACCGGCAACTCTTCGCTACCAGCCAAAATATTGGGTAAGCGTTGCTCCAGATTGTAAAATAGCATTCTGAAGTTATTGTCGGCATAGCCATTTTTCTCGGCCAATTTAAACTGAAGCAAAAGCCTGTTTTCAAAATAAAACGAAAGCCAGTCAGTACTCACCGGTTTATTAATTTGTGGTGTTGAGCCAATATAATTATCCTCAAAAAAGCCAAATGCAACTCCACTAAACTGGTGCAATTGGGCCAACTGGTTCGCAAAAACCTCAAAAAAATGACCGTGTCGAGTACCCGAATTAATAAATTCCATAACAACAACTCCCAATCCGGCAAAAATGACATGCGGTACTCGAATTGCTTCACTTTTTTGAAGTTCGCGTAATCCATTTGCTTCCTTAATTCCGGCATCACCATTTACCTCTTTGCAAACATAACAATTGCCCGAAATAGTGATGATTTTTTGCGTATTTGCAATACAACCTCCTGAAAGCGGACTGATAGTCATTATTTCCTGACCAAGTATATTTTCAAGATAACGCTTTTCCATAGTAAGATTCTATTAAAAGGAAATACACTACACGAAACGAGTCATGTCGAACGTTTCGACACACAGGCACATGATTATTGGCGAGTTCTCCCGATTAATCGGGACAAGCTATCTGGTAAATTAAAAACAAAATTATAAACAGATGAAATATTCCTAAATTTAAACAGAATTGTTTGTCTTTTAAAAATCACCAACTATGTCAAACTTGATGTTTTTATTGATAGAGCTTAAAAAAGTACGAAATTTAATTTTTAGCTCATTTGCTTTCTTATTTCTGCTAATGGCAAATTTAACTAATGCCCAATCTGTTAATAATGTAAACCTTGAAAGATTTCCTTTAGATACCTCCTATAATGTTAAATCAGAGTACAACAAACATATCCAGAGTTATCCGTTTATAACTGTTGCTCCAATTGGAGATACCACTCAACTGCAAATTTATCGCAATCAGATTTATGCAACCATCAATAACCGCAATCTTCATGTTGACATAATATTACCTCTAAAAAGTAAAAAGAAAAAACATCCGGTAGTATTATTGATACATGGCGGAGGATGGCGCAGTGGCAATAAAACCATGGAGTGGCCTATGGCCTTTGAACTGGCCCGCAGGGGATATGCCGCTGTTTGTGTTGAGTACCGTTTATCGCCCGAAGCAGTTTTCCCTGCCGGAGTTATGGATGTTCAGACCGCCATCAGATGGGTGAAAAACAATTCACGCAAATATGGTTTTGACAAGAATAAAATAGCGTTGATGGGTAATTCGGCCGGAGGACAAATAGCTTCGCTGCTTGGAGCCATTAACGACAATCATTCCACTTTTACCGGTCCGTTATACAGAAACCAATCAAACAAAGTACAAGCAGTGGTTAATCTGGATGGCATTTTGGCATTTATTCACCCGGAATCGGGCGAAGGTCAGGACAGGCCCGGACGATCAGCAGCAGCAACATTATGGTTTGGAAAACCTGTTGAGGAAGATTCAGTAAGCCGAGTTGAAGCATCGGCCTTAACGCATGTTAATTCCAAAACAGCCCCCATGTTGTTTATCAATAGCTCTATTCCGCGATTTCACAGCGGACGTGACGACATAATTCAGAAAATGAGCACATTTGGAATTAAAACCAGCGTTTATACGCACGATAATACCATGCACACATTTTGGTTATTCAATCCGTGGTTCTCAGAAACCATGGAATTAACCGATAAATTTTTAAAGGAAGTGCTTTCCAAAAAACGGACAAACGATTGATTAACAATGTTAAAAGCCCTTAAAACAACATTTTACTAATAAGATAGGTAATGCCATAAAAAAATCAGAGTGCAACCGACGTTCCGATTGCACTCCTCATTTAACAACTAACTAACTATTATGGCATTCTACGAACACCCAACATTAACATCCGCATAGTTTTCGATTTCCGAATAACGAAATGCGGCTTTCTTTAGCCTGTCCATAATGGCCAGACCAACTCCCTCTTCTTTTACTTTCATGGCATAAATACGGTCGATGTTTTCATCTGATTCGAATTCATGCAAAGCAGCAAACATATTGGATGCTGCTTCAAGTAAATCACCTGTTGAAGAGAGCACTTTTACACCCGGTGCCATTCGTCCACTAAAGCCGGATGGTTCAAACACCATCAAGCCCGACCTGTCGGATAAATACGCAGGTTCTTCCTCCACCAAATACAATGGCTTAACCGGAGAGTAATGACTTTTCAATTGCCCGGGCGCCTGAATGTGTTCCTCCGTATCGGATAAAAACACCTCAATACCCGGAAAATCTTTCCTGATTTGAGCCGCCGTTAAGGCTCCAGGTCGCAATATTTCAATACTGTTTTCTTTAACTGCAATAATGGTTGACTCAATGCCTACAACCGATTTTCCTCCTTCAATAAGGTAATCGATGTTAGTTAATTGTTCCTTCACATGCTCTGGTTCGGTAGGGCTTAACCGGCCAAAGAGATTGGCACTTGGTGCCGCCACCGGAACTCCTGCTTGTTTGAGGAGTTTTAATGCAATGGGATGATTAGGCATTCGCACAGCCACTGTTGACAACCCGGAGGTTACAATTTCGGGCACCTGCCTGTTTTTAGTGGCCACCATGGTTAATGGTCCCGGCCAGTACTTTTCGGCAAGTTTCAGAACCAATTTAGGTAAAGGCTTTGCAAATACCTTTTCCAAATCGCTGAACTGAGCAATATGTAAAATCAGTGGATCAAAAGCAGGGCGTTTTTTTGCCTCAAAAATTCGTGCCACAGCCTTCGCGTCAAATCCGTTCGCCCCTAATCCGTAAACTGTTTCTGTTGGAAAAGCAACCAACTTACCCTCACGAATTAATTTAGATGCAAAAATAATGTCCTTCCCCGATCTAATCATTTTCCTATTAATGCATTATTGTCGTCGTCCAGCTTCTTTCGTTGAGCTTCCTGATAAGCAGCAACCTTGCTTCTAATATTCGCATTTGTAATGCCGAATATTTTGGCGGCTGCCAAAGCAGCATTATCAGGCTCAAGCACCACCATTGGAGCAACCCCTGATGGCATACGAAGGCTTGAATACACATCAGCACCCGCAAATTTATCTCCATATGGAGGACAAGCAATCACCGGGCAATGGGTTTGGGCATCGCTAAAACCGCTTAATGCATTGCTACGTCCGGCTACAGTTATAAAAACTACATTTTCAGTTTCGTACTGCTTAATAATTTCAAGACATTTAAGAGGCACTTTATGGGCTGAAGCTATACGCATCTCAGCAGTAAGTCCAAACCCTTGTGCAGCTTTGGCAATCTGAGCCGACCATTCAAGGTCGGCTTTAGATCCCATTATGATGATTACTTTACTCATTATTTATTCTTTTTAAAGAAGGCATACTGATACTCCATAGGTAACAGCTGGTTGTATTCTTCAACTGAAGCTCCATTTAAACAGGCCTCAATAATCTTGCGTCCTAATGGGAGTAATTCGGGCTGCAGGTACTTTTGCAGTTCCTTTTTGAAGAAATCGTACAACATTTCAGCGCCTTTATCATAGCCTTCCTCTCCTACTTCAGGTTGTTTATAAACCTTCAGGAATCGGGATGGTATTTTTGCACCTTCAATGGTAACGTAATTCAGTTCATAACCCAACAACGGACATCTGGCTGGCTGATACTGTTCGGCTGGAAATTTGGCATTTCCACGACGAGTAAGATACTCGCGCATAAGCAATTGCGGCTTAAAACCAACTTTCCATGAACCAATATACTGGTTAGGAACCAAGGTATAACGTACCCGAGGAGTGTTAATAATTTGTTCAAGCAAAAGGTTGGCTTGTGGAACCCTTTGGCCTGTAGCAAATGGACCATAAGATCCAACTCCTTCACTTTCCATATTACCTGTACCAACTATACTAGGATTGGCATGCCCGCGTGGACTAACAAGACGCCACAGCCAGGCCAATGCAGGAGGTAATATATGGAACATCCCTACAATACCATACGATGGGCTTTCGGCAGAACAGGGCGGGGTGCGTATTCCAAAACTGCGAATATCAACCGTAACGGGTTTGGTTACCGCATTGGAAACGATATCGCGGGGCAATACAACACGCGGATTAGGACAAGGTTTACCAGGAGCATCCAATTTATGATTCCATACCAGAGCAATACCATTTGGTTTTGTCTCTATATTAAGGAATAAAACAGGACGAGGAGGATTGATGGTTAATTTTTCAAGAGAAGGATCATCTCCGTATTTTGTAATACTATCGGTTCTAATAAACCAAGCATTTTCTGCATCATATAATGATAATTTCCCTCTTCCTTTCTGGTAATTGGTATGACACAAAGCAATGTCATCTGTAACAGGATTAAAAGAACAAAATAAAGGAATATTAATGTTTCTTTGTTCGTCTGTTACTATATTTTTACCAATAACAACCTCACCGTTGGGCTCGCGGATTATGTGCTGCAACATTTCACTTTTTCCCCCTCCGCTGGCGCCTTCATGCATAAATACAGTAGTATTATCATATGGGCTAATTGCTTGTACAGTAGAACAGTGAGCAGCAACCCAACCTTCCTTTTCCCCTTTTGAGATAAGCACCCCATAAAGGCCCTTCTTGGCACTTGGACCGGGATATAGATTGTAAGAATACATTTCGTGCAAGCCATCCAAACGGTTGTGAATTACCTTTTGCTTACCATTAAAATGAGTATGCCTGAATGGTGGCGCAACATAAATAGCTGATTCTATTTTAAATCCGTCAGGAATTGCATTAATTGGAATTATTCGTTGTAAAAAGGCTAACCCAAGCGCAAAAAAACCTGCATTAGCAGGAGCAATTACAACTCCGCCAACTCCGGCAGGAAAGTCGCCCGCGTAATACAAATAAGTTGCTAATTTTTGTTTTTTCATCCAATCAAAGGTTTCTTTTCGAAGACCCTCGAAATCATAACCAAAAACATCCTTAAAGCGTGGATGGTCGGTTGGCTGATCGTCTGCAATTACTAATGTATCCGGGTCGCGACGTCTCATGTAAGATTCGGTATAATTAGCCGAAACTCCATTTGAAACTCTGTGAACAACCGCTTCCACATATTCACCCTTACCGGGCACATCGTATTTTACCTCAAAAAAATCATTGTTGGGACCACCTAAGCTGGCGTCTACCAACTCATCAGAAGAATTAAAAACTGTTACCTCCAGAGCCTGAGACAGCAGTTCTCTAACCTGGAGAGGAACCTCTATTCCCAGTCTGTCTAACTCATTGAGCATGTTCATGATTATTGGTTTTATTGTTTAACCTGACTATTTAACACTAAAATTGAAAGGATGCCTTATATACTGGCTGGTGTTACAATCCAAAGTAATTCAGCTGGTTTCACGCTTCTATTTACAGCAAAATGCAAACGTGAAGAATTGTAATAGAGGCTGTCTCCTTTCGTTAATAAAAAAGTCTCCTCTTCCAGTTCAAATTGCATCTCTCCAGAGATTACATGGCAAAACTCCTGACCGGCGTGTTCCTTAAAAAAACCAGTAGAGTCGGAACCCGGTGCAAACACCAATAAATAGGTGTCCATTTGTTTTCCCAGCTCATGATGAGAGAGAAGATACAATTCTGTACCTGAAGAATTACTTTCAACAAATCTCTTTTCAGAATATTTCATCAAAGGATTTCGGTTCATGCTTTCTGATTCACCAATCAGCTCTCCAACTGTGGAGTTTAATGCATCTGATATGGCCTTCAGCGTAATGATAGATGGAAATGCCTTTGCATTTTCAATCTGTGATAAAGCACTGGCACTAATCCCGGCAGTTTTGGCAACCTCATTGAGTTGTAACTGCAGAGACTCCCGTCTTTTCCTGATACGTTCACCCAATCGCTTCATCATTTTACCTTTTCTGCCATTAAATTATTCAATCGGTTTTATGTTGATATTTAATCATTTTCAAATAATACCAACAAATTCAGATTGGAAAAATCCTAATTATTCGGTTACAAACATAAAAATTAAACAGGACTTAACAAATTAAACGTGGCTTAATATTTCTTAAAAACGGGAGCAAAATTATTAATTTTTCAAAAAAAACAACATCACCTATCATATTTTAATTAAAATATGATAATTCAATATTAAATCAACATATTTTAAGTGTGATTTTTGTGATAGTCTAATTTTGATAAAATCTCAATCATTATTGCAATAAAAAAACAATAAATATAATTAACTGTTTGTCATGTCATATTTTTTATAAAATTTTATAA
>CALEUX010000017.1 GCA_937920475.1 uncultured Marinilabiliaceae bacterium
CCCGAAAATACCCAGATAATTGTTGTATCAACAAACGAAGCTATAAAAAACCCTATGGCGTAAATCAATTTATACCATATAATTGATTTAATGCCGAACAGGTAAGTCATAGCCCGTCCTCCATAATACGACCATGAAATGGCTGTGGAGAAAGCAAATAAAAGAATTCCAATGGCCACAATGTACTTTCCATAAATTCCGAGCCAGCTTCGGGAAAAAGCCACTGTGGTAAGCGGGGCGCTGTGTAATAACGATTCGCCAAACATACTAACTCCTTCGGGCATGAATACTTTGCCTTTGTTTACTCTAAGTTCGCCATTATAATTATCTTTACCTCTTACCACGCGTATATTAGAAGCCAACGAGCGGGCATGTATAACGCTAACTTCATTTGAAATAGTTCCGTTATCAATATTCAAAACACCGCTGAACAACTCCAACGTTTTTTCGCCATTAACATGGTTTCCCAGAACTTCACGCCCAGCATCAGAAGCATCTTCATAAATGCCATTAAGAATCTCAAGATCGGCCATTTGAAATCGATTCTCATGTTTCTCATTCCAGACTCCTGAAGCCAGCAGCGTCATCCCGGTAAGCATACAAATAATAATAGTATCAATAAAAGGTTCGAGCAAAGCCACCAAACCCTCAGAAACCGGCTCGTGTGCACGTGCAGCAGCGTGAGCAATAGGAGCTGAACCCTGG
Organism: uncultured Marinilabiliaceae bacterium; assembly: GCA_937920475.1. Taxonomy (GTDB): domain Bacteria; phylum Bacteroidota; class Bacteroidia; order Bacteroidales; family Marinilabiliaceae; genus CALEUX01. Next base: position 706 of record CALEUX010000017.1, read on the forward strand.
CCTGCCTCATTGGAAAACAAACCACGGTTTACCCCGCGGTTAATGGCAAAAGCAACTGTCGCGCCCAAAAATCCGCCTGTAGCAGAAGCCCCTGTAAAAACATCTTTCACTACCGAAGCCAATGAAGGCAGAATATTTTCATAATTATACGCAATGACCAGAAACGCACCGATGAAGTATATTATAGCCATTCCCGGAACTAACGTCTGAGTAACCTTGGCGATGCGTTTAATGCCTCCAACAATCACAAAAGCAAGTAAAATAGTTAAAACAGCACCGGTAGCCATGTGCGGAATAGAAAATGTTTCCCATAAAGAGTTGGAAATGCTGTTAATCTGTGGCAAACTACCTGTGCCAAACGAAGAAAAAACAGTAGCAATAGCAAAAACAATGGCCATCCACTTCCCGCTTTTTATCACTTTGCCCTGAGGCAGATGGATATTCAGGCGTTTTTTCATGTAAAACATGGGGCCTCCCACAATTGAGCCATCAGAAGCCTTTTCGCGATATTTATGTGAAAGGGTAACCTCAACAAATTTGGTGGTCATACCAATCATGGCGGTCATTAACATCCAAAATAAAGCAGCCGGACCACCCAAATGCACAGCCAATGACACTCCTGCAATGTTCCCGGTACCAACCGTGCCTGAGAGGGCTGTTGTGAGCGCCTGAAAATGGCTGGTATCGCCCTCATCGCCTTCCCTATCGAACTTTCCTCTGACAATTTTTAAGGCATATTTAAAATAGCGTATTTGCGGAAAAACCAGATATATGGTAAAAAACAATCCGGTTCCTAAAAGCAAATAAATAAACCATTGCGACCCTCCGATGAGGCTGTCGATGCTGGATAAAAAATCGGTAACTTTTTGCATTGGCAATGAGATAAAGTAAGGACTTAACGCAAATATAGCCAAATTGGATAAAACTCAAAATCTTACAGAAATTCATGCTGATTATGATAAGGAATTAAGTTAAATTGGTTAATAAAAAACAAAATTCCTACCTTTATTGCTATAATTTTTTGGCATGGATTTAAGCTTCTTTAATATACAACTTCCATTTTCCGACCCGGTATTAAAGTTCCTGATTATACTATTAATAATTCTGTTAATACCAATACTTTCCGACCGGGTGAAAATTCCACATTTGTTGGGCATGATTCTGGCCGGTATAATTATTGGACCATTCGGGTTAAACCTGATAGCTCGCGACAGCGGAATAATTTTATCAGGAACAGCAGGTCTGTTGTACATTATGTTCCTGGCGGGACTTGAAATTGACATGAACGATTTCAAAAAAAACGTTGGAAAAAGTACGCTGCTGGGACTATATGGCTTTATTATTCCAATGGTTGCCGGAACACTGGCAGGAATGTATGTTTTAGGATTTTCGGCTATTACCTCGGTATTATTAGCCAGTATGTTTGCATCGCATACGCTCATAACTTACCCTATTGTAAGCAAGCTTGGTATCACCAAAAACCGTGCGGTTAACATTTCAGTTGGCAGCACGCTGATAACCAACATTCTGGCCCTTTTGGTTCTGGCCATCATTGTGGGTATGTCCACCGGAGAAATAAATAACAACTTCTGGCTTAAACTATTAATCGCTTTTGTAGCTTTTACGGCCATCATTCTTTTTCTGTTTCCCCGAATTGCCCGCTGGTTTTTTAAACGCTATCATGATAATGTTTCGCAATACATTTTTGTTCTGGTAATTGTATTTTTAGGCGCCAAACTCTCTCAAATAGCAGGCATTGAGGCTATTATTGGCGCTTTTATGGCAGGATTGGCGCTCAATAGATTAATACCACGTACGTCGCCTTTAATGAACCGGATAAACTTTGTTGGCAACGCCATTTTTATTCCGTTTTTTTTAATTGGCGTGGGTATGCTCATCGATTACAGGGCATTCAGCAATCTTGAAACAATTTTTGTGGCCATTGTAATGACTTTGGTTGCAACAGGAGCCAAATTTTCAGCTGCATGGCTTACCCAGAAAAGTTTTAAATTCAGCTTAGACGAACGCAAACTCATTTTTGGTTTAACCAATTCGCAAGCAGCCGCCACTTTAGCCGCTGTTTTAATTGGATACAATATTATACTAGGTTACCAGAATAACGGTGAACCCATAAGACTATTGAGCGACAGCATTTTAAACGGAACGATTGTAATGATTTTAGCCACCTGTACCATTGCATCATTTGCCACCCAAAAAAGCGCCAAAAATATAGCACTTACCGACCAATCGTACGAAGTACCGAAAAATTTAAAAGAGCGTTTGTTAATCCCAGTAAGCAATCCGAACACCATTGAAGAACTTATTAATTTAAGCACCATTATTAAATCAAAAAGCAACAAAAAAGGATTATATACAATTAATATAATAAACAGCGACAAGGCCGAATATGACGCAGAAAGCAAGGCTAAAAAGCTATTGGAAAAAGCTAAAATTGCGGCTTCGGCCATTGATTTGGATATTAAATCGTTGTTGCGTTACGATACGAACCCGGTAAAAGGCATCACTCATGTTATTAAAGAACAAAACATAACCGATTTAATCCTTGGGCTTCATATCAGGAAAGGCCTATCAGATTCCTTTCTGGGCAAGCTAACCGACAGCATTCTGGCTAACAGCAATATAACTACATTTATTTACCATCCTTTTCAGCCCATATCAACCATTAAGCGACATATTGTTATAGTTCCGGTAAATGCCGAGTATGAATATGGCTTTTCGTTCTGGATGGCTAAAATCTGGAATATTGCCCTTAATACCGGTGCCCGCATAGTTTTCTATACATCCGAACAAACACAAAAAATTATACATGACATACAGGTAAAACATCCTATTGAAATTGAGTTTAATAATTTTACCGACTGGGAAGATTTTCCGGTTTTATCGAGAGATTTCAGAAAAGATGACAACATTACAATTATTCTCAGTCGCGAAAATTTACCATCGTACCACGAAGCAATGACCAAAATACCGGCATACGTCAACAAGTACTTTCAGGAGCAAAACTTTCTTTTAATTTATCCGGCCCAATCGAGCCCGTTGCAAAACGAGGAAGTTGACCTCACCAATCCGTCACTACTTGAAACCATCGAAAAAATTGATGTAATAGGAAAAACCATGGCCAATGTTTTTCGAAAAAAATAGACGAATTAACCTATTGGTTCCAATTTCTTGCTATTTTTATTACCGTAAACACAATAAATCACACTAATAAATTCACACCAATGGAAAATCAAATTAAAAAAGGAGTGTCGCGCCGCCAGTTTTTAGGAACTGCTGCGGTTGGAATGGCAGGTATGGCGATGTTTTCAACCATGCTATCGTGCAGAAAAAAAGTGGTTGATGCCGATTTGCGACTAGGCTTTATTGGAATGGGGCGTCAGGCCATGTTTTTGCTCGATGGCTTTATGCAGATACCCGGCGTAAAAGCCGTGGCAGGTTGCGATGTATACGGGATTAAACGTAAGCGTTTCGAGAAACTTGTAAAAGCCCATTACCAAAAAGCCGGTATTTCGGTTGATGTGCAAACTTACGAAAGATACCAGGACTTACTTCAACGAAGCGATATTGATGCCGTTGTAATTGCTACCCCCGACCACTCGCATGCCATGATAGCCATAGCAGCCTGTAAAGCAGGGAAAGATGTGTATCTTGAAAAACCTTTAACATTCACTATAAAAGAGGGACAGGAACTGGTAAAAGCAGTGCGCGAAAACAATCGTATTCTGGCAGTTGGCAGCCAGCAACGTTCCGACCCGAATTTCCAGCACGCTGCTCAATTGGTGCAAAGTGGTGCTTTGGGCGAAGTTGAAAAAGTACATGCCTATGTAGGTGCACCTCCAATTCCGTATAATTTGCCAGAAGAAGCCATTCCGGCCGATTTAAATTGGGATTTATGGTTGGCCTGTTTGCCCAATTATATTCATTTTAACCACGAACTTAATCCGCCCATTTCGCTCGACCCGGCTCAGGATGAACAACTTTGGGGCGCCTGGCGCTGGTACAAGGAAATGGGAGGCGGTTTTACTACCGACTGGGGCGCTCACATGTTTGATGTGGCTCAATGGGCACTTGGCATGGACAACAGCGGTCCGGTTGAAATTTCACCCATTGGCGATGGTACCGAATTCATGCAATTCGTTTATGCCAATGGCACTGTAATGACATCGGAACCATTTAATGCACAAATGACCAAAGGTGTTAAATTTATTGGTAAAGATGGCTGGATTGAAGTTTCACGAGGGCATTTTAAAGCATCGGATGATAAATTTTTACCACCAGCCAGTTTAGTTGCCGATTCAGGACCTTACGAAACAAAAATTCCACATCAGATTGATTTTATTGATGCCGTTAAGAATCGCCGCGACCCGGTTGTTCCTGTGGAAATTGGTCATCGTAGCTGCACCGTTTGTACATTGGGTAACATTGCCTGCGAACTGAAACGCACCATTAAATGGAACCCTGCCACCGAAACATTTATTGACGATGAAGATGGAGAGGCCACCAAAATGCTGCATTATCAATATCGCGACGGCTGGAACTTAGCGTAATACACAGCATATAAACACCATCGGATGACTTTTTATATTCGGAAACTCGTTTCAACAATTATAAAAGTCATCCGATAATTCTTAATCATACGAATCGGGGAAAAATGTAAGTAACTGTTTAAATTTTATCATTGGTGTCCGGTAAAAAATTTTGGAAATGATTAAATGCTCTAATTCATGAGGAATCCAGAAGGTTTTATTTTCTTGCGGCTTACTTTCCGCCTCAGAGAAACGATAGTTCTTTGATACCATAAGAGATTATAATGAT